>CAYSPM010000218.1:0-2501 GCA_964432925.1 uncultured Pirellulales bacterium | reverse complement strand
TGGCGCTATCATTGTAATTTTACTACCCTGGCCCATTGTGGATTCTATTTCGAGGTGTCCTCCTAATTCTTCAAGGCGCTCTCGAATACTAAAAAGGCCAAACCCGGCCGTTGGGCCTGTTCTTGAGGCGACTTCGGAAGGGTCAAATCCAACACCATCATCTTCAACAACAACACACATCTGATTGTTAGCTCTGCTGATAGAAACTCTCACTTTACGAGCATTTGCATGTTTGACAACATTAATAAGCAACTCACGTACGTCCCGGAACAGAAGCACCCGGATGTCGTCCTCCAACGGTTTCGGCTGGCCATCATCTTCAAATTCAGTTCGTATACTATAACGCTTCTGGATTTGTTCGGTGAGCCATTCCGCTACAGCAGTCTCAAAACCCAGCTCATACAATACTGGCGAGCTCAAATCAAACGTCAGCGACCTTGTGGCGGCGATTGTCGTATCAAGAGTTTTGCAAACCTCGTCCAATCCTTCTACAAGTTCCTCTCCAAGTCTGGATTTTCGAAGTTGCTCCAGCTTCATTTTCGAAATCACCAAGGCTTGGCTGATTTGGTCATGCAGCGCGGTCGCAACACGATGCCTTCCACACTCCTCAGCGAGCGTTAATTCAGAAGCCAAAGACTTAAGTTTTGCCTGATCATCAAGGAGCTTTTGCTCTGCCCGCTTGCGCTCAGTAATGTCTTCTCCAGAACTAAGAGCGGCGATGACTTGCCCCTTGTCATCTCTTAATATTGTATTGTGCCAGGCTATTAGTCTTTCGTCACCGTTCTTGGTCAAAATAGGATTTTCATAATATTCCTGGCTTTCATTTTCTCCAACCATCACCTTCTTGAAGATTTCTCTTACCTGGTCTTTTATTCTTTTAGGCAGAAAATTAACAAACCAGTTCTTACCGAGAATTTCATCCTCACTGTAGCCCAATATCTCACAGCCTTTTCTGTTTATTAACCCTACTCTTTGCTCAGAGTCGATCGCCACCATCATAACCGCTGCAACATCGAGGTATTTTTGAGCTTTGTCTCGCTCTTTCCGTAGTAATTGTTCCGCCCGCTTGCGTTTAGTGATGTCTGTCAAAATTATCTGTACACCAACTACTTTTCCTCTCCGTACTATTGGATTATCTCCGTACTCTACGGTGAAAATTCCTTTGGTAGTAATTACGTCCATCTCACCTTTGACTGGAACACCACCAACTAAAAGCTCAAAGTCACTAACTGATCTGGCCTTGTCATACTCGGGAATGAAGTCAAACAAAATTTTCCCGATCAATTCCTTTTTTTTAAAGCCATATTCTTCGATCAACTTATTCACTTCAGTAATTTTTCCATCCAGATCAACCGTTACTATCGCCTCTCGTGCATTCTCAAAGAGATCTTTATATTTCTTTTCGCTTTCCCGCAGCGCCTGCTCGGCCCTTTTGCGCTCGGTGATGTCTCTGCTCACACCCACAAATCCTATCGGTATGCCATCCTCATCTTTCATGAGAGCTGTGTTCATCTCCACAGGAATCTCGCTGCCGTCCTTGATGATAATATGATACTCGCGACCTTCGGTGTATCCGTTCGCCAGCGTTTCTTCCATACCTATAAACGCTTTCTCTCGGTCTTCGGGAGCAATGAGATCAAAAGAATTCTTTCCAACAAAGTCCCCTTTGTCATCGGTGCCGTACATTCTTAAAGTTGCCTCATTGACATCTATTATCTTTGCCTCCAAGTCGCCGATTACTATAGCATCCGTGGACATCCTCACAGCGTTAGATAGGCGGTTCAACTCTTCCTCCGCCCGCTTGCGCTCGGTTATTTCTAGCGTCGTGTTAGCTATACCTATTATTTCTCCGTTTGCATTTTTAACAGGATATGCGCGTATAAACCAAATCCTCCCATCAGGAGTAGTTACTTCCATTTCCTCTCTTTTACCGCTTTTAATTACTTCCTTCGCCGGACACACCGAGCATGGATTCCTGCGTTGATGCCATATTTCATAGCAATAGCGTCCCACCAATTGCTCAGGAGCCAAACCAACCGATTCGCTTGCGGCCCTGTTCGCCCATAAAATCCTCATTTCCATGTCTCGATATACTACGTGTTCCGACATAGTGGTCAGAATGGACTCTTGTTCTTTTTGAGTCCTTCTTAGCTCCTCCTCCGCCCGCTTGCGCTCGGTGATGTCTCTTATGATATGAACGGCGCTTGTTAGCTGGCCTTGCTCATTGACTATCGGATCGACTGAGACCTCTATCCAGAGGTCTTTTTCGGGTATTTGTAGCTCCATCTCCTCGTGCTTCTTTGTACTCTGTGCCGCTTTAAGCGGGCAATTCTCCGGCGGCTGTTCTGTAGCATGAACCAACTTCCAACAGGTATTGCCGACTATCTCGTCAAGCGGCTTGCCAAAAAAATGTGACGCCGCAAGATTAGCCTGAACAATCTTGAATTGACTATCGATCAGGATTATAGCATCTTTCGTTGCGTCGAAGGTCCTTTCCCACT
>CAYSPM010000217.1:0-2538 GCA_964432925.1 uncultured Pirellulales bacterium | reverse complement strand
GGGGAGGAGAATGGATGCCCCACCATGGCTTTATTGGTGGGCTAAAGCCCACCCTACGTTTGAAACTTATGTTTACTGAAAAGAAAAGAGCTTTTAGTTTGATTGAGCTGCTGATAGTAATTTCGCTTCTTGCGTTATTGATGGCTATACTGCTACCAGCTTTGGCTCTAACCAGGTCACAAGCCTGTCGTGTGGTTTGCGAATCTAATCTTCGCCAACTTTTTCTGGCTAACGCCGGATATGCCATCGAAAACGATGGCCATTATGTGCCGGCGGCCCCGGATATTACTTCAGAAAGGGGAGGCAAATACCGCTGGCACGGCGTCCGTAGCAATCCCGACGAAGCGTTTGATCCATTGAAGGGACCTTTGGCTGCTTATCTAACTGATGGAAAAGTCAAAGAATGTCCCCAGAGTCTTGATTTTGTACAAGGTCAACAGTGGAACGATAACTTTGAGCAGGGCTGCGGAGGCTACGGTTATAATATGACTTATATCGGCAGCCGGCTGTGGCAAACTCGTATTAACAGCCTTGAAGAACTCAGCTATGTCTATACCCAGACAACTCATGTGACAGAGATTGCTATACCAGGTGAAACGCTGATGTTTGCTGATACAGCAATGTCTAATGACGGGCGATCTTTAATCGAATACTCTTTTGCTGAGCCGCCTTTTACTGTCTACAATGGGCAAGTTATAACGAGCTTTTATATGTCGCCGTCCATTCATTTCCGCCATAAGAGTCGTGCAAATATCGGCTGGGCTGATGGGCATATTGATTCTCGTCAGATGGCGAAATTTAATAGCAAAAATGTCTATGAGGTCGATTCAACAGATATGAAATTAGGTTGGCTTGAGCCTCTGGATAATACGCTGTTCGATTTACAGTAGGATCGTTTGGCGGTGCTTATTCAGTTAGCTGCGTGCAGTTTGACCGCTCCGCGTAGTGTCTTATATAATGAAAGGCGTGAATACAACGAGACTAAAACAGGCTGCTACTTTTACCTGGCAAAGTATGAATCATCTCTTTTGGCCTGCCGTCTGTGTTAATTGCCGGGAAAGTATTTGTGAGACCGACAAAGACCTGTGCTCAGATTGTTGGGGCAAACTAAGAACCTGCACAGGTGGCGACTATTGCCCACGTTGTGGTAAAGATACAAGCGTATATGGTCTGCTTGATGGTGCTTGTCCTGATTGTCAGGGACGGGAATTTTATTTTGATCGAATCGCACGGGCGGGTGTGTATGAGGATGCTCTGAAGAAAATGGTGTTGGCCTTTAAGTGTGGACATACCGAACTTGACCATAAGCTGGGTTTTTTAGCCAATTCCGCACTTCAGGGAAGTGGATTCTATGATGACGTAGAGCTGTTTGTTCCTGTACCTCTTCACTGGTTGAGGAGGTTGAAGCGGGGTTATAATCAATCGCTAATTCTATCAAAGAGACTGGAGCATTCGAGAGCCAGAATAAATACCGACCTTGTGCGAGTTCGGTGGACGAAATATCAGACGTCGTTCGACAGATTCAAGACTCGTGAAGCTAAACGTGCAGCAAATGTTGCAGGTGCTTTTGCCGTCCGACAGGGTCACAATTTTACTGGTCGAAAGATATGCCTTGTGGATGATATAAAGACGACCGGGGCAACGTTAAACGAGTGCGCAAAAACACTAAAGCAGGCCGGTGCCGCAAAAGTTTTCGCCTTAGTCTTAGCCATCGCTGGCCAAAAAATCGTTTAACCATCGTTGGCACGATGACACTTATTTTTATTAAAAGTAGCCGTTTCGGCTACTGCTAAACTACAGTCTTTCGTACTTTATAATAGCTCGGTACAGGCCGTTAATGCGTTTGCCATCGACAATCGTAGGAGGGTAATTATCATTTCGCGGTTGTAGTCGTACTTTGTTGTCCGGCTCGAAGAACACGCGCTTGAACGTTGTTTCGTGCGGCATTGAAAAGCGAATAAAGCAATCGTCACCGTTGCATACCTCGGCCACCGGTGAAAAAATCACTATATCACCCTCGCGGAACTTTGGCTCCATCGAGTCACCTACGACTCGCACAGCAAAGGCATTCGGATCGTGTACGTCCGGACAACGGACATAATCATCTGCTATACCCACAGGGTAATCCAAATCATTGAAGTCTGCTGGATAACCAGCTACCACCTTATTTATCACAGGCACAAGTCGACCTGCAGCCAGCGGGCCTGTGTCCTGTTCAGTAACCAAGTCACTTTCAGTAAGAAGCTGGTCAAGCTGATTTGCATCGGCTTTTCCATCAATTATGTTCTTGATGAACTTGCGCCATCTTTGGTTCTCAGCCTCGACTGATTCATATTCATGGCGTATATCCGACGGAAGACGTTCCATGTGGGCGATGTGCATGAGTAAACCTGATTCGAACTGCAGGATCTTTTCAAGCTTTGACAGCAGTTCATCGCTTGGAGGGTTCTTCACCTTGCCGGTTTCAATAGTAGACAGGTAAGGCTTGGAGAATCCAATGCGACTGCCGACCTCTTCGAGTGTCAGATTCAACTGCTC
>CAYSPM010000216.1:0-2540 GCA_964432925.1 uncultured Pirellulales bacterium | reverse complement strand
CTTGAAGGAAGGAGGTACTGGCCGATCAAAAAAAATTGTGCTGCGTGGGCACAGATTCTATCCAAGAGAAGAATAAGAAAGTTATTTCACAGTGATTTTGAAGGAGGACTATTATGTGTAGAAAGATGAATTATTTGGCATCTTTTGTTTTGGCGCTATGTTTCATTTTGGCGGGCATAGCCGAAGGTGCTGACCCGAGTCTTGTCGGTTTGTGGAAGCTTGATGAGACATCTGGCACTATTGCTGTTGACTCGTCCGGCAATGGTAATGACGGTACCGTCTTGGGTGATCCGCAGTGGGTGCAAGGCCAAATCAATGGTGCGTTGGATTGTGATGGTAGTGGTGACTATGTCAACTGTGGGAATGCCTCGATCCTGGGTGACATGGATGAGATTACGGTCTGCGCATGGGTTACTATTAGGTCGATCCAGGGCGATTGGAGGGTCATTGTAGCAAAGGGTGAGAATGCCTGGAGGCTTAGCAACGTGAACTTGGATCCGAGGTTTCACTTTGGTATCACTTGGTGGCAGGCACCCGATACCTATTCGGTCGATGGAGTCACTGTGGTTGGCTACGACGAATGGCATCACGCCTGCGGAACGTTTGATGGTACAAACATCAACGTATATTTTGACGGAGTGCTTGATGCGAGCACCTCCACTACTGAGCCTATAGGTACCGCTTCTACGGACGTGCTTATTAGTGAGAACCCAGAATCAACAGGACGCCATTGGGATGGTCTGATCGATGATGTACGTGTTTATGACCGGGCGTTAACAGAAGAGGAGATTCAGATTGTCATGCTGGGCGGTGAAGAGCCAGGACGTGCATCTGTGCCGTACCCTGAAAATGAGGTCGACGATATTTGCCGAGATGTAATTCTTGTCTGGACGCCGGGAGAGTATGCTGCCACACATGATGTGTATTTCGGCAGCAACTTTGACGATGTCAACAGTGCCGGCAGAGCCAATGATCCCCTGGGTTTACTGGTCAGTCAAGATCAGAATGATACCAGCTATGATCCCTTCGACCTCGCTCAGGGCGGGCCAGCCGGGCTTCTGGCATACGGCCAGACCTATTACTGGCGGGTCGATGAGGTTAATGCCCCGCCTGACTCAACGATATATCCAGGTGAAATCTGGAGCTTTACGGTCGAGCCTCTTGTTTATCCGATTATGAATATAACTGCCACAGCTTCCAGCTCGCAAAGTGCAACTATGGGGCCTGAAAAAACTATCGATGGCTCCGGACTCAACGATAGTGACCAGCACTCGACAAACTCTACAGATATGTGGGTAAGTAGTGGCACCGGTCCTCAGCCGAGCTGGATACAATATGAGTTCGATCGCAGTTATAAACTGCAGGAGATGTTGGTGTGGAACTCTAATATGGCAATTGAGCCTTTTATTGGTTTGGGGCTGAAGGAAGTTACGATCGAGTATTCGATCGACGCCAATGACTGGACGCAATTGGATGGCGTACATGAATTCGCTAGGGCGCCCGGCTTGGATGATTATACTCACAATGCCCCAATCGCTTTTAACGGCGCAGTAGCAAAGTATGTCAGGATTACCGCTAACAGTAACTGGGGCGGAGCGGCCCAATTTAGTTTGAGCGAAGTGCGGTTCTTATACAAGCCGGTCCGTGCAAGGTATCCTGAGCCGGATATCAATGAGACAGACGTTAGTTTGGATTCTGTGCTTAGCTGGCGAGCGGGAAGAGAGGCAGATACGCACGAAATATACTTTAGCGCTATTGAACAAGCCGTGACAGAGGGCACTATCGCCTCTGAAAGTGTACCTGCTGGCGAGTGCGAGGCCGGCTATGCTCCGCCGTCCCTTGAACTAGGCCAGACCTACTATTGGAAAATTAATGAGGTCAATAGTGCCGAAAGCCCTGCATTATGGGTGGGCGATACATGGAGCTTTTCCACAATAGAATACTCTGTTGTGGACGACTTTGAAGACTATAATGACACTGATCCGGATAGGATATTTGACGCATGGGCAGATGGCTGGCAAATTGCCGAAAACGGCTCGCAGGTAGGTTACAGCACGGCACCTTTTGCCGAGCAAGATAATGTTCACGGTGGCGCCCAGTCTATGCCGTTTGGTTATAACAACACCGGCAGCGCAACATATTCAGAGACCACGCGTACTTTTATCGCTCCGCGGGATTGGACCGCAGAAGGCGCCCAGATGCTAACATTTTTCTTCTGGGGTGATCCACAGGCCTTCGTAGATTTGTCGGCTGGCAATATCCTGATGAGCGGTATGGGTGCGGATATCTACGATACGACCGATGAGTTCCGCTATGCCTACAAGCTTCTCGAAGGAGACGGCTCAATCACAGCAAAGATTGAAAGCATACAATACACCGATGATTGGGCTAAAGCCGGCGTGATGATACGTTCCGGCCTGGCAGCACTTGACTTACAGGTGGATATGATCGGTGCGCCAAGTGGCAGAATTGAGTGGATGTATCGGAGTTCAGCCGGAGCGGCAACCACTGAGGTCGATACAGGTGAGGGTTCTATAGCG
>CAYSPM010000215.1:0-2560 GCA_964432925.1 uncultured Pirellulales bacterium | reverse complement strand
TTGGCTTTCTCTATTGTCTGTGGACCTTTCTTGACGCCTTCCTCAACGCCGACCCGCTTGCATTCGAGAACGGCGAAAGGGTGAGGGGTAAGTTGATGCACAGAGACTTGGTAGGCGGTCTTAGTCACCTTTCCAAGGTAAGCGATGATCACTCGTGCACCATTTTCGTACAGGACGCACGCATTCCGAAGGATTTGATCAGAAGTGAGTAGTTGTGTTGTTTTCGAGTCGTCCACCGTCCAGTCGGCGGAAGAAATATGCTTGGCAAGCTTCCTTGATGTCAAAGGAAGTTCAGACTGTGGAATCTGGAAGGAGACTAGTTCATACGATGGGTGTAGACTGAACTCGACGTTGTGCGTGATTTCTGGATTCGCATACTCCGGGAGACGCCTCTCAATTGCTGTGTGCTTCTCGTATCCCCAACTCTTGATGAGGTAGAAGGTGATGATCTCGACCAGCGTGCCCAGTGCGCGGCCAGCGGCCTTCTTCGCATCTTTAGCATAATGAAATACGTCTCGCGTCAGTGCGTGCTGAAGAGCGTCGACAGATTCATACGTCATCGAGTTTTAACCTTTATCTTCCGGGCCAACATAATAATACCTGTGATAGTCCTATGGACTCCGCCGTAAGTTGTCTTTTGGACTTGCGGAGAACTATACAACGCTTTACGCCTGATACGTATAAACTTGTTAGTAATTTAATTTAGCGGAGATAAAATGTCAATATAGAAACAGCGTACAGCGTTTATCATTTAGCGTAGAGCGTACAGCGGGTAGCGGATAGGGGTGGAGTATTAGGCTCACCAGGTAGCACAAGTACCTAGGGCACGAGTTAGCCCCCGATTAATAAGCTTCAGGCTTATTAAATCATGGTGGGGCAAGCCCCACCCTACGAAGTTGAGTGTTACCGTTATTCTACAACCGAGAGGGCAAGGTAAGGGACGAGATTGAACACTATAAAAAATATCTTGTACAATCCGATGAAGGAGTAGATTGCTATATTGAACGCTTCTCTGGACAGCGGGAACCATCTGCTGTGCGCTCGGTAGACCCAATCACCAGTGAAGGCACAGATCAAGGACGAGAGAATCAGCAATGCCCCGTTAATAATCGTGCACCACATGAAGAAAGCTCGAACGACAGTTATATCCATAGTATCTCTCCTTTTTCCTGCGTGCATCTAACATAATAATACCTGTGGCAGTCCTAGGGACTCCGCCATGAGATGTCCTTTGGAACCGCTGGTTCTGTGATTTAATCATCTGGTCCACGCGTGAACGTTGTAAATATCCCGGACATGGAGACGCGACAAATAGCTATATTTAGGATTGGAATATTCCACTTGCGCGACTCTTGGGGGGATACCTCTACATTTCGGATATTAGCAGAAATGCGGACGATTCTCTTCTTTCGCTTCTTCCACTTGGTCTTGATTTGAATTAGATATTTCTCTCCCGATCTTCCCATTTGTCCCGTCGTATAAACTACATCTCCTACTGTACGAACGAGGTTTTCATGGGACATCGTCCTAAACCGATCAAGTTCATTATTGAGAACTGACTTTGCTTCTTCCTTGTTCATCATTGCTCACGGAACGCAAAACTGAGCGGTGGCCGCAGTTAACTTCAACTCAAGATAAAGTAACCAAAATCACAAGACTTGAATGTAAGGCCCGCCTATAGCCATTCGCTCAAGGGACAACTTAGGCCCTTTTTTATAATTGAATATTACATTATTAGGATTATTTCTTTTTCTTAACTAATTCTACTCCTTTTTTAAAAGCTATTTTCTTGAGGTTTTCCTTAAGAATTTTTGCTTTGACTTTAGTATCATCCATTTTGATATTGTCTGTTTTGATTTTCTGGATTTCTTTGTTTAATGAACTTTCTAAACTTGTTAAGTCAAGCAGGCATGCTGCTTTACAGAAAAAACTTCTTGATCTGCCATCATCAAAATTCTCAATCATTCTTTCAAGTAACTTAATTCGCGTTTTCTGCTGGTCTATAAATTCTTTAATCCCATGTTCTTTTATAAAATTTAAATTTAGCATAACTATTTTATTCGACGGGTAAGAAGAAGATTCCTCTAATTGCTGATATTCTTCATCCGTTTTAAATTTATAACACGGAAAGTCTGAGCATTCACCACAAACTTCAAGATTCTTTTTCTTGACGCAACAAGTTATGAAAGAACATGATGGGTGTTTATTAAAGAAATCAGGGCCACCACATCCAGGGCATCTCGATGTCCCTTTGGTGTAGTATCTTGGGCATAAGCCACAATCAAGACCACATACGCCGATTGTTGGGTATTTTTTCAAGCCAGGTTTTGTTTGTTCCATAGATTTCATCTCCCTAAAGACGGCTTTGTAATTTCAGATAATAGTTTGCTGATGACCCTTTTGAAGCCTGAATAATAATATCCAACACGACACCTATGGCACAAGTACCTGTGGCATAAATTTTCAATGATTTGATCCGCCACAGGTTGATTTATGCTACCATTACTCTTTGTTTATTAATTCATTTATTTCATTAAGATGTAGTTTGAAATGCCGTGGG
>CAYSPM010000214.1:0-2580 GCA_964432925.1 uncultured Pirellulales bacterium | reverse complement strand
ACTTTGTTTGTTGACATTATAACAAGGCAGGCGTATTCTGGGCAAGAAGAGGGAAATACTATGTAGTTTAGCCCCCCGATTTATCGGGGGGTTCTTGTCCTCAAAGTAATGGATGACGTATATGAGCGAATCAAAACCAAAAGGGAATAGGCCACGAGACCAACGGTAGTTTAGCAAAGAACAATAGGTAGGGTGGGGCTTGCCCCACCAGAGGTTTATTTGAAATCCGCTAAGCTAATCGGTGGGCTGAAGCCCACCCTACTGAGCAGACGAATAAGACAGGGAAAGATAAATGGACGAATTGGAATCCAAAAAAGAAAACGAGAAGGATGAAAAACGGCGGTTCAGCCAAGAACAATACGAAATACTCAAACGCTGCTCAGAAAAGAAGGACATAACCGAGTGGAACGAGTGGCGTAAAAAACATCCAAAGGAAAAGATTCTACTGGAAGGTGCCGACCTCGGAGAAGCTTACCTTATAGGAGCCAATCTGCAAGAGGCCGACCTTAGTAGAGCCAATCTGCAAAAGGCCTTCCTTGCGGGAGGCAATCTGCAAAAGGCCTACCTTGGAGAAGCCAATCTGCAAAGGGCCAACCTTTGGGAAGCCAATCTGCAAAGGGCCAACCTTTGGAAAGCCATTCTGGAAAAGGCCAAACTTTGGAGAGCCGATCTGCAAAAGGCCGACCTTATGATAGCCAATCTTCAAGAAGCCAATCTTATGCGCGCCAATCTGCAAAAGGCCGACCTTGCGGGAGCCAATCTTCAAGAAGCCAATCTTATGCGCGCCAATCTGCAAGAGGCCTTCCTTGAAGAAGCCAATCTGGAAAAGGCCAACCTTGGGAAAGCCAATCTGCAAGGCGCGAATTTCGAATTGGCGATTGTGGATGGTTCTACGCTCATTGCACCAGATGCATTCGACCGATTCACTAACTTCACAGGTGTCGGTCTTGATAGCGCACGTGTAGAACCTGGCGCAAAACAATTGTTTGAATATAACATCAGACGCCTGAGATGGGAGGAGTGGTATAAGGAGCATCCAAAAATAAAATGGGTTGTCAAACCTTTTTGGTTGATGAGTGATTATGGACTTAAAACCTGGCGGATTATTGGAACGTTTCTTATTTTTTCGTTGCTGTTTGCTTCAGTCTATGCGAATTGTGCGTACTGGTGTCCACCTGGGATTGTTAGTAATTTGATAGTGGAAGAACACTTGCCATTATGGCATTATTTTTTATTGCTTTTGCTTCGGCCTATTTATTTTTCTGTGGTTACGATGACAACACTTGGATTCGGCGATATGTACGCAAATGCCCACAGTATCTGGGGGCATATATTGCTTAGTCTCCAGGTGATTTTGGGATATGTTCTTTTGGGTGCATTGGTGACGCGGTTTGCGGTATTATTTACCGCTGGTGGGCCGGCAGGGAAGTTTTCTAATGATAAATGATTATTGATTAATGATTATTTAAAATTGACTATTGGAACATTCATATAGGTTTGCTAGTGGCGATGACTGCTTGAGGTGGCAGCAGGCGAGAGAATCCTCAGGGAGGTTTACAAATGAAAAAAATAAAAAAGACAAAACGAAACAGGAAGCCGAATAAACAAGTAGGCAGAGACGCACATGATAAAGCCTTTAAGGCGGCTGACCGGATCGGTGAGCTTACCGACGCGTTCTGCGAGGAACATCTAAATGAGGAATATCGCGAGCTTTGTGAGGATATGATAGGCGCTCTACTTGACATTGAGCTGCCGTTGGAGAGCGGCAAGCCGGCAAGTTGGGCCAGCGGAATTATGCATGCTCTTGGCTGGGTGAACTTTCTTAGCGACCCATCTCGGAATCCTTATATGACTACGACCGAACTTGCGGCAGGATTCGGTGTCTCTGTCGGCACTATGATGACAAAGTCAAAGATTATCCGCGATGAGCTTGATATGATACAATTAGACCCACAGTGGTGTTTAGCCAGCTTGCTCAAGGACAATCCGCTCATCTGGATGCTGAAGGTTAATGGACTTATCATGGATATCCGTGCTGCCCCGCGAGAGGCTCAAGAAGAGGCGTACCGGCTTGGACTGATACCTTACATTCCCGCTGATGAGCAAGAAGCGGAGCTGGAATTCGGTACCGGGACAAATATCATAAAATTCCCGTCCGAACAGAACGATACTTCCCAGCCGAAATCTCCTCAGAGCTCAAATGACGATAAGCCGGGCCTATCTGGAAATCTGCGGCAATGAAGGAAAGCTGAATGCCGAATGAAGATATGCTGAACTACAAATCGAGTGACTCCACAGGACGCCTAACGGCGGAACCACGAGATACGAGTGACAAGTCACGAGCCACGATCAACAAGTCCGTTGTCTGGTGGCACTGGCACAGAAGGTTATATAATTGGGTGGTGCACTGGGCGGATACACGTTTCGGCATCGTGGCACTTATCGTGCTTGCTTTGACTGAGCCGATCTGTGTGCCAATTCCTGCGGATGTTATGGTCATAGGTCTTTGCCTGGGCAAGCCAAAACGTTCACTGAGATATGGGCTTATTTGTTCGTTCTTCTCGGTTCTTGGGGGAACAA
>CAYSPM010000213.1:0-2608 GCA_964432925.1 uncultured Pirellulales bacterium | reverse complement strand
CACTTTGTGCCTGTGTTCCTCTGAAACTTTGTGCCAAGAGGCTAATGAAGAGAGTGGGTCGGGCGGTCGCCCCGCATTTTGTAATTGGTGATTGGTAACTGGTAACGATTAAACCATCGAACCAATCACCATTTAACCAAAATAGGTGCGGGGAGGAAAGTCCGAGCAGGACAGGGCACGGTGGTGGCTAACGGCCACCGGGGGCGACTCCAGGGAAAGTGCCACAGAAAAGACACAGCCGATGGCCCCAGTTCTGGGGCACAGGCAAAGGTGAAATGGTGTGGTAAGAGCGCACCGCGGCGGCGGTGACGTCGCCGGCAGGGTAAACCCCACCGCCTGCAAGACCAAGCAGCCGACCGGCTATTGCCATAACCCGGCCCGGGGACGAACAACTGAAAAGTTGTTCGGTCGGCAGGTAGGTCGCTAGAGCCAACTGGTAACAGTTGGTCGAGATAAATGACCGCTACCCCGCATCTACTTTGAGATTCTAAGGTAAATCTCAGCATTTATCGTCAGCGCTGCAACTAAGCTCGATTTGCTGATCTGGCAAAGGAACCTCAAAGTAGGTGTGGGGACACAGAACTCGGCTTATAGACCCACTCTCTTTTACTCGTATTTCTCGATGTATCTCAGTTCTGCACAACCGTGAACTTACAATACACCCCCAAGTCTACTCCAGATGGTTACAGCATTGGATAGCCCATTCTGATTTTGACTGCGACGATATCGTTGTTCACGACCATTTGAATCCTGCCCTTGTCGAAAGTTATGTGGCTGAAGCTAATACCCTGTTCGTCGCTGAGGCTGGCTGCTGCCCCAGGTGACCTGTCCAGCTCAAGTAGTACCGCTTCAAACACTTGATTTATCATCATCGCCGCAATAGCCAGCATATCTCCCGCCTGGTCATCTTTGACTACGTCACCGGCTAGTTCATCCATATCCATGCGTAAAGTCTGCGCAACATTTTTCAGTATCTCAATGCGTCGTGCCTCTTCAGTTGAGTACGGCTTTGCAAGCATTTCCGACTCCAACACTACTTGGCAGTCAATTATCAAGCCATGTCGGGGTGGAATTAGATAACGCCTGGGCTTCGTCGGCGTTATCACGGCCTTTTCATCTACACAAAAGAAGCACTTCCGTGTGGCAGTCATCGTGTGCTCATCGAACGCGAACATGTTGAGCCACGTCTTGTGTCCATCTTTGCTTTTGCCTGAGGAAGCAACTACGGTGTCGCTTTGGCTGAGCAACTGCCTTGCCACGAACCTTTGGTGCCACACACTCTCCGGTGACCGAATCTTTCCCAGTACGTCGAGCGTGTTGCTGATCTTCAATTGTGTCCGTGCATAAGGGGCCGAGAGCTCCTTATATGAAAGCCTTTCCGGCGGAATATATCCAAGAGCAGAACAACTACATAAAGTCACCCCAATAATGGCCAAAAGCGTAAACCCAAAAACCACAATTAGCACAGCTCCGAAGCCTTTGTTCACTTCTACCATACTGCTTTCTCCTTCCGATCAATCGGTCCGTGAATCCAAACCGGATTGATGAAAAAGCTGGCTGTTGCTTGCCGATCTCTATACCTCTTTTGCGTCGATCCACTTCATCATCTTGCGCAGCTCTCGGCCAACGACTTCGAGCTGGCAATTATAGTCTTTTTCGTACAATTCCTTGAATTTCTTGAGCCCTGATCGATACTCATTAACCCATTCTTTAGGAAACTCGCCGGAAGTAATCTCCGAAAGTATCTTTTTCATTTCGGCTTTTGTTTGTTCCGGTATGATTCTCGGCCCGCGCGTCAGGTCACCGTACTCAGCCGTGTTAGATATGCTGTATCTCATATAGCTGAGTCCACCCTGGAACATAAGGTCTACTATGAGTTTGACCTCGTGAAGGCACTCAAAATAAGCTATTTCAGGCTGATAGCCTGCCTCGACGAGCGTTTCAAAGCCGGCTTTAACCAGCGATGTCAGTCCACCACAGAGTACACACTGCTCACCAAACAGGTCTGTCTCTGTTTCCTCTTTGAACGTAGTTTCGATAATACCTGCCCGCGCACCGCCGATGCCGTTTGCCCAGGCGAGCGCGATTTGCCTGGCATCGCCGGTAGCGTCCTGCTGTATAGCCACAAGATTCGGCACACCACCGCCACCTTCGAACTGACTTCGGACCAAATGCCCCGGCCCTTTGGGCGCGATCATAACAACGTTAACATCCTTCGGCGGAACAATGTACTTGAAGTGAATATTAAAACCGTGACAGAAACCGAGTGTCTGGCTGGCTGTCAGATTCGGACCAATTTCTTTCTCATAGATATCTGCCTGGACTTCGTCTGGCACAGTAACAATAATCAGAGTCGCTCCTTTCATCGCTGTTTTTATATCAGTCGGCTTAAAACCATGTTTGACGGCCAACTTAAAGTTGTCCGTTCCTTCCAGCTCAGCAACCGCCACCTCGACCCCATTATCGTGCAAATTCAAGCTGTGCGCATGACCCTGGCTACCGTAACCGATCACCGCAACCTTCTTGCCCTTCAAAGGATCGATCGGAGCATCTTGCTCGTAGTAGATTTTTGCTGCCATAGTGTCTATTCTCCTTATTCTCTTTACTT
>CAYSPM010000212.1:0-2609 GCA_964432925.1 uncultured Pirellulales bacterium | reverse complement strand
CTTGCCTGCCGCCTCGACTCGCGTCGAGAGACGCGGAGGCAGGCGAAAGCAAGAGGGGGAGCTCGCTCGGAATGACAGTTTTTTAGGTTTTCAACAGAGCCAAATTCAATCTGGATATCATGCTGTTCTATTACTAATGGACCAACGCATGTCAAACCTCATATTGATATTGAGTAGCGACAGCAGAACAAGACTTCAGGAGAAGCGCTAAAAGGATAATTAAAACCGCAAAGATATAAGGCAAACCATAGGGTGGAAAAAGTCAACGATACAATCGTCACTCAACAGGTAGAACTTGCTATCGGCAGGTTGAATTCGCTTTCTATTTTGCCTTGCTTTGCAGTTCAATTGTTTTCCAGGTTCACACAGACACAAACTTCGTCTTCTTCGTTGGTTGAGATTATCGAGTCCGAGCCGGCTCTTTTTGCCAAAGTTCTCAGCCTTATGTACCAAGAGGGCGTAAACATATCTGATGAGCAGTTTTCGCTGTCCCGAGCGTTGGGCAGGCTGCCCAGTGATTTAGTGCGCGATGCTCTATTATCTGTTGAAGTGGCTATAGACATCGAGTTTGATCGCCAAGCTGATTGGCGAGCCGTTCTGTCGAGAGAAGATCTTATACTGCACAGCCTTGCTGTGGCCTGTTGTGCCGCCGACATCGCCAAGATCGTCTCACCTGCCATAGACCCGCGACTGGTTTATTTGGCTGGTCTGTTACATGATATAGGAAAACTTGCGTTAAATGAGGTCATGCCCAAAGCCTTTGCACGCATTGTAGAAAAGGCGGAATCGGCCCACCTCGATCTGTGCACGGTCGAACAAAGGCACTTTGGCACCGACCACACGTTACTGGGCAAAAGCCTAGCCCAAAAATGGCACTTTCCGGAGCCAATTGAACTTGCTGTATGGCTACACCATAGCCAAACTGCGACAATTTCACAGACCATACCCGAAGCAAGAATAGCTCAGATTGTTCAGTCAGCCGATTCCATAGCTCGACAGCTTAGCATCGGCCAATCCGGCAGCTACGATGCACCAGAACCTATAGGTGAAATTGCACACTCTCTTCAAATCGAGCCGGGGCAATTAGACCAAATCGGTCAGGGCCTTGCGGAAACGGTTAAGAAAAAGGCGAGAGTTCTGGCTCTGGATTTACCAAATGCGACAAAACGCTATTGTGAGATCGTGCATAGTGCCGCAGCGGAATTCGCCCAAAAACAGACAGATCTGTCCCGCGAGAACCGGTGTTTACGGACAGCATCGGCTGATTTGGATTTCACTGTAGATTTTCTTCTAGGTACAGATTCGGCAGCGACAGCTATGGATATTGCAGAGCGGTTCGCTTCGCGCTGGCAGAGGTTTTATCAAACCGGTGCTGTGTGTTTGTATATTGTTCCACCTCAAATGCGACAATTGCTCGAAACCGTAGTCGTTGAAAGCCTCTCACACAGCGAAAGAATCATATTGGAAATCCCTGAGGGCGCAGAAGTAATACCAAGACAAATAACAAATGATTTCGCAATGTTGGATGCTCACGATCATATTAGTTGGCTGTTCGAGCAGATAAATGTTGACTTTGCACTCAACCGGACCAAGTTAGTGCCTATTTTATCCGCTGGCAAAGCGATAGGGGCAATTGCCTTTGAACTACACTATCCGGGTGATGCGGAGCTATTCGCCGAAAAGTTCAAACGAAGCACCTCCATAGCGGGCAGAATTCTGGATATGGCCTTTGCTCGACAGCGACAGGAGCGATTTGCCCAACGGTTTGCCCAACTTATTCAAAGGCACAAAAACGAACAGATCGGTAAGACGGCTGTTGATTCTATGAGTGCTTTAGCTGAGATGGCAGCGGGAATGGCTCATGAATTGAACAATCCTCTATCAGTCATATCCGGTCGATCTGATCTACTGGCCAAATCCGAGACCGACGAGGTCAAAAAAAAATCGCTAATCCAAATTCAAAACAATGCTCGTGAGGCTTCCACAATTATTACCGACCTTATGAGCTTTGCTAAGCCGGACCCGTCCCGGATAACTAAGACAAATACTAAGCAAATACTCGAAGAAGCTGTACAGTTGGTCAACCGAAAGAAAAATACCGAGCATATCGACATCCAAATCGACATTACAAAGGATGTTAAGGACGTCCTAGTAGATTCGGGTCAAATTGCCTCGGCGCTTGCGAACATCATTGTCAATTCTCTGGAGTCCTATCCGGAGGAAGACGGACCAGTAAGAATTGTAGCAGTGATGGATACTGGCGGTGACCAAGTGAGATTGAAAATCAGCGACTCAGGCTGTGGTATGGATGCCGAGACGCTCGAAAAAGCAATTCATCCATTCTTTTCCTCCAAGCCTGCAGGCCGAAAACGCGGATTGGGACTGCCATTTGCCATAAGGCTTATACAATTAAATAAAGGCTCATTTGAGATGGTAAGTGAGCCCGGCAAAGGAACCGCTGTGACGATTCTTCTGCCATGCAACCACTTTTAGTTTTAAGTCCAACTCAACACTCAAAACCCATAACTCAAAACTAAAAGTGGTCGTTTTCTTGACGTTTCGAGCCTAATTGTTTATTGTATATTTACCCTATCCTAAAGTCCATAATA
>CAYSPM010000211.1:0-2634 GCA_964432925.1 uncultured Pirellulales bacterium | reverse complement strand
CGCGGGAATGACACAAAGAATCGGTCAGTTTGAGAATTAGAGTTAATCTTGGGACACGTATTCGAACCAGTCGAAATCAGCAGGACTCGTGCACTTTTGGCCGTTGCCTGTTGCATACATACCGAAGTATACACCGGTAAAGCACATCCCGTGTTCGAAGCCAATCTCTTCAACCGACAAATCCTTGGTCAAAGCCGTGCCTAATACATTTCGGGTGCCGTCTGGGGACTGACAGGAAAATTCGTAAGACAAAGGAGAGGCCTTGATTGACAACACAACAGGACCAGGCCCGACCTCAACATATTTTACGGGTTCGATAACTTTGGCTTTGATGACTTTCCTGAAGAGAACCTGGCGCTTGCCATCCTTGAGTGTTACCGCAATTTCGTAATGATTTCTATCATCCTGTCTGGCGACGAGGCCGGCTTCTTCGTTTTCGTTTTTAGGGTCGAATTCGAGCAGGGTGGAAGCCACACAATTAAAATCGGTCTGCCTTTGCCCGACGAATGCGGGTGAATCCTGGTCATTCAAAGTTACGGCAGAACCCTTCAATCGCAGAAAGCCAGGGCGTTCAGTAAGGGAATAATTCTCCTCATAGGGATTTCTCAAATAGTTCCACTTCAACGCCAAATTTTTACTGTTGAATTTATCTCTCGCTGGTTCTTTCGGCCAGATGTGCTGTGGAAGTTTCGGTGCTGGCATTACTAAATCAATCGTTCCAGTTTTATTGACGACGGGCCAGCCATTGCTATCGAAGACAACAGGCGCAAGGAAGGTTTCTCGGCCGATGTGATGATAGTAACCGCCCTTGGGTCGAATAGCCAGACACACCAGCCACCAGCCATCAGGGGTCTCAACAAGGTCTGCATGTCCGACAGCGCGGATTGGGTTGCCATCGAGATTACGATGTGTAAGGATAGGATTATTCGGATTTGATTCGAATGGTCCCCACGGTGAGTCGCTTCGGGCGATGGTCACCATATGGCCGTAGCTTGTTCCGCCCTCTGAAATCATCAGGTAATATTTGCCGTTGATTTTATAAAGGTGCGGTCCTTCCGGCCAGATTCCGCCGGTGCCTCGCCATATTTCCTTCAATTCTCCTTCGAGTTTGCCCGTTTTGAGATTTATCGTTGATTGAGCGGTGCAGCCGTAACGTCCGCCTTGTTGTCGGTGATAATAAACTGTTCCGTCATCATCGAAGAGAATTGACGGGTCGATACCGCCGCCGTCTTTTATCCAAATCGGCTCGGACCAGGGACCGGCAGGGTTTTTGGCTGTAACATAAAAATTACCGCCGCAATCCACACCGGTAGTTATCATATAAAAGGTGCCTTCGTAGTAACGGATCGTCGGTGCATAAATGCCACCGGAAGCCCGAACTTTATCAAGGTTCAACTGGCTCTTGCGTGTTAGGCAGTATCCGATTTGTTCCCAATTTACCAGGTCTTTGCTGTGAAAAATGGGAACGCCCGGAAAATACTCAAAGGTACTGTGAACCATGTAATAATCTTCACCCACACGACAGATACTAGGGTCGGGATAAAAGCCGGAAATAATCGGATTCTGAAAGGTTCCGGATTGCTCTGGCGAACTACCAGCCAATAAAAGCGAGGGCAAAACGAGAATTATCAAAAACTTCATGCTGATCTCCTTACTGAAAAAACGAGTTTATGTATCAAGACTATTTCAGCCGTGTTTTATTTAATTAACTCAAACTGACCTAATTTTAATTGAAAACCAACGTAATACCTATCTGACAATAACATATCACACTTTGTCATTCCCGTGAAAACGGGAATCCAATTTGCTGATAACTTTAATGGATTCCCGTTTTCACGGGAATGACACAAAGAATCAGTCAGTTCGAGTTATTAAGTCGCAGGGCTATTCATTGATAATCTTTACTTTTTCCTCTGGGCAGCTTCAACGACAGCATAGAAAGCTGGCTTTGGTTTACATTGGCGGTCGAACAATAGAGGAGAGCCTCCGATCCATGATGTTGCATCATAAACGCCCCAGAAGGTGACACGGGAGATATCGTTCTTTTGCTTGAGAAAAACCGAGAAAAGCTCAGCGTACTTTTGAGCAAGCTTTTGTTGTGTCTCGTCATCCGCAGCATTGGAATCAGTCGTACTCTGCCTGTTAATCCTACTGATATCCGCTCCCCTGTATCCCCAGGTCCGTGTCCTGATATCGAGCTCGGTAATCATGACCTTAACGCCGGTTGCCGCCAAAGCGGTGATGCTATATTCAAGAGATTCCTTATCAGGATAATCCAAACCGCTGTGCAACTGGATACCAACACCATCGATTCGGAGGCCTTTGGATTTAAGGTATTTTACGAGTGCTACCGCTCCATCGCACTTTTCCTTTTCAGTATCGAGGCTGTAATCGTTGTAGTATAATTCTGCATTGGGATCGGCCTGATGGGCATATTCGAAGGCTTTGGCGATGAAATCATACTGTTTTTCCTCAGAACCTTCACCAATGATCTGCAGCCACCGGCTGTTACGCAACGTGCCATCGTTTTTAAGAGCTTCATTCACAACATCCCAGCCCTTAATGCGGCCTTTGTAATAACCGACAACGGACATAATATGGTCCTTCATTCTTGCAAGCAGCGCTTCCCGTGTT
>CAYSPM010000210.1:0-2656 GCA_964432925.1 uncultured Pirellulales bacterium | reverse complement strand
CACTCTCGAGTATAGCGCTGGGTGCGGAAAAAGGGGGCTACGAAGCCGCTGCAACGCTGGACAAACTAATGAGAGGCAAGCAAGTACCTAATCAAAGTATTATTGTGCCGGTGCTTTATGTTGTAACAAGACAGTCAACCGACATCTTAAAAATTGATGATCCTTATGTGGCTCAAGCCCTTCGTTTCATTCATCGGCGTGCCAAGAGAGAAGCCATTCAGGTTGCTGATGTGCTACGAGTCGTTCCTTTATCCCGCCGGAGTTTGTACGAGCGATTTACCAGGGTGTTGGGCCGATCGATACATGAGGAGATCAAGCATGTCCGTGTGGAACAACTTGCGCGCATGCTGGTCAGCACAAGCCTGTCAATATCCCAGATTGCCTCAGCACTCGGTTGCTCGGAGATGAAAAATCTCGCCCGGTACTTCAAGCAGGCTAAAGGGATTAGTCCTCTTCAGTACCGTAAGCGCCATTCTCCGAAATAGTTAGTCCAGCCATCCTACAACAAAAACAGATGTTCCCTGACACTGCCCTCCGACATGTTAAGTCCGCCACAGGCGGAAACCATCTGGCCTTTATGTCTTATGCACTGGAGTTTATCCGCCGTTAGGCGGACTCTTATGTACTTATGCGCTTATATTCTTGTGCACTTATGCACTTTTCAACTCTTTTTTCTTGCCTTTACCGATAATAACGATGATAATTTTTTTATAGTGGTACAATAAGACAGGTCGAAAGCAAAGAAATAATGAAATAAGTAAGGTGTTCCCGGAATTCGTATGAACCGCCGATGAGACTGAATCGTTACACATCCTATATCCGGTACATTGGCCAGGACGACAGCGAAACGCTAGAGAATATTCTGCGTACGCTTGGCAAGGCTGCCCTACACGCCGAACAACGGATCGCCAATGTCTCCAAAACTCATGATGATGAAGACATTACCGAGGTGGTCGCCGAAGAGACGATGTTCATCGAGGATATTCTTGGCTGTGCCTATGTGGCAGCGCAGAGTTATATCACTCGTGTAACTTCACGCATAAGATGGCTTCACACACGTCTTGAACATGACGGCCACTGTTTGACAACCACAAATTGTAAGAAGTCAGCGTTGCTCAAGGCCCACAACGATACTGTGCTCGGTACGTGCTACAATCAGGTTGAGGTGATCAACGCGTTTGCCAACTATTACAAACACCATGAGCAGTGGCCGACGAAGTGGGACAACGCTGACAATAAATCCAAACAGACCGTTGCCGTCATCAGAGAAGTTGGTGCGGCCGAGAATTCATCTGACAATTGCCGGGAGGGACTCACCGCCCTTGGAATCGATCACGTGTTTGACGTGTACAAAATGGCGAACATCCTTGTCCAATGGCATGCCAATCTCACGGATGCTTACAAGAATGAACTGAAATAGCTTATCCGATTATGAATTCCGGGGATACCATAGAATGGCGTTTCATTAAGGTGTTTTTGGCGTTACTAATCTGCCTTTTTGGCTCAGAATCGGGATTTGTGCGATTACCTGTCTTCTAAAGGAACCACCATTCGATACATTATACCAATTTCTTTTTACTGGCGGGTGACAGACTCAAGGCCACAGTTCTTGGGTATGATTGAAATAACCGTCGCTGTTCTTCTTCGTATTAGTACTATGAAAGACGAAGCTCCGACGGGACTAAAGACCCCAGCACCTATTCTTCGTTAATACTACGGAGGGCAAGCAGGTCCGGAGGTTTTTTTATGCCCAGCCTAATCGGGGTTATGTTTATTAACGTACTGAATTTTTCGTGTTAATTCTTCTTCGGAAAAACAAAAACGTTTGTCGTAACCTTTTGTCCAAATTCGGCCTTTTCGGCCAAGTACCCATAAAGCACGTGTTGTCAAACTTTTATATCTACCAACGAGGTCTTCGATTGATTTTGTATTCGTTCTTGAAGTTAGATGAACGTGATTAGTACAAACTGTCAAAGCGACTATTTCATGGCTGATTCTTTCTGCTTCGTTTAAGATTACTTGTCGAATGAGTTTTATTTCTTGTTTGTTGAGTTTTACGGTAGGTGATTTTTGTCGCTTTTTATTTCTTTCCAAGGTTTTGAAGTCGCCCTGCAATATTTGGCCTTTTGCGGCATATCTACGTTCATCGCCCGGCAGCCAACTGCCGTATGTTGTCCATGTCACCATATATCCAACGATTTTGGACATGCTTGGAATAATAATGATTTGTTGATTATTTTGCAATTCCTTTTCGTTTAGCCCCAGCACCTGTGGCTGGGGCTATTTATTTTGCCACCTGTGGGCAGGGATTATTTTATGCAACGCATGAGAATGACGGTAAATACCAATAAGAAATAAAAGCCCATGGCACAGGTCCATGGGCTAAACTTACAAGTTCAGTTAAGCCAAAACGAAAGTGCCTGACAGCGGCCAAAGGCCATGTGTCTCGTAAAGTGAAATTTGTAAGAAGGTTACTCCTTATTTTTTGTTTGCCTTTGAAGCTTCTTAAGCTCAGAAGTTCCTTCTTGCCAATATTCCAATTGCTGCTTAAACGATTTTCCTTCAAGCTGCTTGCGCACTAATTCTGAGCCTCGTCGCTTCATTTGCACACAATCAAATGTTTTATTCTTCATATATTTATAATGATAACTTTTTA
>CAYSPM010000209.1:0-2766 GCA_964432925.1 uncultured Pirellulales bacterium | reverse complement strand
TACAAGCACAAGGAGGTTTTTTCATTACTGCCTTCCAAAACGGGTAATCGCGTGTTAATATGCAGTTGACATCCAAGCTTCATTCTTATATGATTTAGGGTATAGAGCAAACCATCTCAAAAAATAGAGAGTACAGAGTTAATGGAATGCAATACTGATTCTATGCATCTTGGTACTCTTATAGTGGACATATAAGGAGTATTACTCAAACCACTTTTTCCTTTTAGGTTGTTAAAAGAGGTCTATCGCCGGAAAGGAAGGATACAAATAAAAAAAAGAGCCTTTACATTGATTGAGTTGTTAGTGGTGATTGCGATTATTGCCCTTCTGATGGCGATTCTCATGCCTGCTTTGCGCTTGGCCAGAGATCAAGAGCGTAGAGTCCACTGCGTTAGTAACGTAAGATCTCTGACAATGGCGTGGTTTATGTACCAGGACGAAAACGACAACGTGTTGGTTTCTGGTAATGTGCCCAGAAGTTCAACATTCCAGGATTTGCCCGATGTGTTCTGGGTGGAACCACCACAGGATTTTTCAGGCACCTATACAGGTGAGGATCCTACTCTTGAGGATGAATTGAAAGGCATAAAGCAAGGGGCATTGTATCGTTATGTTAAAACTCTCGATGTATATCGCTGCCCTTCTGATGACAGAAAAAGAGACCCAGGTAGAGCTACCTTCCGCAGCTATTCCATTGCTGGTGGAATGAATGGGGAAGAACGCTACGAATATACCCAAAGAGCTATCATAAAATACACTGAAATAAGAAATCCCGTCAGTAAATATGTTTTCGTGGAGGAAGCCGACCCGAGACAGTGGAATATGGGCTCTTGGGTAGTAAATCCTACTGGAGATAGCTGGTTGGATCCATTGTCAATCTGGCACAATAAAAGAAGCACTCTCGGCTGGGCTGACGGCCACGCAGAAATACATAGATGGCTGGATGAACGAACTATCGAAATGTCTGAAACTGGACAGTTCAGTGCAACTCATCCTGACAATCCAGACCTCAAATTCATGCAAAGTGGCTATGAGTTAAAACCTTACTGATAGTTTGAAATCCTAAGCAAAAAAGCAACACGATTATAAATCTTTCAGAATCTAAGAACCTAAAAAAGCTGTAAGGAAATGTTCAACCTTTTTGAGCAGCCCTGGACATTAGTCGGAGCAGCAGTCCTTGTTTTATTTGGGATACTTACATTCCGCAGTGTGTTCCCAGAGAAACGCCGGCGATGGCAACTTGCACTGCCGGTACTATTGGCTGGAGCCGCTTTTGCTCTGGACATGTTCGTAAAAACAGATCTGGAAAAGGTCAATATAGTAATAAGAAAAGGCATAAGAGCTGTTGAACAAGAAGATTGCGATACCATCGAACAAATAATCTCTCCCGACTATAACGATTCCTACCATAACAACAAAGCGAGCTTGATAGAACATTGCCGAGCCGAGCTGGGTCAGCCTGTTGTAGAAAAATGTACAAAAACAGGGCTATCGGTAGAGATAGCTCCACCAAACGCAACCGTAAATCTGACGGTTATAATAAGGTTTGAAAAGGACAGCCGCATTGTTAAAGACTACTACGGTCAAATTATGTGGATCACAACACAAATCTATCTGAAACAACAGCCTGATAAAAGCTGGCTAATCAACCGAATGGAACTACTCGAAATCAACAAACAGCCGGTCAACTGGCGACAGGTTAGATAGTCTGATTATTTTTCAATAGACCCGGCAGGATGCGATTCATCACACCAATTATGGGAAAATCCCGATAAATCGGGATGACTATCTACTATCAATTACAGAAAAGGCGCGTACGTAAAGCGCGTAGCTCTCCGCAAGGAGTCCATAGGACTGCAACAGGTAGCTCTGACACAGGTACGCGCTTTACGTATATTATGCGAACGCAAAAAATGACAGTCGGCAGTAAGATTCATTGAACCGATAGATAGGGTACGATGATTCGCACCAAGCCCTCTCCACCGTAGTGGCTACGAAGGCCGGATTGTGAGAGAATATATACATGCAGGAATATAAGCGATGATTTCGTGAAGACAGGACATATTTTTTTGCGGTTAGAAACGTTGTAAAAAGGTGTTGTTTGTTCGTTATATACCAAATTTAAAATCCTAAGCATGAAATCCTAAACAAATTCGAAATCCCAACGTTCAAATTCTCAAAACTTTTTTTTGATCATTTCATATTTTGGTAATTTGGTACTGTTTCGAATCTCGTATTTCTTTATTCGGATTTTTTGTGTCGTATTTAGTATTGCGTATATCTTGTTGCGTATTGCGTACATAGTGATTAGTGAACGGTGGCTCAATGCTCAACACTAAATGCATGAATAATAATGCCTAAGATACTTAGGTATTCTTGTTATCAGAGGGATACTTTTTATCTGAGGGATTCTTATTTGAATAAGCGCGGATTTCCCAGGCGGCGTTCTGAGCCCATTCGGCTTCGCTCAGAGCCTGCCCTGGCTCCGCCACAGGTGAACATAGTTGAAGGGGTAAACTGCGCCGAGGAATCTATTAGAATCGTGAATGGTGTTCGATGCTTGATGCTTGATGCTTGATGCTTGATGCTTGATGCTTGATGCTTGATGCTGGATGCTTGATGCTTGATGCTTGATGCTGGAGCGAAGCGGAAGACCGCTTGTGGCAGGCTGGATACTCGATACTCGAAAGTCAATCCCAGATACTCGACACTTAGAGCCTATCCGAATAACCCGCAACAGCGGAACGTAATTATGGCGCAAACAAA
>CAYSPM010000208.1:0-2785 GCA_964432925.1 uncultured Pirellulales bacterium | reverse complement strand
TCCTGGCCCATAACTGCCGGATTCGTCAACGTCGTCTGAATTGTTATGAAACGAATTGAATTTACATCAGTCGTAGGATTATTGAAGTCGTTGGGTCCATAGCAGGTGAATTGCAGCGTACTAACTGGACCGGCTAAGTCGTAAAGGTCCTCTGCACCAAACTGAACATAGTTGTTAGCACCTCTCTCATACCGCCAGTTGTTACCATCATTATCCTCAAACTGAATATAGCCGTCGGTTTCGGATGAGTCGCTTACATCGTTTACCTCAATCGCTTTTGACAGATTTCGGTAAAAATGATCTATGAGAACCCTGCCATTCTGGAGCAGTTCAGCGTTGGCCTGCTTAGTGTCCCAACTATTCCTTATGCTCGCGAACAAAGGCAAAATGGCTGTGAAGATAATGGTCATAATGGCCACAGCGATCACCATCTCCAGGAGCGTTAAGCCTGTACGCAATGAGGTTTTATTGTTTTTGTAGCGCATCATTTCTGGCCAAAATGTATCTGGTCCTCTTGTGAGGTTTTCGGCACAAAACAAGTGCCTCGTTACGCAAGTTTTGGGATTATCGGTCAGTCAATGTGAGACAATGAAACGTTGATGCAAATTGAGATACACGGTTATTTTAGCTGTTTTTATCAGGCATATTCCGCTGCTACGAAATAAAAATAACCCTGTGGATGATGAAGTCCTATAAGGTTATTTCGATTTTTTGAGCAACGCATGAAGAGTGTATCGAAGAGTCTACTTGACTATGGACCAGGCCAACGTCTGGCAATGTATGTTGTGAGTGTCACTTCAACCTCATCCGAAGCGAGATTACTGTTACCATCATGGTCATAACCAACCGAGACACTTATTGTTCTGAGGTTTGGTGAGTCTGTATCATCTGTTACAGTGCAGAGGTACGCATCATCAAGAGGCGAGGAGCTTTGAGCAAACGAACGGCCATAATAATATATTGACTCAGCCTTTATCCGGTCGAGTTCGCCCTGGGCGAGCATAAGGCTTTGCGTTCTTCGTTCAATGATTCTGCCTGTCGTATGAGCAGTCGTAAGTGCTTTTAGAATCGGAACTATGGCAACAATCAGCAGGCCCGAAGCGACAACAACCTCAGTGAGGGTGATGCCCTTTAGTCTATTTTCTATTTTCAATTTACGATTTACGATTTTTAGTTTTCGGTGCATTTTACCATGCCTGTTGCCGATACGATAGTAATGGTAAAGCTTTTGCCGCCACCTGATACATCAAGCTGCGTGTCGCTGCCAACAATTAGATTACCCAATCGACCGAATTCAAATTGGCTGCCTCCGGAACAATTTATTGATGAATCAATCGCGTAAGAATCGATGACGTTGGAATCGCTAAGGTCAATAATCCGGTAGCCGGTATATGGTTCTGAGCCCGTCGTATTAAGAGCAAAGCCTTCTGGTTTATCTCTGGCGTAAAGGATCGCTCGTGAGCGCGTTCGCCGAAGGTCGGTGACGATTTTCCTCGCGGCAGTATCAGCCTCTTTTTGGTGAACCGCAGCGAACTGCAGCCTTGGCACTGTTATGGCAGCCAAAACAGCTATGATTGAAACCACTAAAATTAATTCAACCAAACTGTATGCTTTATAAGCTTTCACACTAACTTCAAATAAGCATTTAAACCAAGAAGGATGGCTAATCTGGTGTGTAGCCATCCTTATCAATCTGCACCTATAAAATTAATCTAGCATATAGCTAACTTACATCGTTACTAATGGCTGTGAACGACTCGATGATTACCACCCGTATTATATTCATCATCATAGTCGGTTGAATCAACCGGGCATACAGGTTCTCCATCAGGGAAGTAATTGGGGTCGCCCGTCAAAACTGATAGCGAACTTGGCCAAGCGTCTTCAGTTGCGTAGTATAGTTCGATTTGGGAGTTTATCAGGTCAACATTAGTCTTGCAGGCGTTAATCTTAGCGTTTGTTGCACCACCGATGATTCTTGGAACCGCAATAGCCGCTAAAGCTCCAAGAATCAGAACAACAACCAACAACTCAACGAGGGTGAAACCCTTCTTCTTACGCATGTTATTCTCCTTTCGCGAAACTGTGTTACTATTGACTATCGCCTTACTGTATCGACATAAAGCTCAAGGTACTTTATAAGTGGGGTGGAGAAAACTTACTAAAGAATATAGAAGCTTAGTTGGATAACTTCATAACACCCCTATACCCACTTTTATCGGAAGTATCAGGGCATAGCCATATTCTTTGTTTCTATATAAACAATAACCCAAAATCTGGGCTGGTCAAATTACTCCCACATTTTTAGTAAAAAATATATTATGAGCGTCTAACAAAATGAGTAGAACGGCTTTCTTTTATCGTTCCAGAGCAAACGTGAGTTATATAAAAAGCCGTAAGGGAATGGATTCCCGCCTTCGGGCTTGTTGCCAAACATTATTGTGGAGTGTTTGAGATTGCCACGGCCTATTTCATAGGCCTCGCAATGACATTAAAACGCAGTGTTTGTCATTGCGAGGAGTGAAACGACGAAGCAATCTCCACTTTAGCAACAGACCCCTTCGCGGGAATGACAGTCACAGAGTATTCTTTATTTTGTTAGGGCCTCTATGTAATTATCAAGACTATACGGGGTATTTCTAAAGTCGTTACTTCTCAGCTCCCATTCAGACGATCACTCATACCAATTGTGCTTGATATTTGCGCCTTTGTCATTTCGACCGAAGCCCATAAGGGGCGAAGTGGAGAAATCTATTAAAAAGCAGATTTCTCGACTCCGCTTTCC
>CAYSPM010000207.1:0-2863 GCA_964432925.1 uncultured Pirellulales bacterium | reverse complement strand
GACGTGAATCAGGATGTGTATGTGGATTACGGCCCCGGTTGCACATCGCCCTGCTCCGAGGCGGATGGTTATACTGCCTGCTATGATTGGGATCTTTTATGTTGTGATGATAATTTTAGTGTAAGTGTACTGATGGTTGAACCAAATGCAACCCTGGATGTTGGTGGAAACCTTTGGGTTGGCTATGGGACTTATTCCGTTGGTGGCGTTGAATTAGAGGAAGCGGCACTGAATGTGAACGATGACATTATCCTGGGCTTCCAGCCCCACAGTTACGGTCTTTTGGGTGTATACGATTCGGATCTGACTTTTGGACGGATGTTTGTCGGTTACGGAGGCCATGGTACGTTGGAAATTGAAGATGTGAATACAGTGGACCTGAATGAAGGTGTTGTGTTCTTTGGTTTCGGCCCAGACAGTTCCGCGAATTTGGATATCTGGGATGTCAATCGGGTCAATGTGACCGGGAGCTGGAACCTCGGATACGGCCAGGATAGTGTTGCAATGGTAGGACTTGATCATGTCAATGATGTGAATGTGACCGGTAATCTTAATCTGGCCTATGGTGAAGACAGTTGGGGCTCAATGTCACTGTCCCACGTCAATGATGTGAATATAGCCGGCGATCTGAACCTGGCTTACGGTCAGGACAGTTACGTTCCTAAGGTGTGTCTGATCGACGTTAATAATATGCAGGTGGGCGGTAATTTGAGCCTGGCCCACGGTAGCAGCAGCACATTCGGAACCTTATCTGTGCTGGATTCTACAGTGTATATCGGTGACAGCCTGTATATGGGCTACGGCGGCACTGCGGACGAGCTGATTATCAACAGGTCATTTATCGGTGTGGGTACGGATCCGTGTGCTTTAGATGAAGGCCTGTCAATCGCTTCTGATGGTTACCTCGGCGGCGGCGGGACGATCTGGGGAGATGTTTACAACCAGGGTACGATTGCTCCTGGTAACTCGATTGGTACGTTGAGAATCGTGGGTGACCTGACCTTCGAGCCTAATAGCGTGTACGCCGTGGATATCGCGAACAGCGATAACAGCAGCGATAAGGTCGAGGTGACCGGTGACCTGACCCTCAACGGCGGTACTATAGAGGTCAAACCAGTAGAAACTATTACACAGAGGCGGGAATATACCATTGCTGAGGCTGGCAGTGTAATTAACAGCGATACCGATGGCTGGGACTCTAACGATGTGGATGTGGTTGCCCCATCCGTGTTACTTGATGTTGAGGATCCCAATCTTATGGTTGGAACAACAGATGTTCGTTTGGCGGTCAACGCCATAGGATTTGACGAACCCAATATTATAAAGACCGACAGTCAGTCTGAATTAGGCGATGCCCTGCAACAGATTGCCAATGAAGAAGGCGGCAACGTTGTAACTACTGGCCTGCAGCAGATAACAAGCAAGTCGAGCCTTCTCAAAGCTTACAATCAGCTCAGCAATCAGTCCCGTCCGCCTGTGGATCCAATCACGATAGATGCGTCCATGCGGTTCCTAGGGGTCGTGGGTGAACATCTTAGGGGTTTCAGGCCCATCGCCGGACGCAGCAGTTACAGACAAGGCCCTCTTTTCGCCATGAATGGTCCGGTCTCTCAGATAACCGGGACCACGATGATGGATATTAACCCCTACGGTGCAGTGGCCGTGGGGAATGGCAGCCCCTTATTGTCTGATAGTCGATGGGGAGTATGGGCTAAGGGCTACGGTGTATTCGGTGATCGCGAAAGCGATTCTGGAATAACTGGCCACGATTACCGGATCTCTGGATTAGGATTCGGTCTGGACTATATGTTCACGGATGCACTACTAGCTGGTGTTACTCTGGGTTACTCCGATGGAGATGTCGACTACGACGATCTTCGGGATAGCACGGATGTCCAGAGTACGCACATTGGTGCGTATGCCAGTTATAAGCAGGATTCATGGTATGTTGATGCAATATTCAGCTATGGTCAAAATGAATATGACAGCGTACGTTACGTGGATTTCCTATCCGAGCGTTTGACGGGGTCTTATGACGGTCAAAGCTTCAGCGGCTATCTGGAAGTAGGTATGGATTGGAGAGAGACCGAGATATCGCTGCTCCAACCCTTGGTTGGTCTTCAGATAGGGCGTGTCAGCATCGACTCCTACAGGGAAAGCGGTGGTGACAGTGCCGTCGGTGTGGGTCAGTCGGACTACGATTCTATCAAGAGTTCTTTGGGCCTCAAGTACACACACATGTTTACAACCATGGGTGGCCGTTTTGACGGTTCAGCTCGGTTGCATGCTCGCTGGCTGCATGAGTTTGGCGATGATAATAGCAGTGTGGACGCTTATTTCACCTCAAATCCGGATGCTGTATTTACAATACAGGATGCCGAGGTAAGTCGAGATAGTGCCTTATTGGGTGGGCGGCTTTCAATCGACATTGGCGAGCAAGCCAGGGCCGCGATCCAGTACGATGTGAGTCTGAACAACATTGAGACGACTCAGTTCATCGGAGGTTTTCTGCTGTATCGCTGGTAAGATTCAAAAAGTTTGTTGATCCTGAGGCCCTGGCGTAAAAACGCCAGGGCCTTTTTTTCACCATCTGTCATAAAAACTACTACCTTGCCTGATTGACTCCCACTGTGCGGCAGAAGTCTTTAACAAACTCGCAAGTCAAGTGGGGTTTGTCTCCATCGCCTCAATCGCCCGCAGCACAGAGACTTCCGCATCGAACCTGTGTCTCTGCGTCTTCAATCTCATAATTGTATTTTTATACTGATTGTGAATAATCAATGCGCTTATTCATGTCATTTCGAGCGAGCCCCCCTTCTTGCTTTCGCCTGCCTCCGCGTCTCTCGACGCGAGTCGAGGCGGC
>CAYSPM010000206.1:0-2864 GCA_964432925.1 uncultured Pirellulales bacterium | reverse complement strand
ATCCTAAACTCTAAATTCATCCCTAAGGGACAAGATCTCAAATGTTCAAAAAACCCGAATTCTCAATGCGAAACGAAAAACCCCAATGCGAAAATTCCACCATTTGTTCCACAATTACACCTACGGCGTATAAGTGTCGAGAATGTTCGATAGATCGAACTATTTTTATGCAAAACAAAGCCAATCGCCGGCCTTTGGCCGGAAATCCTAAGCACGAAATACTAAATCCGAAACGAGACGAACGGATGCTAAACGAAAGAGCACGATTTTAAAAAACAAAGCCAATTTTTGGAGGCTGCTAATGAGCACAAGTCTCAATGAACAAAAGGATTATGAGAATGAACCACGCCGGCAACTTTAGGAAAACAAACCCAAACAAAGCCAATTTTCAGACGACAGTCCCGTTAGGGATGGCTTACGCCAAAGACCGAGGACATTTTTAGTTGATTATTGATAATTGATTGATTATACAATGCACAATGAACTTTTGAATAAGGAGATTAACATGTTCACAGGAGCAATGGTTGCGTTAGTTACACCATTTCAGGATGGTGACATTGACTTCCGAACTTTGGATGAGCTAATTGAGTTCCAAATTGAAAACGGTATCGATGCGATCGTACCTGTGGGGACGACGGGTGAGTCACCAACCCTGAGCCACGATGAGCACAAGAAAGTCATAGACAGAGTAGTCAAGGCTGTTGGTGGAGTAGTCCCTGTGATAGCCGGTGCTGGTTCCAACAGCACGGCTGAGGCCATTGAACTTACGGCATTTTCGAAAAAGGCCGGTGCCGACGCCACATTACAGGTCTGCCCATATTACAACAAACCAACACAGGAAGGCTTTTATCAGCATTTCAAAGCGATAGCTGAAGAGGTGGACCTGCCGATTGTGCTCTATAACATTCCAGGGCGATGTGGAGCTGGCCTGACGCCAGAGACCGTTGCGCGGCTTTCCGAGATTGAGAACATTGTAGCAATAAAAGAGGCCACAGGCAGTCTCGATCAGGCAAGTGAAATAGCAATACGATGTGACATAACCATAATCTCTGGAGATGACTCCCTTACACTACCTCTGGCTGCGGTGGGCGGCAAAGGAGTAATAAGTGTGGTCGCAAACATCGTGCCGGCCGACACGAAAGCAATGACAGACCTGATACTTGAAGGCGATTTTGTTTCCGCGCTTAAATGGCACAAGAAACTCTTTACGCTGTGCAAAAATATACTGACACTCGCTACAAATCCCATACCTATTAAGGCGGCGATGGCCGTACTTGGAATGGCATCGGAAGAGCTGCGCCTGCCAATGACTCCACTGGAGGAAAGTAAAAAGAAAATCCTGAAACAAACACTGCAAGAGTACGGTTTACTGAGATAAGCACTAATCAAAGCTAAGCTCTAAGAACGCAGCTATTTACTCGAAAGACATAGCTGAACTCACTTTTGTAGTCTGTACCACACCTGAGCATCGCGATAGGCTTGCAAGGTATTCTCTATCATCCTGCTGACCGAGTGATTATCTCTAAGATATTGCTGGGCATTTTTGGCCAATTTGCGGGCAAATTCGCGCCGATCGAGCAGCCGCTGCAGAGCAGACATGACGCTGAACTCATCATCAGGCTTGAAAACAACGGCAGTCTCGTCGGGAATAATAAGGTCGTCAACTCCGCCTCTACAAGCTGCGACAGCGGTACCCACACTCATTGCCTCTAACAACAAAGGATCAAAGAAATCGTACGGTTGGGGTTGAATAAAAATATCGCCGGCTGCTAAAACTGAACGCAAAGGTGTTAATCTTGGGACAATCGTAACACTCCGGGCAAGGCCATACTCACACAGTAATTTCCACAGTCGGCGTTCTGCACGACCTGTGCCCATTGCAATAAAAGTAAACTCGTAACCTTGAATTGATAAACGTCTAAGCGCTGCGAAAAGGAACTGATAATCAGCAACACTATTGAATGGGTGAGCTGTGACTATGCTCGGAAGATAAGAAGAGCCGGAGAAACATGCGGTATCTTGCTCAACAAAAGTACCGATATTTATGCGCTCGATGCGCTTAACAAGACGCGGGTAGACCTTTCCAAGATTACCGCTAATGCTTTCAGTCGGCACAATTATTCGTGCACACCGCCTTGTCGAGATGGAGAGCCGATTACGGTTCTGCAATGAATTCACAGTCAGTATATATGGCAGGTCCAAATGGCGAGCTATGTGTCTGGCCAAGCCTGCTTTACTCTCACACAGGCAGTGCAAAACTGTGGGCTTGAATTTTTCCAGTTGATTAATAAGTCTGCCGGCAGTGAAATATTCCATTAATGGCAGATCGATAACTGGATGCCGGTAAATCTCAACCGCAGTTGAGAAAATAGAATCCACATCACAGCCAGGCTGGCAGATCAAGGCCGCGGGAATAGACTCGTCGGCGAACCCGATTAGAAGGCGACGCAGGCATAGTGAGTAGTCCGGAAGTATTTTTTCTGACGTAATTAAAGCTGGGCGAATCAATCTGGCCGCCGAAATCTGTGATACCTGTTCTTTTTGCGACTCGTCCATTAACATAACTTACCGAACACACGACAACGAGATGAAATAGTCTAAGATCAAAATGCGCAAATTGTAGGTTATGCTGCACAATATATTACCGCAAAAACAAGCAATCAGCTATTAGAAAACGCTTTTCCTTACAAACTTTACGTTGGAGAAATCTGCCAAAAAAGGCAACGTCCACTTGGACGTTTGAATACATTCAAAGATTGCGAATACTGAGGGATTTGTTATACTTAGACGAAATCATGCTTTCTAAGCGGACAAAACAAAAGGCGCATGTTCCTTCTCGTCGAAAGTCTGTCTTCTTATCATCG
>CAYSPM010000205.1:0-2881 GCA_964432925.1 uncultured Pirellulales bacterium | reverse complement strand
GGGTTTGAGGGATTGATTAGATATAGTCGCATTCCGTGCATTCACTCCTTGCTATTGATTTGCCCCGTTAGAAATCCCCCACTTTGTGGGTGCGTTATTCACTTTAGAATTTCTAACGGGGTTTGCTTTTTTCATTCTTTGTACTCACTGCTGCTTGACATTATTTTGGACATTACCATTTTCCGTGCACTGTCCCCATTTTACAACCGTTTTCAGAAATTTCTACGGTTTAATAACAGGCATGGGCTTAAGTCCATCCTACCTGACTCTTTATACGTGACTGTCCCTATTATTGCAAAGCAATCTTACTGAAAGTTGTAGCGCTAAGGTTCCTTGCTGCTTTTCAGTTTTATTTGTGGTCTGTTACCACCGTCCTGTCTTCCTTTATATTTTTAGCTTTCGGAAAAGTAAAGGCAGGTTTTTTCTTCAACAGGGCATACCCAAAGTTGAGCATTGTATCATTGCCGAGTTCATCCACCTGCACCGGCTTTATAAGCAAATTGGCTATTACCGCCTTGATATGGCCCCAGAGACTATCAGATTCGGTTCCCTTATTGATAGATGCTACTGTTATTCCCATTTTGGTGCTCTTTTCACTCTTTTTGAACGTAAGCGTGTCCACCCTCGCGATTAGCTCGTCGTATCTATTTTCGTACTTATATTGTCCGTTTTTAGGCTTAATACTATAAAAACCAACGGTTACAGGGCTTTTTATGCCCCCTGCTTTGAAATGTATATCTACCTCGGTAACGGTCTTTGTAGAACCAATTATCTTCCCTTTGACCTTAATGCAGCCGAACCCTTCTCCTTCAAGTTTAATATAATCAAGCATATTTATCAGCGGCTTTCCTTTTTTTAACTTACCGGTATGTGTCGCTATCATCCCTACAGGGTCAAATGTGTTTTTGTGAAAGCCCTTTCTTAATACTTCAAATTCACAGGTCACATAGAAAGATTTTGAAGTAACCTTTCTTTCATACGAGATAATACCAAACTGCTGCTCATTATTGGCACTGGTTTCCCTGTCAACAAGTGTCGGAGATATCAGCGGAACAAAATACATAAAAGAAGAAATAGGATTTTCTTTGAACGTCTCCTTGCTATAACTCAACATAATAGTGGGACCGTTAGAATCTTTGGCGGCATTATTGCCTTCCGTGACAGATTTACTGCCGCGGCTATCTGTGAAACTATTGGGGTCGGAACTTTTCCCGACTCTAACCATTAAAAGCAAGATACAAACAACAGTAATTGCTGATAAACCAGATAGATGGTGGCCTATTAAAACTACTCGTGGATTTATCAGGTACGCGCACATGACTTATCTCCTGATACTGAACAGACCATACCTTGTTTTGGTTCCCGGTCCTTTGTATCTTCGTACCCAGAGTTTATTACCCCTGGTATCATACTTGATGGTCGCATAATCATAAAACTCTATCCCCCGGTTCAGCCACAAGTCCTTACTATTACTTTTCGCCCGGCGACCGGGGCTTGCGAGGCTTCCGCAGCACGTAGCTGGCTATGATAAGCCCCAGAATAGAGCCCATTATGAAAGTAAGAATCAACAGCAGGACTAACGGCATCGTAATCGTGACAAAGAGCAGCTTAGTATCCACCGCCTGCCTGTTCTGGACAAATACTATCAGCGACAACAATGAAACAATCAGAATTACGATAATCTTGGCTTTCCTCATTTTTTCGCAGTCCTTCTCTTTCCGTCATTTGTTATTTTAATCCCCAAAAGCATATCTGGGGTGTCAAAACATTCTCGGCAAAGTCTTGCGCGCAAAACAAACCACATACATCCCTCACCTCCCACGACATACCGCCGTCACTTCTGGTGCCCGCGCAGTAACAGACCACAGGAACTCTGACAGTCGTGTGTGAGGTGCAAGATTATGTCTATAGTGCCATTTCAAAATGCACTACAGCTATGAGGGTGGTCTTTGCAACGTAGAAAATGGATCGCTGAGACACTCTACTACTTGCCAATACTACCCTCGCATCCGCTCATAAAAACCATAAGTGCCAAAAAGGCAGATGCAGCTACTACTAAGACAAAGTTGCAAATTTGTCGGAATTTCATGTTAAATCTCCATTTGAACCTTAATAATTGTGAATTGTTCGTAATTTCATATTACTTGGGATTTCCCATATACCCCAATAATCAACACTGCTAAGACTTCATATTTCATTAGGTTAAATGAACTTCTCCCCGTTAAGCAAGAAAAAAGTTGTGGAATTTTTGCTGGGGACATTTCTTCAAATTCACAGGGGTTTTCGTCCGCTAATGATTCTAACCAGGACGACCACGATGGCGATCACCAGAAGAATGTGAATAAAACCGCTCATGGTGTGGGAAGTTATTAACCCCAAGAGCCACAATATGAGCAGAATTACAGCGATAGTGTAAAGCATAATTATTATCCTTTCCTTTTGGGGGCTTAGTATCCGATGCAGACAGTCACGCTGTCTAACGTACCAAACCAACAACTCCATCTTTTATGCTGATGTGAAACAGTTTTTCAAAGCCTAAGCAGCTTGACTTTTCATCAGTTTTTTTTCTGAGAGCGTTTTTCCTTTAATTCTTCGAGATACCTTGCCGCGGCATCTTTACCGCCTAATCCGAACGCAAGCGCAAAGGCAAGGCAAACGCTGCCAAGGATAATATTGAAAGTGGCAGTTACCAAAAGAGGGGCGATACCAAGCTGTTCTAAAGAAATAGTTACTGCGAAGATTATAATTGCCCATCGGCTTATGCCGGCCAGAAGCTCCGGTTTAGGTAATTTCGCATTACCAGCTACCGTCCGCACTATTCCTGACACAAAACTTGCCAGAAACATTGCTACCACAAGTACAAGCAACGCTGCTATGACCT
>CAYSPM010000204.1:0-3016 GCA_964432925.1 uncultured Pirellulales bacterium | reverse complement strand
GGACTTGCTGCTGCTCTAATGGCGGTTGTTGATCCGGGTGATGAGGTTATTATTCCTGTACCCGGCTATTCCAGCCATATTAGGCAGGTTGTGATGGCCTCAGGGAAACCTGTCTGTGTTCCTACTATTGAGGACAAGGGCTTTAGCTTGGATATTGAAAGAATTAACGATGCTGTTACAAACAAGACAAAAGCTATTATGTTCAGTGACCCTAATAATCCCACAGGTTCGGTTTATTCCGGGGAGGAATTAGAAGCCGTTGCCCAGATCGCATGTAAAAATAACCTTATTGTTATTACTGATGAAGCATATGAATACTTTACTTTCGACGGACACAAACATCATAGTATCGCTTCTTTTGAGGGTATGAAAGAACGTATAATCAGCTCGTTTACTTTTACAAAAAGCTATGCAATGACAGGTTGGAGAATAGGTTATATCCATGCGTCAAAAGAATTAATAGCACAGGTTAAAAAAGCCCATATACCATTTGCAATTTGTGCCCCAGTAGTTTCTCAGTATGCTGCACTTGGAGCTCTTAGAGGTTCTCAGGGATGTATTAATGATTTCCAGCAGCATTATACAACAACGAGAAATCTTATGTGTAAGCGACTTGATCAGCTTGGGCATATATTTGAATATCAAAAGCCCAAAGGGTCATATTTGATGTTTCCAAAAATAAAGGTTGAGCAGGGCAAGGATTCACTTACTTTTGCAAAGCGGCTGTTAAAAGAAGCCCGCGTTTCTACTACGCCCGGTATAGCTTTTCGAGGAGAGTCACATCTACGAATGTCATTTTGCGTTTCAGAAGAAACGATTGATAAGGCATTTGATAGGATGGAAGATTATTTTAAAAACGTCTGACCCGTTGCCTCTCAAAACAATCGAATTGATAAAGAGAATAGCCGAAAGGTTAGAGACTTGGGCCAAGGGGTTGGGTAAGCAATTACTCAAAAACAAACCCTAAAACCTCCGGCAATTCCGGGCATCGATAAATAAAGCAGTGAACCCGCACAACTTCCGTCACAGCAGGGCTACGCATCTCGCCAATTTTCTCACAGAGGCCCAGATGAAACAAAAAGCCACTTTTATGAACTGGGATTTCACCGAAGTTTGGGATATTGCAGAGGGTCAAACTTATCCGTTCCTGCGATATTCCGTCGCGGGTGATATGAACTATGACGGCAAAGTCGATTTCGCTGACTTCAAGATCATGGCTTTGCACTGGCTTGAAGAAAGATAATACTAATCCTGAGAATTGTGCAAGCTAATGATGTTAGATAACCCGCCAAACCATCAAGGCTCGGCCTTGCCGAGACTGACAAACTGATGGGCTTAATAAAATAGAATGATTCCCTCATACTTTTCTGGCACGTTGGGACCCAGTGAAGACTTTCTGCACTATGCTTGTGTGCTCTGACACAATCATTAGAACTGCTCTGGTTCAAGGGGCGGTGGCTCGTTCGGAATTCCTGGAGGCGGCGGTCTGAATCTCTCACGTCCTGGACGCGGCGGTCCCCCTGAGGGGCGGGGCTCAGAGCCAGCGCGACGCCTGCGAGGCCGCTGGCGCAAATCCGCCTGCAATCGTTGCAGATGCCTTTGCCAAAGTTGTCTCTGGTCTTCATTTAATACAGATGATATTTCTTCATTCATAAGCCGAAGCTGTTCCGTGATATGCGGCCGGGCCTCCATACGGATATCGTGAAGTTTTTGCATGTGTTTTCTTAAAATCGGCTCAAGCTGCTCCATCTGCTTGTCTGAAAGGTTTAATTGACGACCAAGTCGGCCGACCATTTGTTCCGCTGCGAACTCAGGAGGTGGTGGTATACGAGGTCTATCAATACGATGCGTCAGAAGAAGTGTTAGTGTAGCGCCGATCACTATCCCCGCCAAAAGGATTACCAGGCCGAAAAACGCCATCCGCCAGCGGTGTAGTTTCTGCATCGCTACAATCGAACTGTCACTAAACTCTTGCTGATTCATTGTGTCACCCATGAAATCGCATCGGCAATTTCTACTAAAGGCTCGCTCCAGGTGTAATAAATGACCAGAGTGATCACCGCCGTGGGCACGGCTACCGCTGATGATAGAGCTGCTAACCACTTCCAGGGTCTTTCCAAAACGGCTACAGGTTCAGTTTGCATGCTCGTGAGGATGCCCAGGACGCTCTCAGCGACATCAACCGTGGGCGGTATCTCCGCACGGGCATGAGCAGCCAAAGTTTTTAATAATTTTTCTACTCTCATTCGGTCAGTTCCTCCTGGCTTTGGTCATAGAGTTTCTGCAATTTCTTTAGAGCACGCATGGTCTGCACCTTAACCATAGCCTTTGTCCAGCCGATCCTTCGGGCAGTTTCAGCTACGTCACATTGCTCAATGTATCGCAGGGTCAGCACCAAACGGTCACGCGGCGGCAGTTGTCTAAGCAACTCGTGCACTAAATCCGCCGCTTCAGTCGGATCCATCTGTTCTGCCTGCTCGGGCAATTGATCCCACTTCTGTAATGCCAGTTTTTCCATTGCTCTGTGACGAGCCTCTTGTTTCCAGTAACGATAGCCAACACGGGTAGCGATCCGCGAAAGCCAGTGGGCAAAAGGTGCCTTCGCTCGATAACTACCAAGGCTCATATAAGCCTCCACAAAAACGTCTTGAACAAGTTCCTCGTGAGCCTGACGGTCACGCGTGAATCGCCACATGATCCGCCCAACATATCCTTGATGCTGCTCGATCAAACGTCGGTATGCCTCAGAGTCACCCTGTTGACTCTGCTGTACATCCTCAAGCTCTCTGAGGCGGCTTTCAGCATCGTTGACGCTATTAGGCTTGGATAGCGATTCCGCAACCGCAACAAGCAATTCTCCAAACAATCGCTGGAGCTGATAACGCACGCAATAAGCTGAATCAATCGAGATATCCATGCATCAAGGATATACCGACAACCAATTTTCATCAACACAAATCCACTATCTCCTGTGTGCTCCAACCGGACATTTTTCTACCTGGTATACGGCCCTACT
>CAYSPM010000203.1:0-3031 GCA_964432925.1 uncultured Pirellulales bacterium | reverse complement strand
CCCGGCTGCCCCGGCTTTCCACGAACGATCACCAGGCAAAGGCCGTTGAAAGCCTCGCGCTCGTGTGAGGGGAACGGCACGAGATTCGTGGGATCGCCGTTGTCGGTAGCGACAATTTCGCCGGGGCCGCTGACGGAGAAGCGGATCAGATTGTTGGCCCTGGGTACCATTATGCCGTTGCTGTCCTGAACCGTGAGAGTAACAAAGGACAAGTCGCGACCGTCAGCGCTTATGGTGGCGCGATCGGGCTTGAGATCCATTTGGGAAGCATTACCGGCAGTACGCACGATATCGGTGGCCCATTCCTTACCGTCCTTGAAGGCGACAACTTTGAGTTCGCCTGGTTCATAAACCACATCGTCCCAGCGGATACGATAAGCAGGCTCACCATCCATCGCCTGGCCGGGAGTGTCGAATATCTTTTTCTTGCGACCGAGTGACTTGCCGTTGAGGAACAGTTCAGCCTCGTCGCCGGAGGTGAAAACGTGGACCGGTGTGACCTCACCGATGCGCTCCGTCCAGTTCCAGTGCGGCAGAATGTGCGCCATAGGCAGTTCCGGGCGCCAGTGCGCCTGGTAAATATAAAAGCGGTCCTTCTTGAACCCTGCCAGGTCGATAATCCCGGAATACGAGCTGCGGGATTCGTAGTAGGGCGTGGGCTCGCCGAGGTAGTCCCATCCGGTCCAGACAAACTCGCCGGCGACGAAAGAGTGCCGCGCGAGGGAACCGAACACCTTGTCCGCTGAGGAGCCAAAGTCGACTGCATGGAGTTCGTAGGCGCTCACTTGGCGAATCTTAGAGTCGCCGCCCCTGCCATCCCGCACTGGCGCACTAATCTCTTGCGTCACGGGAAACAGGTAGATGCCGCGGCTGCTGAGCGCAGACGCAGTTTCACTGCTGAGAATGACTTTATCAGGAAATTTCGCGTGGAAGGCAGGGTATTGCGGCGAAGTACGGATGCGATCGGTCCCGGCAAATTCCGGAGTGTCGCGGATCCCTTCGCCCTGGTAATTCAAGCTGATGACGTCCATGACTTCGGGCATGAGCATGTCCGGCTTGGCCCAGTTCATTGCACTGGTCGTGGGACGGGTGGGATCCTCTTCCTTAGTTATATCGTGCAGCCGCTTCGCCACTGCCGCGCCTTCCTCATTGGTGTATTGCTCGCCAACTTCGTTACCAAAGCTCCATATAATCACAGAGGGACTATTCCGGTCCCGGCGGACAAGGGCACGCAAGTCTTGTTCGAGCCAATCCGGAAAGATGAGGTGAAAGTCGAGCGGAGTTTTTTTCCGCACCCACACATCGAATGCCTCGTCCATCACAAGGAAGCCCATCTGGTCGGTCAACTCGAGTAACTCGGGAGCGGGTGGGTTATGGGCCATACGGATCGCGTTACAGCCCATCTCTCTGAGTATCTCGAGTTGACGCTCGGCTGCACGGGTGTTGAACGCAGCACCTAGGGCGCCGAGGTCGTGGTGCTGGTTGACACCTTTGATCTTGATGTGCTCACCATTGATGTAGATGCCAGTGCCTGGGTCGAAACGTAGTGAGCGGATACCGAAGCGCGTTTCGTATTGATCGACTACTTTGTTATTCTGCCACAAGGTGGTTACCGCCACGTAACGATTTGGAGCCTGCGTGGGTGGTGGTCCCCATAGTCTGGGATTTTTGAGAATAACGGAACCTTCGACCTTGGTTCTTTCTCCCGCCGCAACCGGCGTTTTCAGGGGCTCGAAACTGGCGACGGCATCGCCGGTTTTGTTGCCGTCTGCATTCAAGGCGAAGATCTGTGTAACCGCTCTAACAGTAGCGTCATCCTTCGAGTCGTTGTCGATAGTGACTTCCAGGTCGATCGTGGCGAAGACCTCGGAAACATCGCGCGTCGTCACAAAAGTGCCCCACTGACCGACATGAATGGGATTGGTCTTGATCAACCAGACATTGCGGTAGATTCCGCCACCGGGATACCAGCGCGACGAACTGGGGGGATTGTCTAAACGGATCGCCAGTTGATTCTCACTACCTGGCACAACATACGGCGTAAGATCCACGCGCCACGAGGCATAGCCATAGGGCCAGCCGCCAACCAACTTGCCGTTCAACCAGACTATGGCGTAGGACATCGCACCGTCCACATCGAGAAAGATGGATTTGCCCGCGTCGGCAGCCGGTATGTCCAGCTTCTTCCGATACCACGCCACACCGGGACTGGGCAGGCGTCCCATGCTCCCGCCGACTTCAGCGCCCCAGCCTTTCTGGAAAGGACCTTTGATCGCCCAGTCGTGCGGCAGGTTCACGCTCTCCCACGAACTGTCGTCGAAATCGCTCTGAACGAACGGGAAATCGCTGCCGGGATTGCCTTCGGGACGGACATGGCGCTTGACTGGGTCTTTGATGAAGTCGTTGCAGGTCGGCAGGACCCAGGGCTTGAGCACTTCCTGAGTCGTTTCCACTTCCAACGCCTCCGTGGGTTTGGCATCAGCCGCTCTGTCATCTTGATCGTCTTTTACCTCCAGGCGCACATCGTAGATCAGTTTGTCCGCTTGAGCTATAGAATCATACTTATAGAAGCTCCAGTCTTCATTGATGGAAATGTGCTCGCGCGGTGATTCTGCGGCTGTGATACACCCACTTTGAAGCAGGATGCCAGTGATGCTTGCCATCAGGAGCATTTGAAATTGCATGATCCGCATTGTCCGTCTCCTTGTAGATTAGATAGTCGTACATCATTAATTCGCTGCCAGGAGAAATCGGAAACCGTCTTCCGTTTCATTTCACTACATCACCCCGCCTTGTTTTTATTGCGTGTTAGCGGCAGTGTTTTATCTTATTTTGGCAATACATTCACTATTACTCTTTTATATCTTGATAATTGAGGCTTACCTTTGTCTGTAACTCTCAAAATAAAATGAGCAGTTTCGTTTTTTTCAACCTCAGGAGCTATCACGTAAACCCCACGCGCATTCTCAGCTGAATCAATTTTTATCAATTTTTTATATGAACCAGCCTCTGGATAGTTAAACCATAGGTA
>CAYSPM010000202.1:1617-3044 GCA_964432925.1 uncultured Pirellulales bacterium | reverse complement strand
TCCGAGCAGCGCTTTAGAGCAATATTTAACAATGCGGCTGACGGAATAGTCTTAGCAGATGTGCAGGACAAGCATTTTGACACAGCCAATGAAACGTTCTGTCAGATGCTTGGCTATAGCACCGAAGAGGTCAAGAGCTTGGCGGTTGCAGACATACATCCGGAGCCTGATTTGCCACATGTTATAGATGCATTCGAAAAACAGGTTCGGGGGGAGATTAAACTGTCAAGAGGACTCCCCGTGAAACGAAGCGATGGAACTATTTTCTACGCTGATATCAACTCGATTCCAATAACGCTGACGGGGAAGAAGTTTCTTATGGGCATTTTTAGGGATATCACCGATCTTAAAAGAATAGAGGATGCACTGCGGGAAAGCGAAGATAAGTACAGAGATCTTGTCGAGGAGATGACCGATGTGATATATACCCTGGATACTGAGGGAAATGTAACCTCTGTAAACAAGGCTGGTAAAGCCGCGTTCGGACGCAAGGCGGCAGAAGTCATCGGTAAAAGTTTTACTAACTGGATTCCACAGGAGTATCAGCGCGATGCAACAGCAGTATTTAAGCGAATCCTCAGTGGCGAAAAAGTCACCGCCGAGACCGTGTTACTCGATAAGGACGGGAAACCACACAATGTCGAATTCAGTTCGACATCTATGATAAAAGACGAGACAGTCGTGGGAACCCGTGGAATAATCAGAGACGTCACTTGGCGTAAACAAGCAGAACAGAAACTACGCGAATCAGAGGAAAAATTCAGACAACTTGTTTCGACAACTACAGATGCGATTATGCTTTTTGATGCTGAGACGCGACGATTCTTAGAGGTCAATAAAGCTTGTGAAGAACTTTACAGTTACACCAAAGAAGAGTTTCTTAGGTTGAGACAATCTGACATTACTGCTGAACCGCATGAGTCTGAGGAATCTATCAAAAAAACACTCAAAGGAGAACTTAGCAAAATTACGCTTCGATACCATAGGAAAAAAGATGGAACCGTTTTTCCTGTGGAAATATCGGCCAGCGCCTTTGAAATTTCAGGAAGCAGAGTTCTTTGCGGAGTTGTAAGAGATATAACTGAGCGCAAGCAGGTCGAGCAAGCGCTGGCTGAAAGCGAATTGAAGTACAGAACAATTGTTGAAGGTGCAGGTGAGGCAATACTCAGCTTGGATAGAAATGGCGTGATTCTGTTTATAAACAGTACTGGCGCGAAACGGCTCGGAGGCAAACCTGATAACTATATTGGCAAAACTCTCAGAGATATATTCCCAAAGCATACTGCTGATCGTCAAATATCGAGTATACACAAGGTGATGCAAACTGGGATACCGCTAAACACAACAAATACTGCCGAGTTTCATGGTCAGTTAAGGTGGAATTATACGACCGTAGAACCCCTGCGAGACAGCACTGGAAAAATCAA
>CAYSPM010000202.1:0-1517 GCA_964432925.1 uncultured Pirellulales bacterium | reverse complement strand
AGGAGATCGACTGAAAGAATTACCAGCAAGGTACACTTAGAAGTTGTCGGCAACAAGATTATACAGTTGCTCAGTGAAAGCGCCCGTCAAGTCAAGGTCTCGATAAATCTGCAAGGCCTTGACGGGCTGCCGGTCATTTATGGATGTGAACGGGATATGGAGCAGCTATTTTTTACATTAGTCGAAAATGCTATACAGGCGGCTGATGGTAAAAAGGATCGCGAGGTTATGATCAAAGCTGCCTTGAAAGATTCGCATATTGAGTTGCAATTCTCCGACAACTGTGGTGGTATTGCGCCGGAATATCTCGACAAGATTTTTGAACCATTTTTTACAACCAAGCCGATTGGACAGGGAACGGGCCTCGGTCTTTGCATCATCCAGCGAATCGTATCTGAGTGTGGCGGCCACATTCGAGTTGAAAACGAATATGGAAAGGGTTGCACCTTTTTCGTCACTTTGCCTTTCGGGCAAGAACGTTAGCGTGGAAGGAATTACAATGGCAGATAAATTAAGACAACAGATATTCTTCGTTGATGACGAACCAGCAGTCAGAAAGGTGGTTGCCAAGACCCTTAGCCAATTGGGCACAAATGTAAAATGTTTTGCCTGTGCAGAAGATTGCTTACAGCAGTTGCAACGGCACAAGTGCGACCTGCTCATTACTGATGTAAAGATGCCTGGAATGGATGGAATTGAGCTCTTGATCGAGACCAAGAAAATGGCTCCATGGCTACCGGTTTTGGTTGTTACCGGCTATGGCGACATCCCAATGGCTGTCAGAGCGCTCAAGGGCGGTGCCGTGGATTTCATTGAAAAGCCGCTCGACCGGCAGACGTTTATCTCAACCGTACAGTCCGCGCTGAAGCGCACCGCTGCACCCAACGTCGTGCTGGGTAAGTCCCTTACAAAAACGGAAAACAGAATACTGCGATTGATAATGGACGGCAAAAGCAACAGAGAAATTGCCTCGGCGATGCACCGCTCCATAAGAACCATCGAGGTTCATCGAAATCACATTATGCACAAGATCGGGGCAGATAATCTGGTCGATTTAATGAGACGAATGGCTGCGATGGGATTGATAGAGCCATTGAGAAAAGAGTGATCCGTCTCTACCATCTGCAGGTGATATAACACGTCAAAATTACAAAAAACCCGATTTTTTTTAATTTACCCCCCCAAAATACGTAGTTTCCACAGTTGTTTGATCCGCCGTTAGTCTGGTACAATTAAAGGTTGTCTTCACCTTGTAGCCAGAAAAGACAGTGATTTGAAATGCAAGATTGTCCTTATCTGTCGTGAGAATAAATACTTACGACAGGCAACCACGGTGGGCTGACAAGGTGGTCCTCATAGTTTAATCCGTTTTTATTTACTGTAAGGGACCCGACGCTACAGAGGCTGGAGAAAATTATAGAGTGATTTTCTTGCTTGATAGAGAAGGTATAAGCAGACGTTTACATGAAGATAATTTGCCCACTGGCTTATGGCCAGAAGGTGTGTAGAGGGAGGAA
>CAYSPM010000201.1:0-3177 GCA_964432925.1 uncultured Pirellulales bacterium | reverse complement strand
GACTATGAGCAACAGGAGTAGCCATTGAACCTGCAACTATGATTGGGACAACTCCGCTTTTTCTGCTATGGGGTGTTTTCTATGCACATTTCGGTTTATTATATCTTGTGCTTTTTCAATGTTTTATTTCAAGACTAATGGATGCCGCGTCCCGTTGCCTTGTCGAATCTGTTTTGTTTTTTCAATTTCGCAAGGCTTGTATCGGCGAGGGTATTCGTCCACGGCGGGCTATAAATTTCGGCGAGGCGGTTTTAGCTACTTTCATAATAGGAGCCGAACCCAGCAATCCACCGAAATGAACAATATCACCATATTTCTTGCCAGGTACAGGGATTACGCGGACACTGGTTGTCTTATTATTTATCACGCCGATGGCAAGTTCATCAACGATTATCGACGATATTACTTCGGCTGGTGTGTCGCCTGGCACAGCAAACATGTCAAGACCGACCGAACATACGCTTGTTAAGGCCTCAAGCTTTTCCAGACTTAAAGTACCGGCTTTGACAGCTCGGATCATGCCGGAATCTTCGCTGACAGGGATAAAGGTGCCCGATAAGCCACCAACGTTTCCGGAAGCCATGGCGCCGCCCTTTTTCACGGCATCAACCAGCATTGCTAAAGCGGCTGTTGAGCCGGGAAGCCCCATTTGCTTAACGCCCATCGCCTCGACTATTTCAGCGACCGAGTCGCCTGCTGAAGTGGTAGGTGCCAATGAGATGTCAACAATACCGAAATCAACATTCATCAGCTTTGCCATTTCCCGGCCGATAAGTTCACCGGCGCGTGTGATTTTGAAGACAGTTCGTTTGATGACTTCCGACAATTGTGTCAAGTCACAGTCGGGATTTTGGAGAACAACGTTTCGGACAACACCTGGGCCGGATATGCCTATGTTTAACGAAAAATCGGGTTCGCCGATGCCATGGTGTGCGCCAGCCATGAAAGGATTATCCTCGGGCACGTTGGCAAACACAGCCATTTTGGCACAACCGATACCGTTCTTCGAACGCTTGGCTAATTCTCTGAGTATGTGACCGCATTTCGCCACGGCGTTCATATTTATGCCTGCGACAGTGGAGGCGAGGTTCAAAAAGCCACAAACTCTATCTGTCCTCGAAAGTGCCTGTGGGATTGCATCGATCAGATTTTCATCAGAGGCTGTCATGCCTTTTTGTACCATTGCGCCAAATCCACCAATGAAGTCGATACCGGCTTTTTTAGCGGCTGTGTCGAGCGATTTTGCTACTTTTACTGCGGTGGTCGCAGTACGCGGCAAAGGCTCCAGCAGCAGCGAGGCAGGCGTAACAGCAATTCGTCGATTGATGATTGGGATGCCGTACTTTTGCTCTATCAGATGTGCGTGTTTGTTCAGCAGCCTGCCTTTTTCGACGATACGCATCTGCAGGCGCCTGGAAAATTTATCAAAATTACGATCGATGCAATCTTTTAGATTGATGCCCAGAGTTACAGTGCGAATATCAAAATGATGATCAAGCGTCATATTAACGGTTTCAAATACTTCTTCAACCGATACTCGCATAATCAGATCCTGTGCATAGCCTTGAATATGTTTTCATCCTGGAAGGTTATTTTAAGGGACATTTCTTCGGCTGCCTTGTCGAGTCGCTTTTTGATATTTTCCATATCGACGGTAGCATCTACTATGTCCACAGCCATAGTCATTACAAAGTAGTCTTCCATAATTTTTTGATTTATGTCCACGATATTTATGTTAGCCTTAGCCATGACTGTTGCCAGTTTGGCAACGATGCCGACCTTATCAATGCCTGTAACGGTCATAATGCAGATTTGCGAGGTTTTGTTTTTAGTCATTTTCTTTGTTTATTCTCCTTAAAGTGTGGTCCCATCGAGACGAGCTTTTAATTCGCTGGTCTTCTCGTGATCCGTCATGTCCGCGACTAATTGTGTAACAGTTATGAAACCTTCTGTAAGTGATGTAGTATCGGTCGGCGTTTCTTCGTCACGATGTGAGCCTCCGGCTAATTTGAATAGCGTTTGGCTTTGTCCATTTTTCTGTGGGATGTAGTATTCATGGAAGCCGGTGGTTGATTGCGGAACAACCCTTATGCTTTTGGGTGGGCCATTCGATAAGAGGGGAATGTTAATATTTATAACGTCGCCGCTTGAAAGGGGCATGAGTTTTTTCAGGACTTTTACCCCATAGATCGCAGCTTGTTCAAAGTCCATATTCTCTTCACAGGCAAGACTTATAGCGACAGATGGAATTCTTAAGAAAGCGCCTTCCATTGCTGCGGCCACTGTGCCGGAGTAATAAACGTTTACGCCGACATTTGCCCCATTGTTTACACCTGCCACGAGCAGGTCTATCGGCCCGTCATGCAATTGCATACAGGCTAATTTTACACAATCGGCGGGGGAGCCCTGAACACTGAAGCCGGTGAACTGGCCGTTGATGTCTACCTTGTTGCATACTAATGGCTTGGAAAATGTGACGCTATGGCTGGCACCAGACCGGCTGTCCATCGGAGCAACTACGATCACCTCACCGAGTTTTACAAGTTCTTTATAAACTGCTGCCAGGCCAGGTGCAAAAATACCGTCATCATTTGTCAATAAAATTTGCATATCTTGCACGAGAGTTCATAGTTCATTGTTTATTTGTTCATCGATGAACAACGAACAAAGAACAATCAACAAACCGGATGAACAACGAACACAGAACAATGAACGAAATCCAGTTGAACATTGTAATTGTCCATAGAGCTTCTGTCAATCCGCCTTCGCAGCCGAAGGAGAACACAGAGCTGCACAGAGAAATTTATATTGTTTAGCCCTGCCACCTGTAGGCAGGGTGAAGTCCGTCTTTTTTCGTTGCCGTTTTTGCCCAAAAAAGTATAATTGAAGATCACAAAGTGCACAGGGTTCACCGAGGATCCTATGCGAGATAATAAATGACCTCAATGAAAGTGAGAAATAAATATGGTGTCATCGGATTTACCAATAATACTAATCGACGGTGTAAGATACCAGTTAATCACGCCCGAGAGCGAAGCTTGGCTTGAGAAAGCAATTCAGTCAAATAGCAAACAGATGTTTGGGCCGGATTCGTTTTATTTTGATATTAAGAAAAAGATAAGGTCAAAAGCTGGTGTCGCATCAATACCCGATGGCTATGTTATTTTCTTCACGCCA
>CAYSPM010000200.1:0-3243 GCA_964432925.1 uncultured Pirellulales bacterium | reverse complement strand
TGGTTTCCGGACGATGCCGACGGCTGCCTCCATAAGAAAGATGACATATTTGAGTTCACCTCTGATGGCACGGGCTTCACCCACTTAGAAGAAGGGCTGAAGTTCGACTCCAGACACCCGCTGCTGAAGGAGACTTATCGGTGGGGATTAGAGAAGCGGTCGCATCGCGAAGACGACAACTGGGAGCATCTATTCGATCTTGTCGTTGCGCTGAACACATCGTCGGGCGACCCGGATTATGAGCAGATCATCGAGTCGGTTATTGATCCTGAACATTTCGCACGGGTCCTGGCAATTAGACACGCCGTTGGTGACTGGGACAGCTATGGATACAACCGAGGCAAAAACAACTATTTCTATTACGCCCCAGGTGAGGGCAAGTGGTACCTGCTGCCATGGGACATCGATTTTACACTCGGATCGGGCGATGGGTACAGCACTAATCTTTTCGCTATGAACAGCGGGCAATTCCCGGAGGTCTATCAGTTTCTGAGATATCCTAAATACCGTCAAATGTATCTTCAGGCGTTTGCGGATCTGGTGAATGGCCCATGGAAAACGTCTTATGGAACTGGTAATCAACCAACCGATTTCGATCAGTTCCTTGACGACTCTGCAGATGTACTGATAGCCGAAGGGCTTGGAGATGGCCGACGGGACGGAATCAAACAGTTTGTGCGCAGCCGGCGGTCTTACATCCTGACGCAGGTTAATACTCTGGCGCTGGTCTTCGAGATCACAACCAACGATGGCGAGGACTTCTGTACATCGGATTCGACTGTAACGATCAAGGGTACTGCACCACAGGATGTGGCAGTGATTTCAATGAATGGAAGACCCACAACGGCGGAAATATCGAGCAATCACGTCTTCGAAGTGGATGTCAGGATTGTGCCGGGTCCGAATGTGCTTAACTTTGAAGGGTTCGACATTATTGGCAATCCCGTGCCGGGAGCGGCAGACTCCATCACGGTAACTTACGTATCTTCTTGTGCAATCACCTCGATAACGCCGGATACGGTGTACAACGACAGTGCAGCACAATTAACTATCTACGGAAGCGGCTTTGAGCCAGGATCGGCGACGTCGGTTATGCTGACCCGCGCCTCGCAAGAAATCGGTTTTGATGCTCTTTATGTTCAGAGCAATCAGGCATTTGACCAAATCGACGCGGCGACACTGCTGCTGGACGACCCGACGGGTGGTGTTGGCGATGCCACACGCGCTGTTCATCAGTGGCTCAACCTCTCGAATCCGTCTGGATTGGGAGAATTCGGTATTAATGAAAACGAGCTGGACTTTGCGCCGCCGTTCGATGTGGACGGCGAAAACTTCGCGGTGCGGTTCACTGGGTACATTCTCGCGCCCTCGCCGGGAATGCGGTACTTCGGAGTGAACAGCGATGATGGATTTAGTTTGTGGATTGACGGTCAGCTAGTCGGACAGTTCGCGGATCCCCGAGCCGCGGCGACGACTGATGTAACAAAGAACCGAACTGCCGGCACGATGACCTTCAACTTCCAAGCTGCGGGGCGTTACTTTATGGTGCTTGACTTTTATGAGAACGGAGGAGAAGAGGCGATCGAGTTCTTCCAGACCGACTCCACAGGCGGTGATCCGCGGTTGATTAACGTCGACTCTGAGTTGTTTGTGTTCCGTGATGATGTTATGAGGATTGATGCCACCGATGTTGTGGTCGTTGATGAGAACACAATCACCTGCCAGGTCGATCTGAACGGCGCAGTAACCGGTACATGGAACGTGGTGGTAATACCTCAAAGCTGTGAGGCTTCTCAGTGCGAGCTGGACGAAGCGCTGCAAGTTATTTATTAGTCTAGCGACACGTTAATTTTTAGTGCGCAAGGTTACACCGTATTCTTATGGCAACCGACTATCATTAGCCCGTGTCATTCTGAACTTGATTCAGACTCTAACAATGCATTGGCGTATTGTCATTTCGAGCGCAGCGAAGCGTAGTCGAGAAATCTATTGGAAAGGTCATTGCGAGAAACAAAGTGACGTTGCAATCTCATTTATGTTTAGCCCCCAGCACTGCTGGGATTCTTGTCATTCCCGACTTGATCGGGAATCCACTCCTTAATGTTTAGCCACCACACCTGTTGTGGTTGTCACTCTCTCTACGAAGTGGTAATCTCAAATATATTTAGGCCCACGTTTCAGGTTGGGTCCCCTTTCCCCCCTTTGTCATTCTGAACTTGATTCAATATTTCACCGGCCATTTAACTCTGTAAAATCGGAGGTGTCATAGCGGCGTAATTGGACACTTGGTCAATTCAGACTTTAGCCTAAAAATGGCGTAAGTGCTTAAAAAATAAGAGCATAAGTGTAAAAGGGCACAAGTTCAAAAATGAGCATTTTTTCGTGCTTTCCAGCAAAAACAGCACTTTTTTAGCAGAAATTCACAAAAGTACACAGTTTTGTACCGGGTTCAACCACCTCATAAAAAACAAGCCAGAAATGAGGGTCGAAAAGTCAAGCAGAAATCTCAAAATTTTTGTTAAAAATTTTGAGAGTGATTAGTGAATAGTGATTGGTGAGCAGTTAGACTCTTGATGCTCGATGCTTGATACTCGTATCTCGTGAATTGCAAATGGTTATTTCTGTCTCCCATATCCTGTCTTCTTCCTTGTGTGCCGCATCTCGTGAATATTATCTTGCACATGGAAAATGGTAATATGTAATTGGTAATTAATTCGATTCTAAAAGTTATATCCTATATAATCGAATTTCAGCACATGATATTTGGTAATAGGTGTTCAAACTTTAATACCTAATATACCTAGGCATTGTGCCAAAACTAATCCCCCGAAAGGTCAGCACACTTAATTTTCGTGTTTTATAATACCTAAGATGCTTAGGTATTGGAAACAAGCTTATTCATGTTCTTTGAAAAAGCAAGCCATTCGGTTCGGTTTGCCATAAGTAGCTTTTTGCCTTTTACGGTTATAGAATAATATTTTCTCTTTCTTGAAGGTCCAGCAGGTTTCCATTTGCCTTTAACCAGTCCTGCTTTTTCCATCTTGCGCAGGGCTGTATAAACGGCTGACTGACGCCATTGGAAAAAGCCGTTGGTTTTTTGATGAGCTGTCCGGATAAGTCCATAGCCGTACATCTGCTTTTTTTCAAGCATCGAAAGAATCACAAATTTGATGCTCCCTTTTATAATCTGCTGGTAAAACATCTAAACTTTCCTTTCATTATAATTGAAGGACCTATATAAAA
>CAYSPM010000199.1:0-3328 GCA_964432925.1 uncultured Pirellulales bacterium | reverse complement strand
TCCGCTTCCCCTTCGACTTCGCTCAGGGCTAAAGGCTAAATCGCTCGAAATGACATGAATAAGCGCATTGATTATTCACAATCAGTATAATCGGACTTTTTAGGTATTAATAAGTTAAAGGTTTGTCCAACTCGTCAATTCTTTAGTATCGTTTGGGGGGCACTTTTAGAATGCACATGTGCCGACGATGCAACCGCCGGAATACTCCGAATAAGCGGTGATAAGCTCACCTGAAATACCTGTCTCTGCAGTTTCACTATGACTAAAAGAGAGAACCTGGTCAGGCTTACAACCATATCTGTAGACAGTTATGCCTTTGCACTTTAGCTTGTGGGCCATCAGATATATTTTTCTTACGTCGTCAATAGTGGCATCGCTGGGCAGATTTATCGTTTTTGAGACGGCGTTGTCGGTATATTTTTGAAAGGCAGCCTGAATCTGAAGATGCTTCGCTGGCTTCACATCAAATGCGGTGACAAATAATCTTTTCATATCTGCCGGCACAGCTTTGATATTTTGTACAGAACCTTGCTTGGCAATCTCAGCGAGAAGTTCTCGACTATATATCTTCCTTTGCTTGGCAGCGGCTTCAAAAAGTGTGTTGGTCTCGAAGAGTTTTGTGCCGGATAGCACGTTTCGCACGAAACTAATGGCAAATAATGGCTCAATGCCGCTGGAACATCCCGCTATGATGCTTATGGTACCCGTTGGTGCTATCGTATTTAGCGTGGCATTGCGCAGCCGAAGATTACTCTGAGCATGTACTGATTTTCCGAAATTGGCAAATACACATCGCTCCCTGGCAAGGGAAACCGAAGCAGCGATGGATTCACGATGAATGAAACGCATTAGCTTTGCAGCGAAGTCAGTGGCACGCGGTGCATCGTATGGCAGGCCGAGCTTTATGAGCATATCGGCAAAACCCATAACACCAAGGCCGATCTTGCGATTGGCCAATGTGGTTAGCTTTATTTGCTCCAAAGGATAATTGTTGACCTCTATCACATTATCCAGGAACCGAACACCCCATCGGACGACGTCCCTGAGTTTTTGCCAATCGACCTGGTCTTGGCTCAGAAACTTTTTGCTCTGTTGCGATTTTGTCATTTTCGCGAGATTAATGGAGGCAAGGTTGCAGCTTTCGTAGGGCAGAAGCGGCAGCTCTCCACAAGGATTTGTGGCCTCGATTCGGCCAATGGCGGGTGTGGGATTTCGCCGATTTATTTCGTCCAAAAATACAAGCCCGGGATCACCTGTCCGCCAGGCTGCGCTGACGATCAAGTCAAACAAGGCCTTGGCTTTTATTTTCTTAACAGCCTTGCCAGTTCGGGGATTTATTAGGCCGAAGTCTTTATTTTCTCTGACCGCGCGCATAAATTTGTTGGTCACTCCGACAGAAAGATTGAAATTGCAGAAGGTACCAGGCTCTGTCTTTGCTTCGATAAAGTCAATGATATCCGGGTGATCGCACCTGAGGATGCCCATATTGGCACCGCGTCGCCTTCCACCCTGAACGATGACACCGGTTGCTTTATCAAATATGCTCATGAATGAGACCGGGCCGGACGCAAGACCTTTTGTGGAACTAACGATGTCCGACTTAGGCCTGAGGTTTGAAAAGCTAAATCCCGTGCCACCGCCTGTTTGATGTATCTTAGCCATGTCACTGAGAGCTATAAAGATGCCTTCTATCGAGTCCTCGATAGGGATAACAAAGCAGGCTGAAAGCTGTCCAAGGTCGGTGCCGGCGTTCATCAAAGTCGGAGAATTGGGCATAAATTCCTGGTTGCGCATCATTTGATAGAATTTCTCTTCAACATCTTCTGCGTTGAACTGTGATTTGTAATTATTTTCAGCCTGCGTAACATGATGTGCAACACGTCGGAAGAGTTCGCTGGGTGTTTCAACAATGTTTCGATTTTGGTCTTTCAGCAAATATCTTCTTTTTAAGACCTCCATCGTATTGACCGGCAATTTCAAGTCGTCCTTAAGACCCAAGGCGGATTTAGTAAAACGCAATTGGGTGTGGCTTTCCCGATAAACGATATAAGCTCGTGCAATGTGGTTGTAACCCTCACTCATTAAAACAGCCTCGACCGTGTCCTGAATATTTTCGATGTGAGGGACTTTGCCTTTATACTTCTGTGCCAGGCGTTCTATTACAACCTCCGTCACACGACGAGCAACACTTCCAGCTTTGTCTTTCTCGCCTAAGACTTCGAGAGCAGCCCTTTCGACGGCGGATTGGATCTTTGTTTTGTTGAACTTGACGACCGATCCGTCGCGTCTTGTGACTTTCGCAGACATGATTGTCTTAGCCATGACTTTGTCTCCAGATATCATGGCGCTGCTACATGTGACAACCGTATTTTGTTACTCACAGCCTTTACGCTTATCGAAGCGCTTTATATCAGACTCAAGCCAATTAGCAAACTTTTTTTAGTTGTGGCGGAGAAATTATACCTTTCTTGTTCGAACCCCAAAAAAATGACCGCCAGTCCCGGCTGAAAGTCTGCTTGTCTTATGGCGGTGAGGATTTTTTATCTGCTCAAGGAAAAACTAAATTTAAGGGCTTAGTCTGAGTTGGATTTGCATACATAGACGAAAGCAGGAGGAAAATTCCGTGGCACGAATTTTAGCCTAACGTCAGAGAAATAACGCTTCATTTTTTTGCTCAAAAAAGGTGTATACTGCAATTGGATATATGTCTTTGACCTGCTGGTTATCGCAAGGATCCTTTCCTTTTGTGACTTATCAAAAAGTGTAAGAGGCAACCCAGACACAATACAGTCTAAACCATCAACGTACTGCTCACATTTGCTTGCGTCATCGTTGATGATGGTTAGCCTTGAGTCCCCTATTCTCTCTAAATGTTTGCAAAACTCTGGATTAATTTCAAAGCATGTCAGTTGGCCATTCTCCGGCAGTCGCTTCAGTATCTCAGAAGTGACTGAGCCTGTTCCAGCACCGAACTCGATAACCTTGGAGCTGCCGTTAACCTCCTCAGCCATCTTACGTGCGAGAGCCTTGGAACTCTGGGTGAATGTTCCGACTTGATTGGGGTACTTGAGAAATTCAAAAATGAAACGGATAGTCCTCATTCTGATTCTAGTTACTCCTGAAGCAGTTTACATTGAATGAACTTTAATAGAATAATAGTAATTAATGCAACACGTCAAGAAGTTCCTGAATTTGTGTATAGCTTCTTATTGATACGCAAATTATCGGTCGTAGCTCTTTACCCGCCTTCGCAGAAAGCCACGGGTTCTACCCGTGGATGTCCGTCCTCCGCAGTAGCAGGCTACTGCTACGAAGGATGGAAATGCGA
>CAYSPM010000198.1:0-3346 GCA_964432925.1 uncultured Pirellulales bacterium | reverse complement strand
CTGGACAATCCTGCGGCCAGCATAGTACCGAGAATAATGAGGAAATCCTTATATTCCTTTCCGGCCGAGGTCTGCTGCTAATTGGCGAGAGTGTTTCCTTTTGCATTGGTCAGGGAAAAATCTCTTACATACCACCCAACACAGTCCACGATGTTAAAAACACCGGTGAAGAACCATTAATTTACATTTATTGTGTAACTCCGGTTATTGGCATTTAATTCCACATATAACAACGGAATCCACCCTTAAAACACCTCACCACAAGTGCCAATGATGATCACCTGCTATTGCTTTCGTTTTACAGCCGTTGCTAATTCTACCCACGCGGTCACATAGGTAAAATGCTCCCATCTTGGTAAAAATACGCAAATTAGCAGTATTTACCTATGTAAGCTGAGAAAAACCGGTAGATTCCGAAAAAATTAGAGAATTATGAAAAAATGCTTGCAATGGCTCATCAAATACCTATATAATAAATGTTGATTTATAAAGTTCTTTTCTTCTTTTACATCTTGGTTTTTGTCGGAGACAGCGGATATTTCATAACCGTGCTATATATAGGTCATGAGAAGCTGTCTCACAAAGGCCGAAGTTATTATGACTTCGGCCTTTTTTCATGCCCTGTTAACCAACTTACGACCTGTCATGCGCTGTACACACACCAAGAAAAACACCGATTTGGACAGGCACTAACCATTGACAAAATCAGCTATAGAACGCTATAATAAATATAAACAGGATTTGCCTTTAAAGGACTTTTCTATGTAGTCGGAGTTAATCTATGAATCCGCAAGAAGATACTTTTTTGTGGAGATTTAAGTGGCATATCGCCGTCGTTTGCACTACTTTGCTTGCTGTGATTATTCTGGGGGTTTTTACCGACATCTTTTTACGTTCGGAGGCCGTGCGCGACCTTGTTTGGCTACTTGGCGCATTGGTGTTCTTGGGAGCTCTTCTGGCAATGCTATCGAGGGTCTTCAAGATAGTCGACACACTGAAGGACAACAGCACTAAGCTTGAAGAAGTTACTCAGGCTCTCGAAAACATCGGTGCAGGCCTAACCCAAATTAGTCAAAGCACACGTATTAGTGAAGCAGCAAAGTCAATTGCCTTTCGCGACGCGGAAAAGCAATCACTACGTGACGTCGTTTCCGAAAAGCTCAAGCAAAACGACTTTGAAGGCGCTTATGAAATAATCGATGAGATCGCTCATCGCTCAGAATATCACGAACTGGCTGATGAGCTGCGCACTCACGTAGACGAGTATCGCCGTTCCTCGATTCAACAGCGTATCGACCAAGGCATAGCCCATATCGAAAGCTTGTTTGATTCCTGTCAGTGGGCTAAGGCGAGCATTGAGATTGAAACGCTAATTACCTCTTACACCGAGTCTGAAAGTGCAAAGGACATGCGACAAAGGCTCGTCGACAGAAAAGAAGAGCGAAAGAAGATACTGCTCGCCGCCTGGGACGACGCTATTCAGAACCAGGAAACCGATCGCAGCCTCGAGATATTAAGAGATCTCGACATGTACCTGACTCCTAATGAAGCACTCGCTTTGCAGGAAGCTGCAAAGGACGTCTTCAGAACAAAGCTGCACAACCTTGGTGTGCAGTTCTCAATTGCGGTAACGGAGAAGCGATGGACCGATGCACTGGAGGTCGGCCAACAGATTGTAAGCGATTTCCCCAACAGCAAAATGGCCGAGGAAATCCGCCAGAAACTGGACGTTCTAAAACAGAACGTCCAGATGCAAAGCAGTTAACGTTCCGATTATTTATTTTGTGAGCATTTCAAGGCTAAAAAAATTTCATTAGTTCATAATAAAAAGAAGTAAAACCATTTAGCAAGTTGGGCTGGCTTCGGAGGGAAATATGCAGCGCAAAATGCATCCGACAATTTTTCCATTTCTGTTTGTGTTTCTTACTATCGTTCAAACCCCATCATATACTAAAACCATTTATGTTGGTGATGATTCAACGGGAGTAAACGATGGCTCAAGCTGGGCTAATGCCTACAACTATCTTCAGGATGCGTTGGCTGACGCTAATTCTTCGGAAAAGCCGGTAGAGATTCGTGTTGCTCGGGGCATCTACAAGCCAGACCAGGGAGCAAATCAAATAGCAGGAGATCGGACAGCAACTTTCCAGCTTATAAATGGTGTCACACTCAAAGGCGGCTACGCTGGAACTGGGGCAGATGATCCAAACACGCGTGATGTTAAGACGTATAGGACTGTTCTTACCGGGGATCTAAAGGATAATGATCTGCCGCCTATTGGAAAATACGGGAATTTCACCTCAGGTCCAATAGGTCATTCCAGACGGGATAACTCTCTTCGTGTGGTGACAGTCCTTGAAGAGGAGGATGAGGTAGTTCTTGATGGTTTTACAATCACAGGCGCAAAATGTATCCTCGGCTCCAAGCCCTCCCGGCACCCGATCGGTTACGGTGGCGGGCTTTATAGCTATGAGAGTCATCTAATTGTACGCAATTGCACTTTTGAGTTCAATCTTGCAGCCAGCCAGGGAGGTGCCATTTATATTGAGGGAGGAGAGTACATCATAGAAAACTGCGTGTTCAACCGAAATTACGCTATGGGAGAGCTACTAGGTGAAGGTGGAGCCATTGCTTGTTCCAGATCACATCTGACGATAGATAATAGCAGTCTCATTGCGAACGTGTCAGTGGCTCTCTTTGCGATGAACTGCGATCGACTGGACGTGTCGAATTGCTTGTTTGCTGGGAATGTATCCTATGGGCAAGGAGCGGCTATCTCCAGCGTTGGAAGCACCTTGCAGTTGACACAATGTAATCTCGTTTCCAATGGTCCGGGTAGTGCTTTATTTGTAGGTAGTTTGGAAGAACACATAGGAAAGGTAGAGATTACTGGATGTATTTTCTCTAATGATGTAGTAGCTGAAATCTTTATTAATCAAGGTATAATAGCAAAATTTAGTTATAGTAACATATCTGTTAGTAAAATATTGTATCCCGTCATCTGGGGCAACGGCAACATCGATGTCGATCCGTGCTTTGCTGATCCAGGATACTGGGACCCGAACGGCACATCGGATGAGCAGGACGACTTCTGGGTCGATGGAGATTATCACCTGAAATCCCAGGCAGGCAGGTGGGAACCTACAACGCAAGCCTGGACCATGGACGATGTAACCAGCCTTTGTATTGACGCAGGCGATCCAAATAGTCCAATAGGGCACGAGCCATTTCCCAATGGCGGTAGGATAAATATGGGCGCCTACGGCGGCACAGCCGAGGCGAGTAAATCATATTTCGGTAAGCCAACCTGTGAAACTATTGTCGCAGGCGACATAAATGGCGACTG
>CAYSPM010000197.1:0-3443 GCA_964432925.1 uncultured Pirellulales bacterium | reverse complement strand
CGGCACGTTCAAGCAGACCCTGAATAATCCAGCCGAAGGTGCTGTACTCCTGACGAAAATGGGTGTTTAAACCCTCACCGCCTTCAATACCCATTCGCTCGATTGTAGACTGAATGAAACCTTCTATACAGGATTCATAGCTCATAATGTCGAATGAGAAGATCACATCAAACAGATATAACTTGCCATTTGTTTTGAGCATCTGTGCCAATCGTCTAAGGCCTATCAGCTTCCAGAAGTCGGGCAGATGGTGCAATACAAATACGGAAACAACAGCATCAACCGGCTCTGTTTCGTGCTCGTATGTCAGAAATCCACCGTGATGAAACTCAATATTGTCAAGTTTAGCCTTTCTGGATTTTCTGCGGGCTTGTCTTAACATGGCCTTTGATATATCAACCGCGTAAACCTTGCGACAGTGATGTGCGGCATGAATAGCGAACGTACCTGTACCGCAACCCATGTCAATCACTGTTTGATTTGCCTCAAGGCCAAGAAGAGCGATTATCTCTCCGCTCTCGGCCTTGTAATCCCTGAATCTCTGGTGGTACTTGTCATAAGCTCTGGCGACTGTAACACTATTAAAATTTGCGCCGCAGGGCTTCATTTCGTCGTACTGCCACTTTGGATGCACTTGAGTTTCAAGTGAGTTCATGTAATTTCTGTAGAATTCGATATCCATTTCTCTGACTTTCATGGTGCTACAAACTTCTCCCATCCTCGCAAAGCCACGCGCTTTGCTGGTAATATAAAAATAAAAAAGCCTTTCAGGTTTTCAGCTCCCTGAAAGGCTTTATCGATTCGACAAAATATATAGTCAGGTCCTTTTAGGGAGCAGCCTCCTTTCGCACATATACCCAAATCCTGGCAGCAAAAGTCTTGGTCATGCCAGTCGGAAGGTCTGTGCGCAAAAACCCCATCGTCACTTTGTGACTTTTTAGCTGCTTTTGCTTATATTCCCTAATCTGGACCATCAACTAACTCCACTCAATCATCAATATGTCATGATTCTAAATATCGCACCTTTACCTGTCAAGCATAAATATCGACAAAATTGCCGCAAATATGAAAAAAAATTTCTGAAGTAGCAATTGTAACCAACAATTATCCTAAAATATCCGTCACATCAAAAAATGGCTGATTATGCTCCTGTAATATTCGACTGCTTTTTCCAGATCGGCAATCTCAATATATTCGTCCGCCTTATGACAAAGCTCGGGCTCGGCCGGGCCCCTGGCAATGTTTAATCTGACCTCTGTCGCTTCGAGAATATATTGCATCGAAGAGATACAAAGCAATATACTCAGCGTGTCATGCGTTTCATAATATCAAACTCAGAAGGATGAATAATCCGAAACCTGCGATTACTATGCCTGAAATTCTGTTCAGCCACGTCAACTTATCGTAATCAAGTTTTTTCAAAAATACACCGGTAACGCTTGTCAATATAAACCACCAAAGTCCGGCACCAATAAACACACCGCTAACTAATAAGCCTGCTGAGGCATGGTGCACACGTACTTGTGTTACACCTAAGCTTGCGAATACCGCCGCGAATGCAAGAAACGTGCCCGGATTTGCAAATGTAAGAAATAATGCCGATACATAATTGCTAAAATGGCTGGCACCATCTCCTGGCGCAGCATTTTGTACCATCTTTGAACGACAAATCCTCACGCCGATGTAACAGAGATAAAGGCCGCCCACCAAACGAAACCATAGTTGTTCTTTAATCAGAAAGTTTGAAATAAACGACAAACTTGAAGCTGCAAAAAAACCATAAACAGCATCTGCAGTAGCTGCTCCCAGGCCCGAAACTATTCCATGAATCCTGCCCTCTTGCAGGGTTCGTTGCATGCAAAGCACCGCAATCGGTCCTACAGGGGTTGAAATCAAAAAACCTATAACTATTCCCTTAAGAAAGATAATGGCTGTCATAAAAATCACCTTTTGGGCATAGAGCGTAAATTAAATTCTACGTAACAGAACCCGAATAACGCCAAACCTAATTTCTGCCTCTGGTAAAACTTAGAGCAAAAATTTAAAAATGATTTTTCTATAGTGCTCAACCGCTTTTTCTACGTCACTGATATCAATGTATTCATCCGGCTTATGGCATAATTCGGGCTTGCCTGGTCCGAAGATAACAATCGGTGAGTCTAAAGGCCCTAAATGTGGCGCATCTGTGGTAAAACCTACCGCCTTTGTCTCGCTGGTCCCGACTACACTACAAAAATCCTGCACGAATGTGCAATTCGGATCAGTCTCCATCGCCTCAACCGCTCGTAGTATAGACACTTTCGCGTCAAAATCGGGATTACGTGACTTGATTAAAGCGAACATCTGTTCGATATCACTAATGATTGCCTGGTGGTCCTGTTCGGGCAAAGTGCGAATATCTATTCCAACAGTGCATTCATCCGGTACAACGTTCATCGTTTTGCCGCCGGATATGGTGTTGACGCTCATCGAACAGTTACCCAACAGCTTGTGAAGTTGGATCTTGAATTCGTACTTATCCAGCTCATCTAAAAATGCACGCATCGAGCTTATGGCATTCACACCAAGCTGTGGTGCGGAGCTATGGGCGGCTTTGCCTTTGGTGGTTATCTTCAGCCACATCATGCCACGGTGAGCGGTAACAACGTCAAAATCGGTTGGCTCCGGAATAATTATTCCTGCAAGTTTTTCCAGCGAATTGGAACTTTCTATAAATCTTTTTACTCCACAGCTATCGGTCTCTTCGCCTGCGGCACCAACGAAGATAATATCTCCATGCAGGTTGATGCCGGATTCCACAGTCTGCTGAATAGCCACGACCACCGCTGCTATCCCGCCCTTCATGTCCGCTGCACCTCTGCCGTAGATTCTGCCGTTTTGCTCCAAGGCTGCAAAAGGCGGGTACTTCCATTCGCCTTCGCCAGGCCCAACCACATCGAGATGGCAAACAAACAGAAGCCCAGGTCTCTCTACGGACGACTCTGCCCGCGCAATCACATTCGCTCTATTCTGGCCCCAACTTTCAATGCGGCAATCGATGCCGGACTTGCCGAACTGAGCCGAGATTACTTCCGCCGCCGACAGTTCTCCCTTCTCAACCGTTGTTTCAGCCTGAATCAATTCTTTCAGTAGCCCTTTCATAGCTCAACATTATATACCTATAAACGCATAAAGCCAGTACAGTATCTCTTGTTGAATCTATGGTTGGTGCATTTGAACATAAAAAAATCCTTGCCGTACTTTTCATTAAGCTATATAGTACTTTACAAGTAAATGAGCCAGGGGAGCTGATGGCTTGATGATAGAATGAGCCTGATGCTGAGAACTGACCCTTCGAACCTGATCGGGATAATGCCCGCGAAGGAAGGCAAAAAGAGTGTAAAAATTAAAAAGTTTTAAGTTTTACGCTTTTAGTTTTGAGTTTATAAAGCACTTCCTTTGTG
>CAYSPM010000196.1:0-3513 GCA_964432925.1 uncultured Pirellulales bacterium | reverse complement strand
CGACAGAGAAAATTCCCGTGTGAAACGCAAAGCTAAATATTTGTACAGACATCGTACCAAGACCACCAACGTAAAGTTGGTGGCTAAACAGGGCTACGACTGCGGGCTTGTTTGATCGGCAGACATTCCTTCAGGCTCATAGTACAGGGTTGCTTTTACGTTGCCGTATTCGTCGGGGAAGAATTCGAGTAATAAGTCTGTCATGTCTGTGGCGGCTCTTTTTACCGGCGTTTCGAGGACAGAGGCTATCTGAACCTGAGCAGCGTAACGTGCGGGGTCGCCTGCTATGTTGGGAGTTCGCCATCCCACGCCGGAAAAGACGCCTTCGTCGGAAGTGAGTTTGCCGTTTACGATGTAGAAATTCAGAACGATCTTCTCTTCATAAGATGGCGCGGGCATGTGAAAACGGTGCATTAAACATGGGATTGTTCTGCCGGAAGCTGAATATATATGCGTGTGCTCAGTGCTGTCGTGGACCCAACCGCCGGCAGGATAACACACCTGGGGACGATGGCCCAACATCGTTCGGGGCCGGGCAGTGTAGGCAATATAAACACTGACGTGCTGATTGCTGAGCTTATTTGAATACGAACGGTTCAAAAAATCGTCGGCGCCGGTGACACGTATTATATTGGGCGGGATTGGGACGTTCTGACCCGACCAGTTTCCGATTTGCAAAGGTACATTGCTAAGTGGTACGGGCAATTGAACGGGCGTCTGGACAAGACGATTCAGGCGAGAAGCCACAACACGATAGGTTACGCCGGCAGATACTAAAAGTAGCACAGCTAAAACCCAAATGAACCAGGGCGGAGCTGCGGCAGCTCGGGCACGCTTCGAGCAGGAAAAAACCAACGGTTTGTGAGAGAAGCTGTGTTGGTTCAGATACATAAAAATGTAAAACCTTAAAACAGAGTTAAAAAATAGGCTCAAAATCTGCTGCCCAAGTATAACACGATTCAGTGCAGGGAACTTAGCAGCATCGCCTCCTTGAGTTTGCCAATATATTATTGTCCAGTCTATAGTAATAATCGGCTTTTTGTCAAGGATGGTTAAGAAGCGTTTTCAGAAGTGCTCGCTGAAAATGCAGTCGATTTTCGGCCTGATCGAACATGATTGAGCAATCCGATTCGGCGATTTCATCGGTGATTTCGTAGCCACGATAGGCTGGCAAACAGTGCATGATCTTTGCATCTGACGACGCTGATTTTAGCAGGTCGGCATTGACCTGAAAGCCAGCGAAATCCTTGATGCGCTTTTGCTTTTGGTCTTCCTGGCCCATGCTGACCCAGGTATCGGTGTAAATAATGTCGGCGTCGGTAACCGCTGTGTGCGGATCGTTGGTCTGGGTGACACATTCGGTCAAGGAAGCATTTGCCCTTTTAATAGTCTCGGCGTCGAGTTCATAGCCCGGCGGCGATGCTATCGCCAGTTTCATGCCGAGCTTTGAAACTGCAAAGGCGAGCGAGCGGGCGACATTATTGCCATCGCCGATAAATGCAATTTTAATACCTTGTGTTCTGCCGCAGTGTTCCTTAATTGTAAGTATATCTGCCATAGCCTGGCATGGGTGGACCCAATCGGTCAGGGCATTTATAACCGGGACAGTCGAAAATTTTGCCAGTTCAGTAACAGCACCGTGCTCGAACGTACGGGCCATTATACCGTGAACATATCTGCTAAGAACTCGTGCAATGTCCTTAATTGGTTCACGCTTGCCAATACCGCCGATGTCTTCAGGTTTGACGTAGATTGCGGTCCCGCCAAGGTCGTTCATAGCAACCTGGAAGCTCATGCGGGTTCGCAAGCTGGGCTTTTCAAATAGCATAGCAAGAGTTTTGCCAGCGAGGCAGAGATCACGGCTGCCAGCTTTGTATAATTTCTTTAAGTCAATACTATCCTGCAAGAGCTGGTTTAGTTGTTCGGCGGAGCAATCATTTATGCAAAGAAAGTCTTTCATTTTTCAAGCTCGGTCATAACACTGTCAAGAATATCAATAGCCTGGTCGATCTGTTCTTTGGTGACAATCATAGGTGGCATAAAGCGAATAACGGTTTCGTTGGTACAGTTTATTCTCAGGCCTTTTTCGAGACATTTATTAACGATTTCAGTACAGGGACTATTCAACTGAACGCCTATCATCAAGCCGATACCGCGAACACTATCGATGCTGGAGTGTTTTTGTTTTAATTGGCTGAGTTTTTCCTTGGTGTACTCACCCAAGTCGGCAGCATTTTGAAGTAAGCTACCTCCTTCAATGACCTCGATGACGGCGATACCTGCGGCGCAGGCGAGGCAGTTTCCACCAAAGGTGGAGGCGTGTTTGCCAGGGACGAGAGAAGCCGCAACCTCTTCCTTTGCCATCATGGTACCGATTGCTACTCCTCCACCGAGGGCTTTTGCCATTGTCATAATGTCCGGCTCGACATCGAAATGCTGGTAGCCAAACCACTTGCCGGTTCGGCCGATTCCGGTTTGAACCTCATCAAGAATCATCACAGCTCCCTTCTCATCACAGAGCCGGCGAATCGCCTGGAGGTACTCGGCAGTAGCAACATTGATGCCCCCTTCTCCCTGGATCGGCTCGACCATTACAGCGGCGACTTCGTCAGTGAAAGCGGACTCAAGGGCCATGATGTCATTGAATGGCACATAAATGAAGCCTGGCAGTAACGGCAAGAAACCCTCATGGTATTTTGGCTGAGCGGTTGCAGTGACTGTTGCGAAGGTTCGGCCATGGAAGCTACCCTCAGCAGTGATAAATTTATATTTTTCCTGTGGAGTATGCAGGCGTGCGAGCTTCATCGCAGCTTCGTTAGCCTCGGCGCCGCTATTGCAGAAGAAGCACTTGCCGCCGAAGGCGCGTTCGCTTAAAAGCTTGGCCAATTTGCCCTGCGGCTCGGAGTAAAAGGTGTTGTCAATATGCAGAAGCTCGGCAGCCTGTTTCTGAATGGCCTGGACGACCTTTGGATGGCAATGACCCAAGCCGCTGACGGCCCAACCTGGAAACATATCCAGGATTTCGTTGCCGTCGGCATCATACATGTAACAACCCTGGCCTTTTACGATGACGCGCGGCAACCGGCCATAGTTAGCTATAACGTATTTGTCAAACAACTCAATTGTCTCCTTTGTAGTCATTTTCTGTATCTCATAATTAGTGATTTAATTTATATTTCATGGCTCAGTACCCGCCACTGAAAAAGCGGTGGCTCGGCCATGCCTTAGGCCTTATGCTGGTCAGTCTCAAATTTTTGCCTCAAAGAACAAACTTCCTGGTTGAGGCTCTCTAACTGCGTAATGATTTGTCGCCTCTGTCGTATGCTGCAAACGATGTAGATGATCGGCAAAATTAGTAAGATTAGCCAGAAGACCAGGGCAAACAAAATCATAATCACGTTGATTATGCCTGGTCCCATGAAAGATAAAATGTGAGCAAACATTCTGATACCTTCTTGCTTTGTTGAAAAGCCTCACTGTCATTTCGACCGAAGTCCCGATAACCATCGGGAC
>CAYSPM010000195.1:0-3634 GCA_964432925.1 uncultured Pirellulales bacterium | reverse complement strand
TTTTTAGCCAGAAAGTATTCATGTTTGTTGCCACCCCCTTTCTTTTACTAAAAAACACCATCGTTGAGCAAATTAGTGCACAATACTAAAAACACTGCAACATTATCAATACTATCACGTTAATCTTTTGGCGCAAAGCAAATTCGTTCCGACTGTAGAGAAATGCAGCCCATAGCAACAATAATTTGACTTTTAGCCGTGATGATCGTAGCATGGAATAAAACCACGGATGGGCACTCACTAACAGAAACACGGTAAATAATTATGTTTACAGGAATCATAGAGCAGGTTTGCACAGTCCGAGCGCTCAGGCCAAATGCGGGCGGGCTTTTACTAACCGTGGATTTGGACAAACTGGCTGAGGACTGCCAAATCGGTGATAGCATGGCAATAAATGGGGCTTGTTTGACCATTGCAAAACTCGACGGAAGCTTAGCAATCTTTGAGCTTAGTGCTGAAACACTAAAAAAGTCTACACTTGGCAGCTTGACACTTAATGCCGAGGTTAATGTCGAGAGAGCAATGACACCAAACAGCCGATTTGGCGGCCACTTCGTCCTGGGTCATATAGATGGCACCGCGACGATTAAAGCGGTTAAACAACTCGGTCAATTTGCCGATATAGAATTCACGGCCGAGCCTGAGTTGCTCGGCCAAATTGTGCCAAAAGGCTCCGTCGCCGTAGATGGAATAAGCCTAACCATAGCGTGGATAAACCAGAGCAGCTTTAGTATCGCTGTAATCCCACAGACCCTAAAAAAAACAACGCTGGGCAAGGCCAAAATAGGCGACCAGGTTAATATCGAAATTGATATAATAATTAAGGCGGTCAAAAGACAGCTTGAGAGCCTTATGCCGCAAAAACAGCCCTTAACAGTGGAAAGGCTCCAGCAGCTCGGCTTTTGACCTATCTGTAATTACTCGTTACGCTGGTCTGTTGCCGAGAGTAGCTTTAGCATAGATGGAAACAGATTACGCACTTATGAATAAAGTCAATAACAACTCGATATCGAACCAGATGGTTATCGGTATAACCATGGGTGATCCCACTGGTATCGGACCTGAGATCATAGTAAAGGCCTTGGTTGATCCCCAGATACGCCGATCGGCTAAATTCATCATCTTCGGCATGAACGAGCAGCTTTGCTACGCTGCCGACAGGGCCGAGATTGAGACTTTCTGGGGTCGGCATCAACATGAGAAAATCAGCAGAGACTATCCATATAAAGTAGTGGTCGCGGATTACGATGAATACTCTGTTCCATCCTGGATCAACGGCCCAAGCAAGGTAGCTGGCGAGGCATCCATACAGTTCTGTCTCGACGCCATTGACGCTGCCCAGGCCGGTATAATTGATGCGGTGGTCACAGCGCCGATTAGCAAAGCCAGTTGGAAGCTGGCCGACGCTGAGTGGCCGGGACATACCGAAATGTTAGCACATCGAACCAAATCAAAGCGAAAGGTGATGATGTTTATCAGCGGTCCTCTTAAAGTGGCTCTGGCCACAATACATCAGGCCCTGTTTGAGGTGCGACACAAGTTTACCATCGGCTGTGTCTTCGAGCCTATAGATTTGTTGAACACGGCTTTGTTAGAGTACTTTGGCCTGGATAATCCCAATATCGGCGTTGCTGCCCTGAATCCGCACGCTGGCGAGAACGGCCAGTTTGGTGACGAGGAACAACGCATCATCTCGCCTGCTATCCTACTGGCCCAGGAGCAGGGAATAAATTGCCACGGTCCTTATCCAGCGGATACCCTTTTCTTGCGGGCTACTCACGGAGAGTTTGATGGCGTCGTCGCAATGTATCATGACCAGGGCATGATCCCTGTCAAGCTGATCGACTTCGAAAACGCAGTCAATATCACCCTTGGCATACCGATCGTTAGAACGTCACCAGCACACGGCACTGCTTTCGATATCGCAGGCCGGAATATTGCCAATCCATCCAGCTTCAAAGCCGCTATAATCACCGCAATCCAAATGGCCTCAAAGAAAAAGGCTTATCAGAGCGCTGCCGCTGCGAACACTTGACACAAACTGCTAAAACCGCTAACACAAAGAGCGTGAACCGGGAATCCGGAATCTCAGATTGTGTTTCTGCCTTTTATCTTTGGCTTTTACAGCAATGCAGACCAAGCAGCAGATCAAGCAGTTGCTTTTATCGGCGGGCATCAGGCCTAACAGGCAGCTTGGCCAGCACTTTCTTATCGACCTTAATTTGATGCGTCTGCTCGTGGATTTTGCAGATATTCGTACTGATGATATCGTATTGGAAGTCGGCTGCGGCACAGGCTCATTGACGCAGGCCCTGGCCGAACGTGCCGGTACTGTAGTCGCGGTTGAGCTGGATCATGGGCTTATCCAAATTGCGCAAGCTCAACTGGCAAACAACCGGAACGTCGATATAATTGGTGCCGATATACTAAAGAATAAAAACGTTATCAATCCGCTCGTCGTTAATACGCTCAATCGTGTTCGCCAGCGAAACACGGGCAGGATATTGTTGGTGGCGAATCTGCCTTACAACGTGGCCTCACCTTTAATACTGAACCTTGCTACAGGTTCGATTGTGGTCGATAGCATGTTCGTGACGATTCAAAAGGAAGTTGCCGACCGGATGACGGCTCTGCCCGGCAGCGCTGACTATGGTACTTTGAGTATTATCTTGGGCGCATTGGGCCAGGTGCGCAGAATAAAACTGCTTAAGCCAACGGTCTTTTGGCCATCACCACAGGTTGATTCCGCTATGGTCAGCTTTGTATACAAAAAGCAGATGGCAGACCACATTGTCGATACGAAGCTATTTATACAGATTGTAAGACTTTTTATGGGCCACCGCCGCAAGACTCTCAGGGCCTGCACAAGATTCGCCAAAGGCCGACTTGCTGTGATCGAGAACTGGACTGAACTTTTTGAGCGAGTGTCAGTTGACGCAGAACATCGGCCGGAAGAGCTTTCTCCCGAAGACTATATTGCCATAGCAAATTTGTGTTCGCGATATAAATCCTCAGGTGAAGTTTAACAGGGCACCGCTTTGCTCCTCTAAGGCTGTGAATCAGCTCAGTAAGCCGTAAAGTCTGTTCGGCCAGGTCAATCCCTTCACCAATATTTGGTTCTTTGCCGGTCGGCACACCGGCGCTTAAAATGGATAGTCTGGACTTCTCACAAATGTGGTTCAAAAAAATCCTTTTCTGGTATAATACTAATCATACTAAATTGTTGCGCTCGACATAGAGCTGCAGCATATGCTGCGAATAAGCTCCTTATCATAGATTCCAAAAAGTTACCATGACAGTTATAGGCTATCTTCGTAAAGCGCCATTAATTTTTATGAATGATATTACTCGCACATTCAGCCCCCATTTTATCACGGTGAAAAATAGATATGACTTTAAGAAATGCTTGATTCTTGATCCACTATACTTGATGTTCGAGTATCAAGTATCGAGCATCAATTATTATGCACGGGCAGGCTCAAAAGGCCAACCCCACAGGTGGGCTGGCTAATCATGGTCCATCGTCTCACCATAATTGAGAGTCGCGGCTCTTTGTTTAGTTTGTGCTCAATTGAATTTCAACGTAATCTGAGTACTTTAGTAATACTTTCCTTTTATCTTTTGGGTCAGGCTC
>CAYSPM010000194.1:0-3651 GCA_964432925.1 uncultured Pirellulales bacterium | reverse complement strand
TCATGTTCCCCTTGCAAGCTGCACCTTGGGCAAGCTCTCTGGCTTTATTCAGAGCTGGCATGAGGATCGCCAGCAAAAGGGCAATGACAGCGATTACTACTAATAGTTCTATTAAGGTAAAAGCACGTTGTTTATACATGACCTACCCTCGTATTTTTGTATGTATAAGCTGCCTCGAAGTAAAATTTCTGGCTATGGCTTTGACGAATTCCCACCTTCTATTCAAGCTGCCAAAAAAATAGCATAGTTGCTCCGGCAAATAAAATGCGGAAAGTCCATCAGGTAATAATGACACAACACTAAAACGAATACCAATAACCTTCTTATACTGCTCCTTCCCTTCCAAATTAGAGCTTTTAACGAAACCAATTTTGAAAAATATTTCACGGCTTTTTATTGTAGTTATTATAAAGAATACACGTTTAGGATGGAACCTCATTTTTGGCAAAAAAAAACGTCTTTTTGTGCAGGTAGCTGGTCTAATTACTTTGGGCAATAGTGCTTACAGTGCTCAAGTGGCGTCATACTTTTCCGCTGTTTGAAGTACCGAGCGACATTTTTAAAGTCTGAGCACCCCATGGTCAAGGCAATTTGTGATGTGAGCAGACTTGGTTTTAGAAATGAGGTCGAATTGTGGTACATGCGCGGGGTCAAATTTCATGCGCCATATCATAACCGCTACGACCATATTGGAATTGAATTTAACAAAGATGTGGATAGTGGGATTCAATAAGTGTCAGCTTTGAGAAGGGAATATACGAATCGGTTCGTTACTACAATTAATGGTGACTACCGTGTAAAACAGCCCGTAGAAGGTGGCGATGAGCAGGGCATTTGCGCAGCTTTTTTCAAGGTGGTCTATCGTTTTAGGCCGGGTCGGGGCTCAATCACTTTGCCTTTAAGACTTGGTAGCCATAGTGCATCAGAAGGTGGTCGAGTATTACAAGAGCGGTGAAGTTCTCTGCGACCGGCCAGATGCGAGCGGTAATAGTTGGGTCGCGTCTGGTAATAGCAGCCAGTTGTTTGTTTTCCAGCGTATATTTATCGATAGTTCTTTGAGGTTTATCGATCGTGGAAGTGGGCTTAACAGCGAGTCTAACGATGATCGGTTGGCCTGTGGTCAGGCCCCCGGTGATGCCACCTGCGTTGTTTGACTCAAATAGTACCTTGCCATTCTCGGCACGCATCTGGTCATTATTTTGGCTGCCGGTCATGTCCTTTACGGCGATGCCGGCACCGACTTCAACGGCCTTGACCGCACCGATTCCGAGCATCCGGCCTAATTCGGCATCAAGCTTACAGAAGACAGGCTCACCCAGTCCCACGGGTACACCGGTGACAACTACTTCGACCACGCCACCGGCGGAATCACCTGTGGCAGATATGCGATTGCAGGCATCAACCATAGCCTGAGCGGCGTCAATATCGGGACAGTTTACCACCTCGTGAACACTGTATTTTTCACGGATTTCTTCCGCTCTTAGTTTCGGTGCTTTATCGCGTATAGCATCGATTTCTTTTTCAACCTCAGCCAGCACCCTCGTTTTTTCCAGAAACCTCATGTCCATATTGATCCGGCCTTTTACGTATATTTCCTGATAGAATGCGTCCAGGTCGCACCGCATCCGCTTGTAGTTGTCCGTATACTCAAGGGCAGTATCGTCAGGGACATCAGGACATCGCACGCCTGCGATTTCTTTGGCATAGGCAAAAACCTCAATGCCACACTTTTTGAGGATTTTCTTTGCCACGTATCCTGCGCCAACGATAGTGGAAGTATATCGGCCGCTGAAAATGCCTGCACCGATGGCGTCGTCGTCGGGACCGTATTTCACGAACGAGGCGTAGGATGCATGGCCCGGGCGGGGTGTGCGGTTCGTGTCCTGATATTGTTTGATGTGAATGAAGTGACGGTCGAGATTGGGAATGAGAATCACCAGCGGTGTACCATTTGTATGGTTCTTATTGCCGGCGTTTTCGATGGTGTCTGCTGAATTTAACCCCGAATAGATTATCGGCAGATCCGGCTCCTTTCGTGGGCTGGAAAGCTCGTCAGCTCCTGGTTTTCTCAAGAGCAGATCTCCATAGATTTCCTGCTCGGTCAACAGCATACCTGGCGGTACACCTTGAATTACAGAGGTGAGTCCTTCCTGATAGGAGCCGCCCGCTACCGTTAACTGAAACATGCGTCCGAGATGACAACCTAACATTTTTAATCAATCCCATAGCAAAGTTTTTTACCTGAGCTCATCGAATGAGCCGAAGAACCTCATTTACAGGCAGAATATCAAGCCTGTCTTCCAAAATCAATATTTTTAACTTTGTCTTGAAGGCAAAAATTTCAATATGGTCAGACAACTTTCCCACGCTACCAGCATTGGATTTGTTTGGGTTTGTTTTTTGGGAGCCTGAAAACGATTTCATTTTTATAATCCTTTGTAAAATAAAAGGTTGTGTTCATTTTGCCGTTGCGGAAATTGGCTTTGTTTTGCATAATAGCTCATATATTGGTTATTGGTAATTGGTTATTGACCATTCACTAATGACTCTAAATTTAACTGGACCTGCTGGCCTGATTTCGTGCGGGTCTCCACATGCTTCCCGCTCCAGGCGGAAGTTATTCCCCCAATCGCGTCTGTATTATACCAAATTCTGCCTATTTCTCAATAAAAATCTAACAATTTAGCGTAGTGCGGAGAGAGGGATGCGTGGATGAGTAGATGAGTAGATGAGTGAATGAGAGATTGGATGCTCGATACTCGATACTGGAGGCTCGTATCTCGTGAAGCGTATCTCGTAGAATAGATGTGTTGTTGTTCAGTAGGGGGTAATACCACATAGCGTTATGTTTAGCCACGAATTGACACGAATTTATTTATTGGGCCCAAAACGCACTTTGGGCCTTATTAAGGCCGATTTAGTAATTCAATGCAGAACAGTAAGACTCACCGGCGGCATTTCGTCATCCATTGGAGCGGTTTGTTATAAAAAATATTCTTATTCCATTTTCTTGTATCCAAACCAGTTTGGTTTACTACCAAACTGGTTTATTAAAGCATCTATCTTTGCTTTATCGCCAGATTCCCAAGTTATTCTATCATAAAACATGGGCTCTGAATAAGGAGAAGTCTTTTCATCGTAGCATGAAATAGTCAATACCCTGTCGATAGGAATATCAACACACTTTTTCCCTCCTAAAGCATCGCCTTCAAATGAACCTTCTTCCCATCCTCGTGGTGTTAAGTGATAGTCTTGCCGTTCTTTGCTGAATGACATAATAGATCCTCCTTTTCTAATCGGCTTATAATATTACGATTTCCGAGACTGTAGTAGCTTTACAGAGCAAATAACAGTTAAAGCGTTTAATTACAAAGACTTATTCAAGGTTCAAGCTATCTAATCACAGATTCAGACCTATGGTTGTGGCAGATTCGAACCTTAGATATGAGTATTTGCCGCGATTTCGTTGCAAGCGAGATTGCCTACCAGGCAACATACTCTGTAATCTTGCTACAGTCTCCTATTTCCCCTGATTTTAACAGCCTGCGGCGGACTTATACTACAATTATACACGTTTCAGTTTCAAAGCAAAGCGAGTTCTATATCACCAAAGATGATAACTTCATAAATCATAGAGGTGACGAAAGGAGC
>CAYSPM010000193.1:0-3684 GCA_964432925.1 uncultured Pirellulales bacterium | reverse complement strand
GGTCTACGAACATCCGGACAACCCCAATGCGGTGCTGTTAAGCGGCTGGCAGCGGTGGGATATTCCGTTTAGCGTGTTTAGCGATGCCGGAGTAGATTTAGCTTCGGTCAACAAGTTAAGCATTGGTGTTGGAGATCAGGCTGCTCCACTGAATGGCACAGGTATGTTATTCGTTGATGACGTTTGGTTGTATTCGCCGTTGCCAACGGAGCCTGATCCGAATGCTACTTTATAAGCCTCTGGCTTATACCGAAGAGTAGCTTCGTGCTCGACTCGGTATAGTTGTAGCAATTTTATAAGCCTCTGGCTTAAGCTTAAAGTTGGCTGTCATCTATTGTTTTGACTGTAGGTGATTGTACAAATCCGGGGTCTATGCTAATTGAAAGCATGGCCCCCGATTTTTTTGTGGAAAGAGTGCAGCATATTTGGCCGGTAAAGCCGTAGGTTAGTAGCAATATCTCCGAAAGGACAAATCGTCTATTCTGCAAGACTGTCAGATGTTGGTAGCGACTCATAATGTTTGTAAGGATTTTGCTACCGGTAGAAAATGGTAGGGTGGAGCTTCCAACTCCGGCTTGGCCTTCGCCGAGACGAGTGCGCCACCAGAACCTTATAAGACTTCGGTCGGATTAGTAAGCTAAGAGATACTCTGATCTTAAGAGGCGATGAACGCAGACAAGGGCAATGATTCAAGTAATAATAGGCCCCAAAAAGATATGCATTACCTTAGAGAAAGGCAATTTTCTAAATAGTTTTTCGGTTTTTTTGGATGCATCGTTGCATTATTGCCCAGAGTCCATTAAGTTAGGTTTGTGGGGGGAAGGCTCGGCGGCCAAGGGCATCTGAAGTAAAATGTCCGCGACAGGTGCCGACCTTGGCAAGAAATGGGTGCTTTTGAACGTCAGAGAAAGGAAAGGAAGGAATTGCTATGGCACAGACAAAATCAGGTGACAGGGTGAAAATCCACTACACAGGTAAATTGGAGGATGGGACTATATTTGCCGACTCAAAGAAGGGTGAGCCTCTTGAGTTTACCCTTGGCGCAGGTCAAGTCATACCGGGGGTCGACGAGGCGGTACACGGAATGGAACTAGGTCAGTCGAAAAAGGTCACTGTTCCATCTGATAAGGCCTACGGTCCGCATCAGGAAGGACTGATCCAGGACATCCCCAAGGATCAATTGCCGGAAGAAAAGCAGCCCCAAGTCGGACAGCGTATGAAAGTCGACCGGCCAAACGGTGAGCCGATGATAGTGTCGATAACCGCTGTTTCGGATTCCAACATAACCATCGACGCGAACCATCCATTGGCAGGCAAAGATTTGGATTTTGAGTTGGAATTGCTCGATGTGTCCGGAACGTCGGGTGAGGGCGGATAGAGTTCCGGATTTACGATTTGGGCAGCTACATGACTGATTAAGTGGCAATTTGAATGGTCTGGGTGGAGTCTTTCTAAGTAGTGCGGCCGACATAGCCGGGCTGTGCACTATTGACGCGAAGGAGGGAAATAGTGTTAAGCACATGGGATCGAGAAATTGCTCGGAGTAGTTTGGAATCTGTCCCTGATATGAGTGTTCGGTGCCGTAATGGAATAGAGGATTTTCTGTGATGTTTTGGTTTGAGAGCGATATAATCTAAAACAGGAATTACGGTAATTATCCTCAGACCTATTGTATTTTTAAGCGATGTTTCATCCATCGTATCCATCATCTTAATCCTATCTGTTATAAGTTCGGCATATAATAGATCTTATGCCAACAGGCCTGAAGTTGTGCTCTCATCAATATGCGAATTCTTTTGAGCAAATAGTTGCCTTTTATACAGCTTTGCGGTATTGTTGTGAACACATAAGTCGAGTTATATTTCAAGATTGAGAAGGGATAAATTTGTAAACATATTTTTTTAGGAGATTTGCTATGGGTAAGGTGCTAATTCACAAAACGAAGGGTAAGTCTATTTTAATTATCTGTCTTATGTTATTGGTGCAGACGTCGCTGGTCTTGGCAGCCGAAGAAATCAAAGGTGAGTGGGACATCACGATGGAGTTCGAGGGCCAAAAGAGGTTTGCTACATTGACTATTTCCAAAAAGGAAGATGGAACACTGGCAGGCAAATGGGGCTCCAGTGAACTGTCAAATGTAAAATTCCAGGATGGGAAGCTAACATTTATTCGCACAGTCGGCCCGCCAGACCGACAGTCTACAATGGACTACGAGGGGACTCTTAAAGACGGCAAACTCATGCTCACAGTATCAAGTGATTGGGGTGAGTTTTCCGCTGTTGGTGCACGACCTAAGCCTAAGCTTCCTGTCTTGGGTCAGTGGGATATCAACTTTAATGTCGGTGAGCGAGACGTCAACGCCAAGCTAACAATAACTCAAAAGCAAGACGGCACATTTGAGGGCAAATGGGACGAAGAAGGTGAGCATGTAATCTCCGATTTAAAATTCCAGGATGGAAAGCTCACCTTAACGCGAAACAGTAAGGTCAACGACTTCGAGTTTGAAAATACTTATGAGGGCACTGTGCAAGGCGACAAGCTAATCGGAATGCTCAAAGGTGAAATGGGCGAGTGGCAGGCAAATGGCCAGCGTGTGGGTGCAGCGCTTGTCGGAGTATGGGAACTTACGACAACCTCCGATTGGGGCACGCGTACGGGTATGATGAAGATTTATGGAGACTTGACCGGCAGGTATGAAACCTTTGGTGGTGAGGTCCCCATGAAGAATATAAAACTCGAAGGTGACCAGCTAACCTTTATTCTTGAGATGAGTTTCAGAGGCGAGACGTTTCAGATGGACTTCAAAGGCAAGCTGGACGATAAGACACTCAAGGGGCAACTCGCCTCAGATAGAGGCACCAGCGAAATCGTTGGTAAAAAGGTTGGCCCAATCAAGATAACCTCGCCAGCCCCTGTCGGCAAATGAGAACAGACAACGACCTCAGAAAGTAGTACGCTTACATACAACAGTGCTGGCAATCGATGATGGTATGAGCGGAATATACTTAGGTAGGTGATGCCGAGGATCCTGTGACCGGTAAGAAAATATAGTCACAGCCTCCGATGGTGCTTGCTCGGCAGGTTCTTAGCACCCTCGTCAGGGCTGGGCCTTGAAATATTAAGCGGGTAATACTTATACTTGCGTTTTGCAGGTGTATAGCCAATCTACATCATAGGGTCCGATCGAATTAGGTGTTGATTCAGTCAAGCGCAGTTTGTGCGGATTTGAGTTCCTGGCTCGACGTTGTGGCCCATCATTATCCGGCTGAGTGTATTAGCGGCAGGGATGATGTTTGTCATCTCCAAAAGCCTGTTTTAAGATTCACTAGGTGGGCAAACTCACACCCTTAAAATCCTTCCTCAGTTCGTGAAACGGTGAAACGGTTGCGCCAGCCTAAGGCGTTGATTAAACAAGTGTGATTGTTATAATTAGAAAAGGGGTGGAATAGCTTTTTTTTGCCTGTTTGAGGTTGTATCGACACGCAGATTAGGAAGGTAAGGGTACTTAAATTATGAGAATTGCACTTCTTGCTTTAACAACGATTGCGCTATCTATGGGTTCGGTAAGCGCCCAATGTCTGGTAGTCATTAACGAGATCCACTATGATCCGGATATACGAATAGAATTAGTTGAGTTTGTGGAACTGTACAATGCAGGGTCCACAAATATTGATATATCGGGAT
>CAYSPM010000192.1:0-3688 GCA_964432925.1 uncultured Pirellulales bacterium | reverse complement strand
ATTGTCGATGGTTCGCCGGGAATAGGCTGTCCTGTAATTGCGTCAATTACAGGGGCAGACCTGGTGCTGGTAGTTACAGAACCGACACTTTCCGGCAAACACGATTTAGACAGGGTATCAAAACTTACGGCAAACTTTGGTATTGAGACCCTGATTTGTATTAACAAAGCAGATATAAACCCGCAGATAACAGGTCAAATAAGCGAAGATGCTCGGCAGCGAGGATTAAAGGTTATAGGAAAAATCCCTTATGACGAGGCTTTCACCAAGGCCCAGATTATCAAGGCAAGCGTAGTCGAATATACTGGAGGTGCCATAACAGAACAGATAAAGGCATTATGGAAACAGGTTACTTATGCCCTCGGCTGAGCGGAAGCTGCAAATAAACGAACCAAAGGCATCCAGATTTGATTTTGATCTGCATGCAGACAGCTATGATGGCTGGTACGCTGGCAGGCGAGGTGCGATGTATGACCGCTTAGAAAAGAAAGCGATTAGTCGGTACCTTCCACCAAGTACCAAAGGTACGAAATTATTAGAAGTTGGCTGCGGTACTGGCCATTGGAGTCAGTTTTTCAGTGAATATGGTTTTGAAGTTACCGGAGTTGATGTCTCTGAGCAGATGATAGACATAGCCAAAAGCAAAAATATCTCCAACGCGTCATTTCAAGTCGCTGATGGCCATTCTTTGCCCTTTGCCGATAATACATTTAACGTAACAGCGGCAATTACAACCTTGGAATTTGTTCACGATGCCAAGACAGTAGTACGAGAAATGGTACGATGCACTTACAAACGCGAGGGACTATTGATAATCGGCGTGTTGAATGCGTTAGCCAGATTGAATCGTAAACGGCAACAAGACTCTGGATCACCATACGCCAAGGCTCGATTGTTTTCTCCAAGCCAGCTAAAACAGTTTTTAGAACCATTTGGCCAATCGGCTATAGTTACCGTCGGGTTCGTTCCTAACCTAAAGCTTTTTTTACCATTAGCACCATTAATTGATAGGCTCGGTCGCATACTACACATTCCTTATGGTGTTTTTATTACAGCGAAAGTAAAGTTATGAAAGTCCAGGCAGAAATAAGCTTATATCCATTGCGACAAAAGGATTTGACCAAACCGATTCGGCAGTTTGTCCAAGTCTTGGAGAACGACGAGCTAAAAGTTAAAACAGGAGCAATGAGTAGTTTCGTTAGCGGAGACAGCGAGGTTCTTTTTCGAAATCTGCGAGAGGCTTTCGAACAGCTTGCTAAAGAATATGAGGTTGTACTGACCGCGAAGATTTCCAACGCGTGTCCCGACACTGAGAAAGATATAGAAAGCATTTGAGCAAAAAGGGAAATTGGATTATGTCAGAAAAAACTATTGGTCTTCAGGCTAACCAACACCCGAAGAGCCAAACTCAGCCTGAAATCAGCTATCGACCAACCGTATGTCCTTATTGCACTTCCGGATGTGGCGTATACCTTGTGGTTAAAAACGACAAGATAATTGGTCAAGAGCCAATGAAGTCATATCCTACAAATGAAGGGAAGATGTGTATAAAAGGCAATAACATCTACAAACTTTTATCCCATCCGCAGAGGCTGCGGAAACCGCTGGTAAATGGGAAAGAATGCTCCTGGGGAAAGGCACTGGAGCTAATTACAGAAAAATTGGGGGGGGTTTCTGCTGAGGATTTTGGAATAATCGGTTCCGGGAAAACATCAAATGAAGAAGGGTACGTGCTCCAGAAATTTGCTAGGGTAGTTATGAACACAAATAACATCGAATATTGCGCAAGATTTTGTCACTCATCTACGGTGAGCGGTCTTGGGCCCGCAGTTGGCAGTGGAGTCATGGAGACTTCACAATTAGATATAAACCAAGCGGACTGCATATTTTTAGCAGGTGTAAATATTCAGGAGAATTTTCCTGGCATAGCAAGGCGTATACGTAGAGCAAAAAACAATGGTACCAAAGTAATCGTGCTTGATCCAAGAATCACTGCGACCGTAAAAAATCTCGCAGACATTCATCTACAGTTAATCCCTGGCACTGATGCATCTCTGCTTAATGCAATGATTAAAGTCATAATAGATGACGGTCTGGAAAATAAGCAGTTCATTAAAGCAAGAACTGCGGGTTATGATGAGCTTAAAGCCTTTGCTTCAAATGTAGATTTAGAAAAAGCTCAGAAAATTACATCTGTACCTTTAGATAAAATCAAGGCTTCAGCATCTGCTTTTGCTAAAGCTGCTAAAGGTTGTATTCTTTATGATGAAGGAATCACACAGCATATAACCGGTTCAGATAATGTCAAACTTCTTGCTAACATGGTTTTATTGACAGGTCATATCGGCAAGCCGGGAACAGGCGTTAATCCTATGAGAGGTCAGATCAGCGGGGAAGGCAGTGGGGATATGGGATGTGTTAATGTTTTCTATCCAGGATTCAAACGTGTGAACAAAGAAACCGCCGAACATTTTCAGAGATTATGGGGTGTTGAAAGTCTGCCTTCGCAACCGGGTAAAACGTATATGGACATACTAAACACCTCCAAGGTTATCTATATGGTAGGTGTAAATCCAATGATAAGCGCACCTGATTCCAATAACGTGAGAAAGTCGCTTGAAGAGCTGGACTTCTTAGTCGTTCAGGACATATTTATGACAGAAACTGCCGAACTCGCTGATGTGGTACTGCCTGCTGCCACCTGGGTCGAAAGAGAAGGAACACATACGGGCATCGACAGAAGGGTATATAAAATCAATAAAATTGTAGAGCCGCCGGGTCAAGCCAAATCAGATTGGTGGATAACAATGAATATAGCCAAACAGATGGGCTTTTCAGACAAATTCAACTACAATTCATCAAAAGATATTTTTGAAGAAATAAGAACTTGTGTCCCACAGTATGCAGGCATCAGTTATGAAAGATTAGAGAAAACTACCGGCGGGATTCACTGGCCGTGTCCTTCGGAGGACCATCCCGGAACTCCGACCATGTTTACGGAAAAATTTAATACCCCTGATGGCCAAGGCCATTTTCAGCCGGTTGATTACAAACCGCCCGCAGAGTCCCCCGACCAAGAATACCCTTTCATCCTTACTACAGGCAGAGTTATTTTTCATTACCATACTGGTAGTATGACAAGAAGAACAGATAACCTCTATAGCGAAGTGCCTGAGGCTTTTATCCAGATACATCCTGAAGACGCTCGCGAGTTGAATATTAGTAATGGCGAAAAGGCCATCGTAAAATCAAGACGCGGACAGCTTGAAATCAAAACAAGTATCAGCCCGGATATAACCAGAGGAGTCGTATTCATCCCATTTCACTTTAACCGAGCAAACGCAAATATCCTTACTAATCCAGCCCTTGACCCTGCCTGCAAAATGCCTGAATTTAAAGTCTGTGCAGTAAATATAGAAAAAGCCGATGAAAAAATAAGGTAATGTATAATGAAAACAGGTGAGTTATATATTGGTATTTCCTCTGAGAAACAAATTGTGGAAAAAGCAGAAAATGGAGGCGTAGTTACTTCGCTGTTAAAACTCGCTTTGAAAACTAAGTTAGTAGATACCGTTGTTGCAGTTAAAAAGGGTAAAAATAGATATGAAGCTATCTTATCTTTTATGACTGAGCCTGAGGAGGTTAACGAATGTGCCGGCTCGCTTCATTTTGCAACACCGGGCATCGC
>CAYSPM010000191.1:0-3736 GCA_964432925.1 uncultured Pirellulales bacterium | reverse complement strand
GCAAAAATATCCGTTGCTAATTCGTTAAAAAAAACTGTGAATGGTTACAAATATCTTATACCTCCTTCAGCAAAATACTCTTCAGAATTTGCTTTATTTACCAATACAAAAGGAGAAGCTAATACCAAACCAGTTAATCCAATTCTTGCACTCTTTCCAAATGAGCTCAAAATGCTAATAATGATATATGATAATTTGGTTCGTATATGTCTCATAAATAAATCTCCCAAAATTAACTAAACGGTGGGCAAAGCCCACCCTACCATTAAGGGTGCGCTCTATACACCAATAACAATCCTTACCGAAAAAAAACCTCCGCAGCGGTGCTTATTCTTATGTTGCTAAACAACATCTATAACAGAAATTGCCCAATCAATCAAGCAAAAAATCTTAAGCGCACAAGAGTAGAGTGCATGTCGAGTTTGTAGGTAGTTTTTTAGCCTTTAGCACCAATTTTCCCGTAGGCGCGTACCCATCCCCAAGCTACGCTTGAGGCTGCCACACGTTATTCATTATCTATCGTACCTCTTGCCTCATTTATGATGATCGGGTGGCAGCCTCATCTCTTAGGGATGGGGATGGCTTTTTTCAAAATAAGCCTTTGTACCTACAAAGATGACATGAACCCAACCAGAATATAACTTACAGAAAAAGGTTGCGTGTTCGACAAAGGATGGTAATTTAGTTGGACGGTGGCTCTGTTGAAAACCTAAAAAACTGTCATTCCGAGCGAGGTGAAGCCGAGTCGAGGAATCTGTTTTTAATAGATTTCTCCACTCCGTCCCTTAGGGACGCTTCGGTCTCCACAGGACACCTGTCGGTGGAAATGACAACTGACCTTTTCAACAGAGCCTTAGACGGTAATCGGCTAAGTAATTACCTTTCACCGATTACCCATTACCACTTGATAAAGTCACGAGTTTGTTGTTACGGATTTCGATATTCGAGTTTCGGATTTGTGCAAGATGCAGGGCACGAGAGACAAATTTTACGAGGAGGTTGTTATCGCAGGCTTTGGCGGACAGGGCATTATTTTAGCCGGCAAATTGCTCGCACAGACGGCAATGAAAGCCGGCAAAGAAGTGACGTATATGCCCTCTTATGGAGCTGAGGTTCGCGGTGGCACGGCCAATTGCATGGTCGTAATCGCCGATGAGCTAATTGCCTGTCCTGTCGTGGGTAGGCCCGATTCGCTGATTGCAATGAATAAAGCCTCGCTGAGCAAATTCGGTCCACGACTGAAAAAGGGTGGATTGCTGGTAATTAACAGCTCCTTGATTGACGATGAACCACAGGTTGACGAGACCATCGAGGTAGTAACAGTGCCCGCCGACGAATTGGCAGTCCAGTTGGGCAATAAAAAAGCTGCTAATATGATTGCTTTGGGTGCGTATTTCCAGAAGCGCGAGCTCTTTACGCCAAAAGCAGCAGCGTGCGCATTGCCCGCCGTCCTCGCACAGCGATACCATAATACCCTTGCTCTGAACGCTGAGGCCCTGCAAAAAGGTGCCGAATACGTACAAAATCTACTGCAGGCGCATCGTTAAGCCATATTACTACACAGTAAGATTTCTTGTGGACGTCTATTCCGACATAAACGTCATCATCCCTTGTCAGGCTGACTTCGTTGAAGAACATCTGTTCTCTTGACAGTTTCTTATTCATGGCCATCCCTTCCGAAACACGGTTAGTATTTGTTTTCAAAAGCATAAATCATAACCGTTGAAAGGATGGCCTACATTATCTTGGAATAGTTTTAGCGGAAATGAGCTATTTCAAAAGATCAGTTTCACCATTATAATAGCTTATTGGCTGCAGGCACAATTTATCAGCCTTGCAGTTACTTTTTATGGTCCGTCCTTGGCATCCTGAGTATCAAGCTTATGGCTGAGCAATCAGAACTTAGACGCTATCTGGTGAATATTGACTCTAACTCAACGCACCAACTCTTCACCGATTGTCTTGTGGTGGGAGCCGGTATAGCTGGACTTCGTGCTGCCATCGAGGCGACCGAGCACCGTAGCATCATCATCGTCTGCAAAGATAGTCTCCAAGATAGCAACACGTGGATGGCCCAGGGGGGCATTGCCTCTGTACTGGAGAAAGAAGATAACTTCCAGGATCATATAGACGATACGCTCAGGACCGGCTGCGGCATAAGTGATGAACACGTTGTCCAGCTTGTTGTCCGGCAAGGCCCTGCACTGATACAACAGCTCCTTCAGTGGGGAACCGAGTTCGACCTGATTGACGGCCACATCGCTACTACGCTCGAAGGAGGTCACAGTCATCCTCGTATCGCTCACGCCCACGGCGATGAGACCGGACAGGTAATTGCCCAAACACTCATAAATAAGGTAAAAGACAATCACAGCATAAAAATAATAGAGAACTTTTATGCAATTGATCTGTTGACCAACGACGAGAACAAATGTCTGGGAATTATTGGCCATGATAGGCGTAGGGGCTGGCAGATAATCTGGGCCGCCAATACGATTCTTGCCACCGGCGGCACAGGCCAAATCTACCGTGAAACTACGAATCCTGAAATAGCAACGGGGGATGGCATTGCCATGGCTTACCGCGCTGGTGCTGCGCTGCGGGATTTGGAATTCATTCAGTTTCATCCCACAACACTGTATATCGCTGGCGCTAGCCGTGCTTTGATTACTGAGGCACTGCGGGGTGAAGGTGCTGTTCTGCTCGACCGTACAGGTCGCCGCTTCATGAGCGATTACCATGAAGCCGCAGAGCTTGCACCGCGCGACATCGTCAGCCGAGCTATACTGGAGCAAATGCGCAAAACCCAATCAACGCACGTCTATCTGGATGTCAGGCATTTTGACAAAGCACACTTTGCCAAGCGATTCCCATTCATTAGCGAACTACTTGAAAGCTTCGATATAGATGTAAGCCACGACCTTATTCCGGTCAGGCCCAGCGTACACTACATGATTGGTGGTGTCAAAACCGATGCGTCAGCCAAAACGAGCATCGATAATCTTTATGCCTGTGGCGAGGTCGCTTCAACCGGGCTGCATGGTGCAAACAGACTCGGCAGTAACTCGTTGTTGGAAGGGCTTGTGTTTGGTAAAGCTGCTGGACAGTCCGTTTGTCAGCAGAAAAAAGCAGATGTGTCGCTGCTCAGGCACCCGTTAATAAGATATCACATTCCACATTCTGACCGAAGCCGGCTGGACGCGGCCGATGTCAGGAACTCTATGCGAGCCCTTATGTGGCGTAATGTCGGCATCACCAGAAAAGCCAGAGCACTTATAGAGACCCAGGAGATCATCAGATTTTGGCAGCGATATGTAATGGACAAGGTCTTCGATTCAGCCCAGGGCTGGGAATGTCAGAACATGCTCACCGTCTCTTTGCTGATTGCCCGCTCAGCCGAGATGCGCAAAGAAAGCCGTGGAGTCCACTTCAGAAGTGATTTTCCCAATATGGATGACAAGTTCTTCAAAAAACATATAGAAATCAACCGTCAGAAGTAGAATATAAATCGAACTTTTGGTAAAATAGCCCATAGTTAATTAGCAATAGAGTAATCATCAGTGATAAATAACTAAAGGGACAAAGGCACATAGGGACAAAGGCACATAGGGACAAAGGCACATAGGGACAAAGGCACATAGGAACAAAGGCATATAGGAACAAAGGCATATATGAGTTTATCACTTTGTGCCTGTGTTCCTCTGAAACTTTGTGCCAAGAGGCTAATGAAGAGAGT
>CAYSPM010000190.1:0-3855 GCA_964432925.1 uncultured Pirellulales bacterium | reverse complement strand
CCAATACCTTTTCCTGGTTCTTTCTATAGTATTCGTAATTCTCTCTATATTTTACATATCCGTTTGCCATATCCTTATCAATCAGTGTCCAGAGGTGGGTTACGGCAATAATTATCGCCTCAGGCCTGGGCATGCAGCCAGCTATCCAGCCATCTATCGGGATATACTTATCTAAATGCTTTATCGTGTTATAGGAATCCCAGTACATCCCGCCATTTATAGGACAAGAGCCGAAACCTACAGTGTACTTAGGCTCATACATTTGTTCGTAGGTTCTTATGATAGCCCTTAAGGTCTTTACTGAGACATATCCTGTAATTAGAAACAAATTTGCCTGCCTGGGTGTGGCTACCGGAATAACTCCGAATCTCTCTGCGTCCCACCGAGCGGTTATAACTGGTGGAACTTCGATAATTCCACAGCCGGTGCAAAAATATATAGCATGCAGCGAATATTTATTTGCCATCTTAGCAGGCTCTTTGAACCATTTTGTAATCTGGTTTCTATCCAACTGTCAGCTCCTTGTAATTAAAGTTACAATCAGACCAATAAAAGCCAGCAGTGTAGGCCACTTCCAGAGATACTTAATCGCCTGTTCGATTCTAAATCTTGGGAAGACAGCGTGTATGAATAAGCCAAGCACGAATACCACCAGCATTTTAATAAAGAAGATAAGTGGATTAGCTGCTCCTGCCAGAAATAAATTTACGAAAAGAGCAATACCAATGAACAGAGCAAAAGCGTGTTCAATAGTAGCCAGGGCTAAATATTTGCCGCCGTATTCCACCATCGGACCGGAAGAGATCTCCTGAGGTGCTGAACTCACATCAAACGGTCTAATCCCAAGTATCGCAGGCAAGATGAGAAAATAAGAAATTCCAGACAAAAATAATGGCCAAGAAATAATAGACCAACCTGTACTCTGCTGAGCATTTACCACTTCCACTATAGAAATAGTTTTATAACGGGTCATTACCGCCAGCAGCACAAGAAGCAACGGTACCTCATATCCCAAACTCATGATGAGCTTGCGGGAGATGCCGATACTAATGTTGGGGTTAGCTCCTTGTCCTCCTGATAAGGCCATACCTAAGGGCGCAAGCAGCATGAGATAAAGAATTACAAGTAGCCCACCTGAGCTGCTTAAAGGACAAATTCGGCCAAAAGGTAAAAATAAAACCACAACTATAGAGCCGGCTAAAGAGAGAATTATCCCCAGATCAAACATACGGCCGTGTGATACACTTTTTTGACAAAATAATCTAATCATGTCAATAACCGGCTGGACAAGAGGAGGACCATAACGCCAATGGATTCTTGCCATAATCTTCCTGGCTAAACCTAAAAAGAAGACCCCCACTATGAGTGCCAAAACCGGAGATAGAATTATCTGTATTACTTTTGTTACCATGGTTTCCATTTAAGCTGAACGAAGATTAAAAATGCTAAGAATAAAATGATGTACATAACATAGTAGCCTACGTCCCCAGCGTACACACGCCTGACACTGTCAGATAACGTTTGCACGGAAGAGCCAATCCAATAATAAAATTCATCTATTACGTCCCTCAAGAAAGGCTTTATCATCCTGTACAAAGGGTTATAGAATTCGACAGTATAATGATACTTATCCGTCGGCGTATGTGCCCCGGCTGCGTAGCTGTCTTCCTGAGCAACCGATACAGATTTCGCACCCAGACGAAACAGTATCCAAACAAAAATCGCAGCTACTAACACTGCTGAAAAAATGTTTATTGTATTTAAGGTTCCGGTTTCTGAGGTGATCCCCCATAAAGTTACATTTAAGGCTTCAAAACCAAAAGAAGTTCCAATTGCATTGATAACCTTAAGTGGGATACCGGGAAGAATACCGAAAAGAAGTATCGCAAGTGACAAAACTATGATGGGTAATTGCATACTGAAAGGTGATTTCTGTATGTCTTTGTATTTTTCAGGGAGCTGTCCAAGAAACATATTGTGCAGGAACTTGTAAACTGAAAGGATGGTTCCCCAGGTTCCTATCAATGCAGCAAAGGTTAAAAAAGGATAACCCTCAATGATTAACGTCTTATAGATCAACCATTTCGAGACAAATCCGTTAGTTAAAGGCACACCAATTAGTCCGGAGATTCCTAAAAGACCGCCCATAAAAGCAATGGGCATTTTCTTGATTAAACCGCCCAGTGAATTTAAATCCCTCTCGCCGCCGGTTCTATATTGGACTGCTCCCACACTCATGAAAAGAAGAACTATATATATGGCGTGATTAAGCGTATGGAAAATCCCACCAGCCAAGCCCAAACTCGTTCCAAAGGCAATCCCTACAATCATATATCCGCCCTGTCCGATGCCGTGCCAGGCCAAGAGTTGTTTGGCATCGTTCTGCAGCATAGCAATAAAAGTAGGGATCACTATGGTAATGGCTCCTAACCAAGCAAGAATATAATTGAACTTGAGTATTCCCGACCCTAAATTGAGAGTACCGGTAGCCCCTACTATCACATACATAATAAGGACAAAGCCATATATTCCCATTCGGGTTAGCATCCCCGAGAGCACTGCGGTAAATGGAGATGGAGCTTCCGCGTAAGAATCAGGTAACCACGTATGCAATGGCATAACCGCGTTTTTTATTCCGAAAGCAATTCCGAAAATAATTAAAATAAACAGGATATAACCAGAAGAAACAGTGGTAATCTCAGAAGCAATTTGCGATATAACCAGAGTGTTGAAAGAAACATAAAGCGATAATATCCCTACAAGCATAGTTGCAGAGCCGATAATCGACATAACTATATATTTCATTCCGGCAGCTAAGGCAGGGCCTCGGTTATAACTTATGAGCAGGAACGTGCACCAGCTCATTATTTCCCAGAAGATAAAAAAGGAAACTAAATCACCAGAGAAGACAATTCCAAGCATAGCTGCATTAACCAGAAGTAACATCAAGTAATAAAAGTCGGTCCTTTCTCTACCTTTCATATAGCTGAAAGAAAAGACAATGGAAAGCGTCCCCAAGCTCGATATAGCAATGGCAAAGAACCAGGAAAGCATATTCAATCTCAAGACAAGCCCAAGACCGAGAAATCCGGGATAAAAGGCCTTTTCCATAGATTCGCCATAGAGACAAGCGACGAAAGCTACTAAGGCTAAAGAAATGATAACGGCTAAGAAGTCCCTGACCCTGTGAGAAATCTTCCCCAAAACATAAGTTAACAATGCGCCACCGAACGCAACTATAAGTAAAAGCTGTAAACTCATCCTAAAACGTTCCCCTAAAACCAGCTTAACCCATTTAACTTATACTTTATGGATGACTTCTAAGGCGGCTACGGTTCCGTCACCAACAGCCATAGTAATCTGTCTGTGTTTTTTATCTCGAATATCTCCAACTGCATATACGCCTTTTAGATTAGTTTCCATTTGTGGGCCCGTAATAATATAACCATATTCCGTCAACTGTATTGGCACATTTTTTAAGAAAGTACTATTAGGGACAAGCCCGACAAATATAAAGATACCATCACGCTCTAATCTAATACGTTTATTTGTTTTGAGATTCTCCGCTTCTACGACCATCTTGTTTTCTTTTTTGTAGAAGGCGCGAGGTTCATGAGACCACAGAATATCGACCCTCGGATTCGTGATAACCTTATCCGCCGTGATTTTTTCAGCCTGAAGGTTGTCAAATTGATGAACGATGGTGATAGATTTTACAAACTGTAAGAGCAGCACGGATTCTTCCATTGCGCTGTTACCACCTCCTATCACGAAGATATCTTTGTCTTTATAGAATTCGGCGTCACAAGTGGCACAATAAGATACGCCACTGCCCTTATAATCTTTTTCACCTGG
>CAYSPM010000189.1:0-3935 GCA_964432925.1 uncultured Pirellulales bacterium | reverse complement strand
CAAAAAATGAGAAAAAATTGCTTGTATTCTTTTACAAGAGTTGATATTGTCCCCAAGCTCACGTCATGGATGACGCTTAGCAAATCTCAGGGAGGGTTTTTCGGCTGACAAGTAGAAGCCAAAATAGAGCTTAGGTGAGGTCTGTAGTAACTTGGGAAGTCTGTATGAGCTGAAAAAAGGTGTTAAAGTAGCATATAAAGTTTTTTTTGCTGGATTAAGGAAGAGGGTGAAAACTACATGCTAAATCCTATAACTTCGATGCTTAACGGCTCGGTTGGTAAAAAGCTTCATAGAAAAGCACTAAAAAAGAATGACAAAGCTCCACTGTTTACTCTGCCCAATATCAATGGCGAATGTGTCCAGCTTGAAAGACTCTTGTCTGAGGGTAAAAGCATATTAGTTTTCTATGGTTTGAGCTGGTATCGCTATTCTCATTTTGAATTGCTGGCCTGGCAGGAGGTTTTCGAGCATATAAGTAACTTAAATACGAAGGTTTTAGCAATTTATCCCGAGGCACCAGATTCCGCTACTATTGTTAAATGGAAAGATGCTCAAGGAACTGAAGTCCTATGTGATGCAGGCAATAAAGTAGCCAATCAGTTTGGATTGGTTACCAAAGTGTCTCCAACCAAAGCCAGAAAACTTGCTGAAACCTTTGCCATCGATATCATATCATTAACGGCGAAACAGGAAATGGAGTTGACAATACCTGCAACCTATGTGCTGGACAGGGATAGAACTATCTTGCATGTATCCTTTAATACCAGTGGGCACAATTCCGATAGTGTAAATGAAATGCTAGATTATCTGGTATAAGGTATAAACTCATAAAAACTATTATGGAACGTCCATTGTCAAGTCATCGTATGTAGTGGTCTTGTAGTTTTTCTATGTTTCCCTGGGTAATCTAAACAAACTCAAAGTGGTATTTTTCAGGGCTCCTGATCGCTTTTATCGAATCGTCCAGCAGCGAAAGCTTTGCTGGCAGATCTACCAGTCCCAGAGCTATAGCCCTTTTGACCAGATCGATTAGACTGTTAGCGCCGAGTTTGCCCATCATATGAGCACGATGCACTTCAACAGTCCTGACAGAGAGGCTATCAATATCCATCATTGTTCTCCGACACTTCTCGAATTCCAAATTCTCTGAGTGTACAGTAAGCCGTTGATTTGGCAAGTGTTAAGGAATGTCAGCCATTGTATAGCTGATTTCTCGTATGAATAAGTACATCTTTCGGGCTACTCGTAGCCGCATAAAAATCAGTTAAGTTGGATTGATAGATAGATGTTTTTTCTCTTGTGAATTTCTCCGCCCTGCCTATAACTAATTCTCTTTCTTCCCTAACAAACTTGATATGTTGCAGTAATGCCCAAGCGCTGTTATTCCATTGCATCTGGAAACCTCTCTGGTGAGCCTCTTTTTCCATCGCAAGGCGCTTACTTTGGTTGAAGACTAAAAAATCCAGCGATCTGGCTATTTGTTCCACTGAAGCTTCCCCAGGATCGACCAAAATACCTCTGGCATATCTGCCGATGACAAGGCCACTCGGACAAGGTTTGTTTGAATGAATGAGCTCCAGAGCACAACTAAATTTGGTTGTTATTACAACTCTGCTGGAGCCTAAAGTGTCAGCTAATACACCGCTTGATGTCTGGAACATGTTGAGATAAGGAAGCACCATAACGTTGATTGCGCCATAAAGTTCCAAAAAAGTACTTTCTTCTAAAAAGGCGTCGAGAAAGACAACGTCGTGCTGCCTAAAGTTCACACCCCCGAGTTCCTTGGACTTGCACCATTTCAATTTGGACTCTTCCAGCGCTTTAGTCAAAGTGACTTGATATTCTCGGTATTTCGTCCCCCCATCCGCTCGTACAAAATCTGGATGGTACTGACCTGCAATTAAATACACTATTCTTTCCCTTTGGTTGTCCGTACAGGACTCTCTTAAAAACCTCCCATAGGCTCTAATGCTATACTGGATTCCTTTGTCAGGGGACAATAGCCCCAGCGTGGTAACGAGAAAAAACTCTTTCAGCCCATATTTTTCTTTCATTGCCAATCGGTCATATTCAGAAGGATGTTGCATCCTGATTCCGTGGTCAATGTGCTTGAGCTTTAAATAGTCGATTTTATAAGTTGATGATTTTAGTATTCCTATGGCACTTTCTGAGGTCAGAATAAGGCCGTCACTAAACTTAGCCAGTTCCTGTAACGTCCTTTTTTGATGGTCGTTCGGCTCGTTGAGTACAGTGTGAAGGTAAACCAAAGTAGTGAGCCCCTGACCACTAAACGCTTTTGCCATGTCTACAAAATTAGTGCCCTGGCCATCCTCTCCATTCGTATCCGGATCAAGACCGTATTCATGCTGCAATATAGTAATGGTAGGATTTGTACTTTCTTTTGCTCTGGTTATTATATCTTTAATGGCGAAACTCCAGGATTCAGGGTTGTACTGGTCAATAACAAGGTCCACAGGAACATTATATGGCCCATTACCGTTATCGATTGCTGCAACTCTTATGTGACCAACCTCACCTGTAAAATGTACGAGCGCACTAGCCAAGTCACGTGAAAACGTACCGATTCCGCACCTTCTTGGTGGATACGTAGTTACAATTCGGATATTATACGGCATACTTGACCGACCTTTACCTCTTATTCAACTCGCCACTAGTCAGGTGGCTGTATCTAATAACAGGCTATGATGCTGAGAAACAGACGTCAAGGCTTTTCTCCCATGTCAATGGGTTATATAGGGAACATCGTATCCCCCTCAAGAGGGTTGCTTTTTTCAGTAAATTTTGTAATATAAGGCAGCCAAATTGGTGAAACTAATAGTAAATGGGAAATAACAGATAAAACAAGCAGATTGCAGAGTAACTACTTATCCATTAAGAATATAACTCAAAAAGAGTTTATCAGCGGGCTATTAAAAAGTTACCAAAGATAGGCATAATTTTTTTGAGGCATTGATGAACATAATAACAGAAAGATATGAGTTTTCGTATATGTTGGGATTATGTTGTTAATGAGTGGTTCGACTTGGATATTAATAGGTGTGGCTGGTAGTAGAGTTTTGATTGCGACTTTGATTATAAACAAGATAGGGGATATAAAGGAGTCTTAATATGCTTTTAATGAACACTGCGAGTTGGATAATTTTGGGTGTGGCTATTGTGATTTTGGCTGTGTTTATTGGAAAGAAAATAAAAAATAAATATTTTTAGAAAGGAGGAGGTTTTCACTGGGTTTTTAGTTTGAAAATGTAAGGTAGAGTGCCTGCTTGTTTGGGTAACCTATTATTAGAATTTCCTTGTAAATGTAAAGGTAATGCGGTAGCATCTTCAGCAGGAGAATATCCTTTAGAAGCCCCATTTTCGTGAACAATATTCACAGCAGTAGTATCTTGAGTTAATATAGCATACCCAAATCATTTGGGTAATATCAGTTTTAGCAGGTGCAGCTAACATAGCAAGAATAGCAACTGCTGGAATAGCCTTTCTTCCATAAATATATGTTCCTTTTCTATTTCGTCTTAGCCAGGTTTTTACCAATAGAATAAAAAATTTCCTCCTCCACGGGCAAATTTTTTTGTTGAAGCACATCTCCCAAGTATTTAAAATACAAAGAAAAAGCAGGTTCGATGGATGTGGGCTTGCTTATTAAAACATTTTTTTTTAACATGGAGGGCTAAAAAATGGCAAAGAAGTAGAGAAGTGAAAAGACACGTGTTCGAAATTAACAATTTAATGGGAGATACAGAAAATGTTGGCAGTAATAGATTGGGCAAATCTTATTGTTGATCCGATCCGCCAAATGTTGACCAGAATCATGGCCTATATTCCTATCCTGCTGGGCGCGTTAATAATTCTGATAGTAGGCTGGATTGTGGCCAAAATAATCAGATGGATAGTGAACGGGCTGCTTAAGGCGG
>CAYSPM010000188.1:0-4040 GCA_964432925.1 uncultured Pirellulales bacterium | reverse complement strand
AGCCCCTGATTGATACAATCACGTGAGCTAACCAAGCCTAAAATGCTTTGCAGCTTTGTCTATGGTCAACCACGCAGCTCATGCTCGTGCTACTCTTCTGACGGATACAACCTGATGTCATCGAAGTAAAGCTTGCCTGTTCCACCTTGTCCACTACCTCCAACACCAATGGTCATATTCTGGATTGAAGAAAGAGTCACACCAGCATCGCTAAGAACGCTGAGCGGAATATCCCACTGCTGCCAGGTGTACTCCTGAACCGCATTGGGATTATCCGGATGCTCAACTGTCTTTTCGACGCCGCCACCTCGCACAACCACATACAACGGCTGGGCCTCATTGACAGGCATATCATCTGCGCCAATAGCTTCTACCTGCCAATCGTCTCCTGTGACCGTGCCGGTAGTTGTTACATCAGAGAATACAGCCGTACCCACCGTATTAGTATTGTGACTGCAATATGCCAGGCCTATATAGATATCCTGTCGCATGACGATAGTCTGCGGATTTGGAGACGCATCGTCGCCGGTATTCTCATCGTCCGGCTGCTGAATCCAGTTGGTGCCGTTTTCGGAGTAATAAGCGGTAATGCTGTTGCCCTGACGTACAAGTTTTACCCAGCAGGGCACGGTAATACTGTTTGGATCGCTACCTGCTGTGAAAGACTCACCACCGAGAAGCGGACGATTCTGGAAAGCTCTGCGACCAGCCGGTGTAACACACATAAAGCCGTGCACACTGTAGCCATCCAGTGTCTCACGGATCATAACGCCTGCCTTGGCCCATTGGTCGGTATTGTCTACGCGCACCACACGAGCAATAATGGAGCCATCACCTGAGAGTCTCTTATAAGCATAACGGAACTCGTCGGTCAGATCCCAGATATCCGCACCCTCGGCGCTCATCGTATACGTTCTGGCCGGGTCCTCAAAGAAGTCCCGAGGATAACCCCTGAAGAACAGAGTCAGTGTCTGGACACCTTCTCTGGCCCAGTCATTCAGTGGGGCATCAAAAGTACGTACAGTTTCCGAATATGCTACGCCGCCGATGTTGTTATAAAAGAACGGCATGGACTGAAGCCCACTATTAACAATAGTTAGCTCTGCAAAAGGTGCAGAGCCATAGCCTACTTGCGAGCCGTTTGTCGTAACATTCCATCCATCTGTCCACGTATCAAATATCCTGTCGGGCGAAGTGTCATTGTAGTCCTCAAAGTCGTCCAAAATAATGTAATCGGCAGTTGTAAAGCTCCAAACCTTGCCTTTCCATAGACTGTCAGTGTGGAGGTCATTGACCTCATCGATTCGCCAGTAATAAGTCTTATTCCATTCGAGAGGGGCCTCGATGGGAGTGTACTTGGTGTGACCGAGCACCTGTTGGCCACGGTATATACCTGTAGTTGTTGTATCGGCGTTTTCTACGATGGTCCTATCATCACCGAAGTACACATTATGATAGGCTGCGTTATCTCCCGCAGTCCACCGAAGAGTAGGTATATGTTTGACTCCTATGGCTCCATTAGCTGGTTTTTCACCTGAGGCGCTTAATGGCGGTGATAATGCACCTGGCGAAATAATTTGTCGTGGTATAGAAGGACTCTGCCATTTTAACTGTACCATTGCATCTCCACCGCTATTAAAGAACTCCATTCTGAGTGGTACCAGTCCAGCAACAAGGTCGATATTCCCCTTATCTTCTATGGCCCAAGCGTTATCTACAGTCCAATTGTCGATAATCAGTTCTCCATCTATCCACAATCGGACGCAATCATCACTTATGGTATAAAAGGTATAGGTCTCAGTAAATGGCACATCTAACTCAGCGATCCACCTAACCGAGAAATTGCCTTCGCTAACCAGTCCATGGGGAGATCCTGTACCCCAGTTAAAATCTATTTTAGGGTCTATACGGGTGAGCACTGGCGTGCCTGTTAAATTCGCGTTGTTGTAGTACTGGCCCTTTGCACCATTAGTGGGACCAACAGTGGTAAAACTCCAGACATCGCCTTGATATGTATTCGTGCCATCGAACTCATCGACTACCCAATAGTAAGTCTTATTATAATCGAGCGGGCCGGGCGAAAATTCAGTAACTTCGACCGTCCCCATGTCTGTATCCACATCACGCACCAAAACAGCCATTTGATTTTCATGGAAATATACATGATGCTCAATTGAACCTGCGCCACCGGTCCACTGTAACAAAACATCCGTACTGACATATTCAGCTCCATTGCTGGGAACGGGCATAGAGGCGGAACTGGGGAGAATAGTAAAGCTCCAGACATCGCCCGGGTGGATGGCAGTGCCATCGGCCTTGGCCTCCTCGACCCGCCAGTAATATGTTTTGCCTATTTCCCAGGTGTAACCATCGTAAGCCGGCTGATCAATCAAACCTTGGTCGGTGCCACCGATTCCGCTTTTCACATCTTCAAAGCTCTCGCCGATGTACAGGTGGTGCTTAACGGCGGTCTCTCCGGCTGTCCAGCTAAGCGTAACCGTTTCTGTTGTGATTATTGCCTTGTCAGAGGGATTAGGCACCGTAGCCTTTAACTGCGGCGGCATAAGCGCCTCTATCTCGGCCTGCGACAGCGCCCGATTGTAAATACGCACATCATCGATGATGCCATCCCAGTGACGGCCTGCTGCTCCTGGATTTTCGCCAATAAGTACGCTATAGGTATTGGTACCTATGCCAGTGTTATTGTCGATGGTCGCGTCAAGCACTCCATCCAAATAAAAGTCGATGTACGAACCATCATAGGTTCCTGCGACGTGATGCCATTCGTCGTAGCCAACTGCAGTTGCTCCATTGACCGAAGGATTACTTTCCGACCAGATAGTGATACCAAAGTGAAACCTCGGGTCGCTCGAATCGTTACTAAGTCTCCAAGCGTATTCTCCTTTAGCAACGACAGCTACCCACTGAGTGGGGATCGACCTGATAGTTACCCATGCGGCGACCGTTATCTCGTCGGTGACATCAAAGATTGGATCATTCCCGCAATCCACGTAGTCGCCGTCACCATCAAGATCCAATGCACCGCCTATCCACCCAGACACCCACAGCGGGTCACCTATCAAGGTACCGACGTTGCCGTTGCCGGACGAATCAACAGCAGTAGTGCCGGACGTCTCATCGAGCTTCCACCAGCCAATATGATTAGGATCGGCATCGGTGGCTGTGCTAATTTGAACAAGGCCCAGCAACAAAACAAAAGAAATTAAAAAATACATTCTCTTACACATAATAATCCTCCTTCAAAATGAGTTAAATAATATTGACCTGATCACACATGAAAAAACCTATTATCCCGACGAGCACCCACCCACTTATTAGTTGGTGTGCGCTTGTCTCAAACAGCCTCCGTACGACATCTGATAAAATCTACCTTCCTCCAAGACTAAAAGGCCGCAATACCCATGAACAACTACTTGGAGCAGCGTATTCTTTATGCCGCTTCCAAATAACATTGATTATACACTTCTACATTGCCTGTGGCAAGGTTAATTGCTGTTAATTTGTTGCCGTTCCTCGGGTCGGCTCAAAAAACAACAGGGGCCTATGTTACAGGTCAGCACAGACCCCGGAATGTTGCAATCGCCTCTAAGCTAATTGTCAGCCTTAAGATGCCTTACGGCTATAGCCATAGAAGCTCTTGGAGTTATACAATCTTCAACGTTGCCAAGTCAAACACGCAGCTACTGCTCGTGCTACTCTTGTGCCGGATACAACCTGATGTCATCAAAGTAAAGCTTGCCTGTTCCACCTTGTCCACCCTGACTTCCAACACCAATGGTTATATCCTGGACCGTAGAAAGAGTCACACCAGCATCGCTAAGAACGCTGAGCGGAATATCCCACTGCTGCCAGTCGGTTGTCAGCACCGCTCTTGGACCGACCGCGATCGAGCGTTTTAAGCATGATTTACTCGGTCAAAATGGGGTGCGCTGGGTGATCATTCTTGAGGGTGTTAATGACATCAGCGGCAGCCGCAGCCCAAAAGTGGCCACCGATTTAATTGCCGCGTATGAGCAGTT
>CAYSPM010000187.1:1822-4052 GCA_964432925.1 uncultured Pirellulales bacterium | reverse complement strand
TTCAAATTCATCGAGCCGGAACTGATTTATGTCTAAAAGACCCATTGACTTACTGCTGAATGACATTGACCTTGAGATTATATTGCAAATCCTGCGCAAAGACCTGCCGGAATTGAAGAAGAAGATTATGCAGATAATGAGCGATTAAGTCTGAGTAACATATTCTTAATTTGATTGAAGTATGATAAGGAAACAACCAAGACGATGGCAGCAGTTCCTTGAGAGCAAACTAAAGGCCCTGCTCGAAAGTCCGGCAGTTATCTTCGCTGAAATGACGCCATCAATTTTACCAAAAGAAGCTGGAGTGTACCTAATAACAATATTCAAAAATGGTAAGGAAGAGCCATACTATATAGGACAGACTAAAAATCTTAGAAGACGTTTATGTACTAACCATCTTAGGGGGCCAATTTCAAACTCGCAGTTTAAGAGATATCGAATTGGATCAGGAGAGTGCAGAAACCTTACAGAAATCAAACAATTCCTATGTAAATTTGGCGAAGCATGTTGGATTAAAGAAAGCGACAGGAGGCGTGATGCTATTGAGGGGTATCTTACAGGAGTTTTGTTTCCTAAATACGGGATTTGTCAGGAGCATTGAAGCAAATTGATTTTGTATTCAGTGCGATTTAAGCCCCAAGGTATTTCTCAATTCGCTGAATGAATTTTTCAGCGTCGTGAACTCTCTTAAGGGCTGTATCCTGCTCAATCTCGATGTGAATGTCATAATCACCGATTTCTCGGTCTTCCTGCTCGGCGGTGAGAATTTTCGCAAAGTCCTTTTCGATTTTTCCGCTCTTGACAAGATGTAGGCCGAACATTCGACGGACAGCGTAGTGCGATTCGGGTTCGATACCGACTGTAACTAATGCAGCTTTGGCAGCGTGCAAGACTGCATAGTAAGCTCTGGAGACACAGTCTTCATAGAGTCGATTTTCTAAAAGGGTTTTTGCTGCCTGAAGGGCTTTTTTAGCTCTGGTTAGCTCTTTTTGCGATAAGTCATTCATACCGTAATTGCATCCTTGCTGACATTGTGTATAAAAGAGGTACCTTCTTTACAAAGCTGGTCAAACCTGTTTTTGCTAATAACCTTCGGTGATATGCAAACGTCCATTTGCAACAATATATCTGTCGCAACATCGTAGACTTTATCACGAATATGCCAGTCATCGCTTGCAACAATAACCAGCACATCTATATCAGAGTCAGGCTGGTCATCACCGCGAGCCTTTGAACCGAATAGCTTCAGCTCGATTAGCTGACCACCCAGAGTTTGTTCAAGACCAGCTTTAAACTGCTTGAGAGTCGATTTTTCTTTTGTGTCTAACGACATTGCTCACCTACCAATAATAATACTCTACTGGCGTTGTTAAAACAAGTAAAAACGCCCAGCTTCCGTTGTTAATAAGGCTTACTCGGTATCGAGGGCGATTTTGAGAGCCTCGTTTGTGTTCTTGACAAACTTGAATTTCAGGCCTTTTTTAGCCTCTTTGGGGACTTCGGGCAGGTCTTTTTTGTTTCTGGCAGGCAGGATGACGGTTTTTATGCCGGCCTGTTTTGCAGCGAGGATTTTTTCTTTCAGGCCGCCGATAGGCAGAACCAATCCTCGCAATGTTATCTCACCAGTCATTGCGACATCCGGCCTGGTCGGCTTTTGCAAAAGAAGGCTTACCAGAGACGTGAACATTGCGATGCCCGCGCTTGGGCCATCTTTCGGAATGGCTCCAGCAGGGACATGAATGTGATAGTCAGATTTACTGAACTTGTCAGGCTCAATTTTTAATCTTTTAGCGTTTGCTTTTACGATTGAAAAAGCGGCTTGAGCGCTTTCCTTCATAACGTCGCCAATCTGGCCTGTCAGTTGCAGTTGGCCTTTGCCGGGCATGGATGCTGATTCTATGAACAGCAGTTCGCCGCCGACCGGTGTATAAGCCAATGCGGTCGCGACGCCTGGTATGCCCGTTCGCAAGGCCAGCTCAGATTCAAACTGAGTAGGTCCAAGGATTTTGGCAAGGTCACCTTTATCGATCGTTGCACGTCTTTTATTGTCCTTGGCTATATCAGTAGCGACGGCTCGACAGATAGCTGCGATATTTCTCTCAAGATTTCGCACGCCCGCTTCCCGCGTGTAGCTGCGGATTACTGAGAGTATGGCTTCGTCCTTGATAGTGAGCTGGCTTTTCTTTAATCCATGTTCCTTGAGTTGGCGGGGGACGAGATATTTCTTGGC
>CAYSPM010000187.1:0-1722 GCA_964432925.1 uncultured Pirellulales bacterium | reverse complement strand
TCGAGCTCATCGAGCATGAAAACCGGATTTTTGCTGCTACATTTTCTCAATTCCTGCATGATTCTGCCGGGCAGGGCACCAATGTATGTTCTGCGGTGTCCACGGATGTCGGCTTCGTCTCTTATTCCACCGAGTGATATGCGCACGAATTTACGGCCCATAGCACGGGCTATGGATTTACCCAGCGAAGTCTTGCCCACACCAGGTGGTCCGACAAAGCAGAGGATTGGGCTCTTGCCGGTTGGGTTTAACTTCCGGACAGCTAAAAATTCGATGATACGTTTTTTGACTTTGGTCAAGTCATAGTGGTCGCGGTTCAGTATTCGCTGGGCTTTATTAATATCGAGTTGGTCTTCTGTCTGAACGGACCAGGGCAGCTCACAAACCCAATCCAGATATGTGCGGATAACGCTATATTCCGGTGACGCAGAAGGTATCTTGCTGAGTCTGTCCAGTTCTCTCAGCGCCTCTTGTTCGACACTTTCGGGCATCTTGGCTTTTGCGATATTGTCGCTGATCTGCTTTAGTTCTTCAGTCCTGATGTCTTTCTGGCCAAGTTCGGACTGAATGGCTTTGAGTTGTTCCTGCAGGAAGTATTCCCTTTGGCTTTTGTCAATTGACTCTCTGACTCGGCTTTGAATCTTATGGCTCAGTTCGAGGACTTCGAGTTGATGCGCCAGGATAACGGATATATTTTCGAGTCGTTTAGTTGGATCAAGCTCCTCCAGTAGCTCCTGCTTTCGGGATATTTCAAGGCTGAGGTTGGCAGCCAAGAAGTCGGCTAGCGCAGATGGGTCTTCAATATTTTCCAGGAGGACAGATGCTTCTTCTGGTACGTTTGGACTCAAAGCAATTACGCGGTTGGCCGTTTGACGTACGCTGACCATCAGTGCCTGAAGCTTTTTGGTTATATTTACTTTGAACTCGAGCAGTTCAACTCTTGCCTTTAAGTATGGTTCTGAATCTATTTGCTCTTTTATCCTGAAGCGACCTATCCCATGAACTATGATGTTAATTGAACCTTGTGGCATCTTGAAAATCTTCAATACCGATGCTGTTGTTCCAACTGAGTAAAGGTCTTTGAAATTGGGTTTGTCGGTTTCCGGATTGCGTTGCGTGACAAGGCCTATGACGGACTCATTGGGACGAATATCGGCAAGCAGGGCTTTACTTCTTTCCCTGCCTATAGCCAGTGGCGTCACAGTTCCAGGATAGGCGACAACATTTCGGATCGGCAGAATGCCGATTACCTCCGGCATTTTCAGTTCGGTATTGTTGTCACGCAGTTCCATCTTATCATCGGACAAAAATGGCTGTAGATTCTCAGGCTCTTCCGATATCATTGTCAATTACCTATAATGACACAGTAAAATGATATATTCTTCAGGTTATGCACAGCATGGTTAACGCCGTTCGCCATTATATTTTACTCGTCTTTTTACCGTTCAAACTTGAATGATACAGGATTTAAGCCACATTCCGAAACCTAAAAAAACTTGAAGGCTGCATTTGAGACTCTGAGCTAACCCGCGGTCGGAGCACGAAAATATATGAGTAGCATGGCGAACGCGTAGAGAGTAAATGTTTCTTTTACCGCAGATTGGTTAAAATTCACCTAAATTTTTCGGAAAAGCGTGTCAGCTTCCGGCTGTCCGTTCGTCATTATCATAGAACCATGATTGGGAGCTCTCATTGGGTGGTAATACAGAACAAGAATTGGTC
>CAYSPM010000186.1:0-4063 GCA_964432925.1 uncultured Pirellulales bacterium | reverse complement strand
GTACTTGTTATAAAAACTGTGGTGAAATCGCAAATCTGCATAAGCAAAGCCTTCGGATAAAAGAACCTCGTTTAAAAATCCGTCGTCAGGCAATTTTACGTAAGCTAGGAGTCTGCCGTATTTACCTCGCGTACGGTTTCCTTCATCTAGGTAAATTTGAACCTTTTTGCCATGAGCCAATTTCCTTGTGAACTCAGTAGCTTCTGGTCCAAAGAACATCACACCGTACTTCTCGTGTTTGGTCTCAGGTGTGTCAACTCCCCAAAGTCTTATGCGCGTGTTGTTATACTGTCCGTCTGGTATGTCAATATCTATAGTGTCACCATCAACAACATTCACGACCATAAATGTTTTGCCATGATATTTCCTGAAATCGTATGCTCTCGCTTGCTCTTCGGACTCGGGTCGAGTTCGCAATTTACGTTTGGCACAAGTATGATCGAGCAAAACGAAAAAAGCCGCCAGTATCAGGGCAAAAGAGATCATACCCATCTGGCGGCGCTTACTCATCGCGTAAGTAGTTTTATTGCTACTAGTCAATAATGTGGTTCGTTAATTTTGCTTGGTCCGGTGTTCAGCGGATCTATTCAGTTCGAAGGCAATGCAAACGGCTTCAAGTGCTTTTTCAGCTTCTTTTTTGTCCACAGCACAGCTTATACGGATTTCGCTGGTTGTAATCGAGTCGATGTTTATCTTAGCTTGGGCAAGTGCGCCAAACATTTTTTCAGCCACACCATAATGTGTGCGCATGCCGACACCGACTACGGACACCAGAGCAATATCATCCCGGATAAATACATTTTGGCAGTTAATTTTTCCCTTTATCTTCTCAATAGCATCCTGGGCAGCCCTCAGATCCAAAATGCTCACCATAAACGAAAGGTTTGCCTTTTCGTGGCTGACTTCCGTTTGAATAATGTCGTGGACGACTACTTTTGCTTTAGCCAAATGAGCGAATATCGCAGCAGCATTACCTGGAATGTTATCCACACCGACAAGGCTTATCTTAGCCATGTCCTTTTGTACTGTCGCACCGGAGACTACTACACCTTCCATTTGTGGCACCTCGTGTGTGATTATTGTACCCTCAGTTTCATTCGCGCTATTTCTAACGTGAATCTTGACGTCATATTTCTTCCCAAAACCAACCGCCCGAATGTGCATGACACCTGCTCCGAGGCTTGCCATTTCAAGCATCTCGTCGTAGCTTATTTCTTTAAGCTTCGCAGCGTTCTTGAATATCTTCGGGTCCGTTGTGTAAATTCCATCAACATCGGTGTAAATCTCACACACCTCAGCTCCTAAAGCTGCAGCCAGCGCCACCGCACTCGTGTCGGAACCGCCTCTGCCGAGCGTAGTTATATTGCCCTGCTCGTCAATACCTTGAAAGCCCGCCACGATTACGATCCTGTTCTGGTCGAGCTGCTTATGAATTCGTTCGGCATCTACACTTTGTATCTGCGCCTTCGTGTGGTCACTATTCGTTATCATCCGAATCTGGCTGCCGGTAAAGCTGATAGCATCAAAGCCCATCGCGTCAAGAGCCATGGCAAACAGTGAGACTGTCTGTTGCTCACCGGTGCTGAGCAATTGATCCATCTCGCGCGCGGGAGGATTTGGATTTAGTTCTAGTGCATCGGCGATAAGCTCGTCCGTTTGCTTTCCACGCGCCGAAGCCACAGCCACAACTTGATAGCCTTTTTCGACCATCTTAATAACTCGTTGGGCGGCACGCCGGATCTTTTCCGCATCAGCAACCGACGTTCCGCCGAATTTCTGAACGACTATCGTCATATTTAGCCTATTCCAAGAGTTAAGTTTCGCTTATCACTATATATAATCCATATTGAAATCCATGCCTACAGCAAATTGCTTTAGCTTTTCAGAAAGTATTCCATCAGTTCGAAACCTTTATCCACACGCAAGCCCGACTTTGCAGCATTAGGTTCGCTAAACGGTTCATGCAAAATACCGCTGATACCGCTACCTGCCATCGCAAAAGGTACCGCCTCGCCTGAATGAGCGCAGCTCCGGATAGGAGTAGGATGGTCCGGAAGCACTAATACTCGCCAGCGCTCGTAGTTTTGCAAAGCCTGGAGCACAGGTCCAACTATATGCTTATCGATCTGCTCGATAGCTTTTTTCTTCATTTCTGGGTTACCTTCATGAGATGCTTCGTCGGGCGCTTCTATATGGATGAATACAAGATCATATTTTTCAAGTGCTTTGATCGCTGCTGACCCTTTACCCTGATAATTCGTGTCAACAAAGCCAGTCGCCCCTGGTACGTTAATAAGGTCGAAACCGATAAGCTTGGCCAGGCCTCTTACCAGATCAACTGCCGTAATCGCAGCACCTCGAAGCCCGAATTTCTTTTGGAAGCTGTCAAGCCGAGCCTTTTTGCCTTGACCCCAGAGCCAGATTGAGCTGACTTGGTTCTCACCCAAGTCTTTTCGCACTTTGTTAATATCGTGGCCATCAAATAGTTGTTGTGATCGGGCCATCAAATCGATCAGTATATCTGCGCCTGCACCTCGTGGCAGAATTTTCTTTATTGGCTTACCTATGAAATCATGGGGCGGATACGTCTGAACGTCGAAATCCATGCCTCTAAAAACTAAAAGGTGCCTGTAGCTTATACCCGCATAGAAATTGATCTGTTTACTACCGAGTTGCTCCTCCAGCTCGTTTATCAGTTTTGCTGCTTCTGTTGTCGAAATATGCCCAGCACTATGGTCTACCATTTTGCCGTCGGCTATAGTTACTAAATTGCATCGGAAAACCCAGTCATTAAGGGACAACTTGATATCACGTGCGGCAGCCTCAATGGGAGCACGGCCACTGTAGTATTTATTGGGGTCGTAGCCAAGCAAACTCATCTGAGCAACGTCACTGCCTGGCTCCATGTTGGTAGGGACCGTCTGCACAAGGCCCTGTCTGCCTTCGGTGCTAATTTTATCCATATTTGGTGTCTCAGCGGCTTCGAGCACGGTCTTATTACCAAATTCTTCGAGTGGCTCGTCTGCCGCACCATCGGGAACTATAATCGCGTATTTGTCAGTCAATCTTTATCCTCCGGAATGTCAACGATTCTTATGCAGACCGGTTTTCCACTGAATACATCTTGTTCAGCTAACTCAGCCAATGCAGCAGTCATATTCTTTTCTTGTGTTTCGTGTGTCGTTATCACAACCGGCACAGTATTATTTGGCCCACTGCCCTCATGTTGCAGCGCACCGGAAATACTTATATTGTGTTCGCCAAGTATCTTGCCATAGATTGCTACCACTCCAGGCTCGTCCTTAGCCATTAGCCTGATGTAGAACCTGCTAACCGAATCGTCGATCTTCTCAATAAGCGGCTCTACTTCGCTGCGAGGCTTCAAACACAAATGCCGAAATGCCATCTCAGAATTCCCGATTGCGACATCGATAATATCCGCAACGACCGCGCTTGCGGTGGGCATCATTCCAGCCCCTCGCCCGTAGAACATCACTTGTCCTACAGCACTGCCGAATATGCTGACAGCGTTGAAAGGCCCTTCTACCCGCGCAAGCGCACTATCTTTGGCAATAAATGACGGATGCACACGTAATGAGACCCTTCCTTCAACGCTTTTTTGTCCTATAGCCAGCAGCTTCAGGCAGTATCCCATCTCACTAGCATACCGAATATCATCTTTGGAGATGTTTTCAATACCCTCAACAAAAATATCTTCGAGAGCGATTTCATACCCAAACGCAATTGAAGCGAGGATAACCAGCTTATGTGCACTGTCTCCACCACTAACGTCGAGTGTGGGGTCTGTTTCTGCATAGCCTCTCTTCTGCGCTTGAGCTAATGCCTTAGAAAAATCCTCATTCTTCGACGTCATATTCGACAGTATGTAGTTGCATGTCCCGTTGACGATCCCATACATCGCGGTAATATCATTTGCGACGAGTCCTGTTCGGATAGCTGAGATAATAGGTATGCCGCCAGCACAACTTGCTTCAAAGGCAATGCACCTTCCGTTTTCGTGGGCTACCTTATAAAGCTCGTTGCCGTGCTCAGCTAAAAGTGC
>CAYSPM010000185.1:0-4072 GCA_964432925.1 uncultured Pirellulales bacterium | reverse complement strand
CGGACAAAAACACAGTTTTACTTCAATTATCCAAAATACTGTGAACGGTTACAATTACTTTAGCTTTCTCTGGTGGCTATGTCTCGGAGCGATTGTTTTTTCTATACTGGTCAGCCTATCTGCGGGCATCTACCCCGCATCACGGGCAACTCGCGTTGATCCTGTTGTCGCACTGAGACACGATTGAGTCAGCCAGCTTCATAGCTTTTCCTCATTTTTGAAAACGTAGAAACAGAATTGCTCAAAGATAACAGTTATTTTCTAACGGTGTTATAGTACATACGCAATTATAGGTCAGGCCAAGCCTGCCAAAATGGCACAAAAGGCACAATCGCCGAATCAACGGCTCTGCCGGTGAAAATTATAAGTCCCCGCTATGGCACAGCTTATCGGCACTTAGAACCATAGGGACTCAACTGGCACGCTTTTTGCAAAATGTAATAAGAGATTATGTTCTATGTATATGCCAACATACGTGCTTTTGCATAAATACCGACTTCAACGCCATGTAAAAGCGAAAGGAACATTATTATGGCTAAGATAATTGGAATCGATTTGGGAACGACAAACTCTGTTGTGGCTGTTATGGAAGGCTCGTCGCCGAAGGTTTTGATCAATTCATCTGGTTCCCGGCTGACGCCATCGGTGGTCGGCTTTACCGACAAGGGCGAAAGGCTTGTGGGCCAGATTGCCCGCCATCAACAGGTCACAAATTCGGAATATACCGTATTCTCCATAAAGCGTTTCATGGGCCGGCGGCACAATGAGGTCGCCTCCGAAGAGAAGATCGTCCCCTACAAGATTGTGGGTGGACCTGATGAGCTGGTCAAAGTCGAAGTCCGCGGCAAGCAGTACACACCGCCTGAGATTTCGGCTATGGTCCTACAGGATTTGAAGAAAACCGCCGAGGACTATCTGGGGGAACAGGTCACCAGAGCTGTCATAACCGTCCCCGCTTACTTTAATGATTCGCAGCGGCAGGCAACTAAAGACGCCGGCAAGGTTGCGGGACTGGAGGTCGAGCGCATCATAAATGAACCGACCGCTGCCGCACTGGCTTACGGATTGGAGAGGAAAAAGAACGAAAAGGTAGCCGTATTCGACTTCGGAGGCGGAACATTCGACATCTCAATACTTGATATCGGCGACAACGTCTTTGAGGTCCTAAGCACTAATGGCGACACACATCTTGGCGGTGACGACCTGGACGCGGTGCTGATAAATCACTTGGCAGATGAATTCAAAAAGACTGAAGGCATCGACCTGCGCCATGACTCAATGGCCCATCAACGGCTCAAAGAAGCCGCTGAAAAGGCAAAGTGTGAACTGAGTTCGCAACTGGAAGCCACGGTCAATCTACCGTTTATCACCGCTGATGCCTCGGGGCCAAAGCACCTGCAGATTACAATCACTCGCAGCAAGTTTGAATCGCTGGTAGAACCCATTCTGGAACGGCTCAAAGAACCGTGCCGCAAGGCAATAGCTGACGCAAAAGTATCGGCTGGTGACATCGCTGAAGTTCTGCTCGTCGGTGGCTCAACAAGAATCCCAAAGGTACAGCAGATCGTTAAAGAGATTTTCGCCAAGGAGCCGAACAAAAGCATCAATCCTGATGAGGTCGTAGCTCTTGGTGCCGCTATTCAAGGTGCGGTTCTCGCCGGCGATGCCGGCGTCAAAGATATCCTTCTGCTGGATGTAACTCCGCTTTCTCTCGGAGTTGAGACTTTAGGTGGAGTTATGACCAGACTGATTGAACACAACACCACAATCCCCACCAGCAAGAAAGAGATTTTCTCGACCGCTGCGGATAGTCAAACTACTGTTGACATCCACGTTCTGCAGGGCGAGCGCGAGTTCGCCAGAGATAACCGCACGCTCGGCAGGTTCCAGCTTACAGATATCCCGCCGGCTCCTCGCGGTATTCCACAGATCGAGGTCGCATTTGATATTGACGCCAATGGTATTCTTAACGTCTCAGCCAAAGACTTAGGTACCGGAAAACAGCAGTCTATCGTTATCAAATCCAGCTCAGGACTGAGCGATGGAGAGATTGAACGGATGACCAAAGAGGCTGAGGCCCATGCTGCTGAAGACAAGATGAAAAGAGAAGTTGTGGACCTGAAAAATCAGTCTGACCAGTTGATCTATTCAACTGAAAAGACACTCAAAGAGCACGGGGATAAAGTCTCTGGCGAGACACGCGGTAAAATCGAAAGCGCAGTCAACAACCTCAAAGAAGCTGTAAAGGGTGACAGCGCCGATGCAATAAGAAAGGCCATCGAGAACCTCAGTGAGACCGGCCAGGAGCTGGGCAAGGTGCTGTACGAAGAGGCAGCCAAGAAACAAGCCGCATCTGCTGCATCCAGCCAGGCCGAACATACCCCTCCACCGGAAGGCGAGGTTAAGAGAAAAAGCGGCGATGATGTAATAGATGCTGAATTTGAGGCCAAGGATAAATAATGCAAGCATACAACTGCCGAAAGAAGGCACAACTTACGTCTGACTTGGCTGGATGTAAGTTATAAATCTCGCGTTTTAGGTAAATCCGCGGAACATACACAAGTCTCGATGGGACATATTCAATGCCTTGCCAGATACACAACTCTTTTTCAGGATTGTGTTAAGAGGCCTTTTTTTCGGTGCACGTTGTACAAGGTTGCTCGACTTTTTTTTGAGCCGGGTATAGTACTGTTCTTAAATCGCGTAAACCTTTCTAACGGTGTTATGAATCCGCTATTTCTAATATGCTTTTATCACTGTATATCATCACAAGGTATCCTTCCAATTCTATCTCTTATAGAGAGCGCACATTAAGGGAAAAAGTCACTTCCAACATAGAAAGAGATAGCCAAGAAGTTACGAAACGCGCCCGGCAGGACTCGAACCTGCAACCTTCGGATTCGAAGTCCGCGACTCTGTCCAATTGAGCTACGGGCGCACAATGAATATTAGCAAGGAACCATTCAGCACGAAGCTATCTGCTGCTGCATGGCATTGCCGAAATCTACGACTTTGTTTTACCTATGTTGATGGTCGTCGCTCCTACAGAAACAGCGATCCAGAACCGCAAATAGGCCCGAATTTGTCATTAAACACAGAATGAATAGCTGTCTAATTATAAGTGACAGAATACAATTATTCGATGGCGTTGTCTACCATAAAGAAATTATGCAATCGTTAATGAAATTGGGGACGATTATAAAAAATTGGCAAGTTGTGTGTTGGCTTTTATAATAGAGATGTTCAAAGGTGGTTGTTCGGAGGGTCCAGCGCAATATGAATAAAAATGAAGAGAACCAAATCGAGGCCATGCCGCTGGAGACAGTCGAGCCGATAGGAAAGCGAGTCTTGATACGCAAGGACGAGGACAAAAAACAAACCAAAGGGGGCATCCAATTGCCAGACAACATCGAAATTCCCACGATAACAGGCAGAATCGTGGCAATCTCGGCGGAGATCGAGAACATGCCGGAAATACCACTGTCAAAATATGACAAGGTGCTTTTCAATCCAAAGAGTGCGATACCTGTTGATTTCGAGGGCGATAATCGCCTGTTCGTGGTTGATGTAGAGAACGTAGTCGCAGTCTTCAGAAAAACATAGAATCATCTGCTCAATGCCAAGAGGAAAATCTGGCGTCATGGCAAAGGACAGATAGCCCAGCAGTCTTACAAATGACGATTCCAACGCATGAGTCGCATTTCTTGAGAAGCATTTCCGTTGTGACAAAACAAGGTTCTTGTCTGTGGTGTGTGACCTGCAGGTGCATACTGGCTGGCAAAGAAAATGAATGTGGGGGCTAACAGTACGGCTACCAGCTTGGTATAAATGTCGTAAGCTCGGTCGTGAACAATATGTGGGTCCTGGTCCTACGTCTTTAGCCTCTCCATCTCGCAGCAGCATCTTTTCTTTGCCGGCAATGGATAGCCCATAATCATCTCGGCTGGTTATGTTTGCTGTAACTTTTTATAACAAAGTATGTTATGACCTTAGCCTAAGCAAATAAAAGTGCTGGAACGAAAATGGAAATAGTAACTGAAGCAAATGTGAGAAACTAGCAAAGGTTTCTCGT
>CAYSPM010000184.1:0-4176 GCA_964432925.1 uncultured Pirellulales bacterium | reverse complement strand
GGCGCAATTTCTCCAACTAAAGTGTACCTCCAAAATTGCACATATATTATAACACATTTATCCATACTATTCAAGAAAAGCAAACAGCATTACAAAACATGCTAAACATTGCGAAGGGCCAAATTCTCGTGGTTTTTAGGCCTGTTAGACCCAAAATATGCAGGGCAAAACGAAAGTGTAACGAACTTAAAGCATGAACAAGATCAGCCAGAGCCGTTGGCTTGATACCGACCGGAGCGCTTCAGAATAAACGGAATCTGTTTACCAGCAAAAATTTACCGACAGAGATTTTTTACTTGAAAGACGACAAAGTTTGGAATAATCTACAACGTGTGGCGACAATGGGTGAATTTGAAGTCGCTACCATCGGAATAGATTTTCTTTATTTGTGAAGATTTAAGGAGTCTGCTAAGTGCTAAAAGTTAAAGTCCGCTCAGGTGAGTCAGTTCAACAGATGATAAGACGCTTTAAGAAGCTGTGTGAAAAAGAGGGTTTGATCAGGGATATGAAGCGAAACGCCTACTACGAGAAGCCCTCAGAGCGAAACCGCCGGCGTATGCGTAAGGCACAGAGGGTTTCCAACCGCTAAAGCGGCCCGCTTTTGTCACAGCTTTTTTGCTTTTTTCGACCGAGCAAGCAGATTAGTGTAAAGCATGCTCGGTTTTTGTTTGTTAAACTCCCAGGCACAACATGCAAGATAATACCGAATTTTTAACGAGTACAACGATGCAAAAGGATTCTACGAAGATATCGTTGCAAGAGCGATGACAGATGTGCCGGCATTGTTGGACCGACTTACGAATCCGACATAGGCCAAAAGACCCAGTCGCCATCGTCAGACCACATCCTTGGTTTGCCCTTACTATCGAGGCCGAGCCGACCTCCATCATCTTCAAAATCGCTTCCGAAGCTGTAGAGTAAAAAACTATCATCGGTTCTCTTGTAAACCAACGGACCATCGCCAAATGGATCTCTCGGAAGACTGTCTAAACATCCGGTTGAAATCAGCTCATTAAGATTCTCCGGATACCGACCCTGGTCTTTCTGATACCGCATAATTGCCAGTAGAGTCAACAAACCAACCCGGTGCGTTTTTAGTCGCCAAGCTAACTGGCTTACACGTTCGTGTGCAGGCTCAACAATGTTCAACATCAAACTTGTCTGTTCAAGAGCTACACTCCATTCATTAGCGGCCGTAGACCCATTATGCAGGTCCCACGGTGTTATATCAAGCAACCTGTCAACTTGCTCAAAATATTTGTCAATTTGCGCAATAGTCTCCAGTCTGCCGGGATAGCTAAATGTAAGTAATTTAAAAAGGCTATCCTTCCAATCATCAGTTGCTACGTAAGGCAAACCCCAGATTAAAACACGCCCATCTCCTTTACCATCATCGGTAAAAGTCCGTTGAATTTCGTCATACCAAAAAACTTTTTCGCCTGTCAGACTAATAATTGGCTCATGCTCTTCGACTTGCACAGCTAATTCTTCCTGCACCACTTTTAAGCTGTCTACAGGCACATCAACATTTTTTAAAATTGTGCTAATTTCACCAAGGGCGAGAGCTTCAATTGCTACACCGACCAACTGCTCAATCAGCAAACCCTGGCCGTGTAAATGATCACCAACTCTCTGTAAGACGGTGCAGTTTTCAAAGGCAGAATCGATATTCCCATTGTAAGCTCGAAGCCGAATCTGCCAGCGCATGGCAAAGGCTAAATGTCTGTAGACCGGCAAGGCATCCATAACGTTCGGCATAAGAGTTTCTACTAACCGTCCCTCGCCGCTTTTCTGATAACGATTCCAATAGCATGGGTGCTGGGCAGCTATTCTTAGTGTTTCAAGAGATTTTTGATTGTCTTGGAGCCATGAGTCTAAAAGTTGTAGCTGGGCATCATTAAAATCTGCCGGCCATTTTGCGGTGCTTTCTTTCAGCCAGTCCGGCATTTCTACATAAAGCTCCATAGCCTTTTCATAATAAGGTCTTGCATTATCCGCCTCATCCCTATCAGTCCGTATAAACTCGGTCAGCCAATCGGCATAATTTACACTCAGGGTCGGCCTTCCAATAATCAGAGGGCTACTACAGATAAGTAAATACAGAAAGATGACTGAAAAAACTTGAAGGCCTCGTACGAGGACTTTTTTCCATAGTGGTCGGCAGCGTTTTTTGGCGCGGCGCATAAGAACTGCCAGCAGCTTGGCATCGCCGAAATCCAAAATCAATTGCTCAGCCCTTTTTTGTCTTTCTTCGTCACTTTTGCAATCGCGCAATTCATCCTCGAAATGCGCTACCAATTCAGCCTGAACATCGGCCCGGACCTTCCTGCGATAACGCATCTTTTTGAGTACCAGCTTTATAAAATCAGAGGCTGATGCAGGCAAATTTTGCGAATCTTTATATATTTTTTTCTTTGCCATAGTGACCTCGGTTATATTCTAGTGCTCTGTCGTAGGATGTTTGAGGGATTGTCATGCTGAGCCGAAGGCGAAGCATCTGGCCTTATCAATTGAGATTCTTCGCTTTGCTCAGAATAACAGTCATCATTTATCTTTAGACAGAGCACTAGTGCCGTTTCTAAAAAGAAACTTTCACTTTTTGTCATTCCGCACCCATTCGGCTGCGCTCAGGGCAAGCTTTGATGCGGAATCCAGAAATAATTGAATGGATTCCTGCTCCCCGATCGCGGTCGAGGACAAGTTTCGCAGGAATGACACAACTATAAAACTGAAACTTATTTAATAGAAACGGCACTAGCGTATCGCCAGATAAGAAACCCCCAAATAAACTTGTCTGACGACAGTCAAGATTTGGGGGTTAAACATAAATTAGGCTGGCGTCAGCGCGCCGCCGAAAACCAAATCCAGACCGGTGGTTAGTTCTCTGAGCTGCTCTTTCTGTTTAGCAAGCTCGGTCTTACCCTTGCTGGTAATCGAGTAATATCTTCTATTTCGGCTGGTCTCGGCCTGTTGCCAGCGCCCTCTGATAAGCTTTTTCGCCTCCAGATTATAAAGCAGCGGATATAACGTACCCTTACCCAGTGTTAGAATATCGTGGCTACGCTGCTGGATAGCCTGACTTAACTCGTAGCCGTACATGGGGCCACGTGAAAGAATCTCCAAGACCACAACAGGTGCAATTCCTTTTAATAACTGGCTTTCAAACTTCATAGAAACCTCCTATGTTCGTATTGCGTATAACGTCCGCCGGAGGCGGATAAATATTGCGTATACCGTACCGCGTATTGCGATTATTGATAGCTTATTTATCTTGCTTAGCATATTATGTTATGCAAACTATGCAATGTCAACCATAAAATATAAAAATTTCGAGAAATTTTTTATTTGCGTGAAGCTGTGTTGAATTAACTGCTAATTTGCTTGTTGGATACTCTTTTAGCTTATAAAATAGTCGGAAATTTGCCAAGAAATGTGTCTTTTACTTATTATATTGGAGCAGTGGCCGAGTGGTTTAAGGCGACGGTCTTGAAAACCGTTTTACCCTTTCGGGTAACGGGGGTTCGAATCCCTCCTGCTCCGTTCTTCGCTTCGCTACGAACGGCAGGCCATTTAAGGTTGAAATACGTGGTATGTATATATTTTGAAAATGGCTGAGGCGAGTATTATGTTGGCTCAACGAACGACCTGAAAAGACGTATGGAAGAACATAAAAGAGGGGGTGAAATTTCGACGAAGTGGCGGCTTCCTGCAGTACTGGAAGCTTACATTGCAGTTAAGTCAGAGGGCACATCGCGTCATCTTGAGAAATATCTAAAAACATCATCTGGAAAAACGACGCTTAGGAAAAGAATTTTACCCGACGAAGCGTTAGCGTAGTCGGGCCCTCCTGCTCCGGTTGGCCTTGGGCCAACAGAGCAGTTGAACATTTAAATAGCATGATCATGGTGGGGCATCCATTCTCCGTCCCTTAGGCACTGCGAAGGATAAAAGCCCCACCCTACAATTTCTATCGGTCTTTCGCCGTATGCAAAAACAGAGCTTTAACGCATTGGGACTCGAAAGGTTTGGCACACCCGACTTCGGCGAACCCATCCCCGACGGCCCATCGCCACGATAGCTTGGTGGACATATAATATTTGAACCAAAAGCGAATAAAAAAAATCGTAACCGTTCACAGTATTTTGGATAATTGAAGTAAAACTGTGTTTTTGTCCG
>CAYSPM010000183.1:0-4180 GCA_964432925.1 uncultured Pirellulales bacterium | reverse complement strand
TGGAAGATATACTGGGGCCCGATGTCGTGATGCATGGCACGCCGATAGATACGGGTCGGCCGATTCCTGAACGCATCGTCAGAAGGTGCGAGGTTTGCACCGAGGGCAAAGTCATTATTACACGAGACATGATTGAGCAAAATCTCTAACACCATAGCGCAATGTATTGATGCCGGATACTCGCAAGGTATTCCAGGAACAGTTGTGCTAACCGAGTTAAGCTCGAAATGCCGAAAAATCAGAACAAACGGAATTGACATCGACCGTCTTACCTTTTATTATCAGATATTCGATTTTTGATTTTTGATGTTCTTCTATAGAGAGGCTGAAAAATGGAGCAAGCAAAACCTATCCAAGTAACTGACGCCGATTTTGAGACCCAGGTCCTTAAATCTGATATGCCCGCGGTAGTCGACTACTGGGCGCCGTGGTGCGGGCCATGTCTGATGGCTGCGCCGGTACTGGAGAAAATAGCCGGCGAATACGAAGGCAGGCTAAAGGTCTGCAAACTCAACGTCGACGAGCACCGTCAGATCGCCATAAACTACGGAATTATGAGCATCCCCACACTGCACATCTTCAAGGATGGGCAATTAGTGGACCAGATAACCGGCGTTACGCCCAACTATGAGGCAGACCTCAAAAAGAAGATCGAGCCACATTTAGGCTAAGCCCAGGGACAACCCCGAGATGAGCGAATCAGTATACGATGTTATTATCGTCGGTGCCGGACCTGCTGGTCTGGCGGCAGCCCTCTATACCGCCCGCGATAGACTCAACAACTTGATACTGGAAAAATTTATGCCCGGCGGGCAGATTATAAACACTGACAGAATCGAAAACTACCCCGGCATCGAACGAATCGACGGCCCGGCCCTTGTCGAAAGTATGCAAAAACAGGCTGAGAACTTCGGTACTCAGTTAAAAACCGGCTGTGAAGTAACAAAATTAGAGAAGCTGCAAGATGGAAACATCGCTGTCTCTTGCGACCAGGCAGAATTCACTGCCAAGGCTGTAATTCTGGCACCAGGCAGTAGTTATCGTAAGCTGGGCATCACCGGCGAAGAGCAGTTTCGAGGCTCAGGTGTAAGCTACTGCGGAACGTGTGACGCACCGTTTTTCAAAGATAAACAGGTAGTCTCTGTGGGTGGAGGCAACACCGCTGTCGAAGAAACACTGCACCTAACCAAGTACGCCAGCAAGGTCACACTTATACACAGAAGAGATGAATTTAGAGCCACCAAGGTCTTAGCCGAAGAGCTTAAACAAAAGGCCAACGAGCCGAATTCAAATTTAGCGATCAAATATAGCACCGTTGCTACCGTTATTCAGGGCAATGGTAAGGTCCAGTCGGTAAAGCTGAAAAACGTAAAGACTAATCAGCAAGAAGATTATCCATGCGATGGCGTATTCATTTTCGTTGGCATGGTACCGAACACCGATTTCCTGAAAGGCTTTGTCCAGCTTACCGACAGAGGATTTATCAAATGTGATTGTGCATATCTGCGAACCAACGTGCCGGGCGTCTTCGTGGCGGGCGACTGCCGAATCGGGGCGGTTATGCAACTGGCAACCGCCGTTGCTGATGGTATAGTCGCTGCAATGATACTCAAGGAATACTTCCGAGACCCAGCCTGGTGGAACGAGCCGGTCAGGGATCTGCTCACCCCTGGTGGATGGTAAATACGCCTCCGGCGTATAAATTTGTCCTGAGCACAAAATACCTGCAAAACAGTGTGGATTTATCCAGGCAATTCAGCTATCATATCGGACAATAATCCGATTACACAAGTGTTTGTATATATATATACATGGCGCAATAATGCCTGAAAGGATACACAAAATGGCTGGTAACGTAGTTGAATTAACCGATACCAGTTTTGATGAAGTTGTTCACAGCTCCGATACACCTGTGCTGGTGGATTTCTGGGCGCCTTGGTGCGCTCCCTGTAAGATAATGGCCCCGATATTTGAGGAGATCGCCAATAACTATCTCAGCAGGGCCAAAATCTGTAAACTCAACACCGATGAAGCCCGCGACAGTGCCGTGGAATTCGGCATAAACGCAATACCAACCACTATTTTGTTCAAGGACGGTCAGGTACAGAAAAAATGGGTGGGCCTAACCAGTAAGAGGGACCTCACTACCGCGATCGACGATCTGCTTTAGAATTTTATAAATGCCCACGTGCTCAGCAAGCCGCGCTATTACCGTGCCCTTGTCATACAAGAATTAAACACAGCGTCAGAATGATTTACGAAGACTTGAAAGGCAAAAAGGTCTTGGTTACCGGCTCCAGCAGCGGAATCGGCGCAGCAACGGCAGTCATGTTCAGCCAGCAAGGTAGCTTTGTTGGAATCCATTATTTCCAAACGAAAACCGGAGCAGAAAAAACCCTCAAGAAGGTCCACGCTCACTGTGATGGCGTTATGCTCCGGGCCGATATGCGCAATAAACGCCAAGTGACCCGAATGGTAGAGAAGTTCGCAGAGCAGGCCAGCGGCATCGATATACTCATCAACAATGCAGGCTCACTAATCGACAGACAGCCCTTTGAAACCGCAACCCTTGACTACCACGAGGATGTGTTCGCAACCAACGTACGCAGCGTCTTTCTGGCAACACAGTCGGCTCTACCATATTTGAAAAAGAGCAAGGGTAACATCGTAAACATCGGCTCAATTGCAGGTCATACCGGCGGGGGCCCTGGCTCTGGACTATACTCCGGCGCAAAGGCAGCCATTGCAACCGAAACCATCGCTATGGCAAAGGAATTTGCCAAGTATGATATTCGTGTAAATTGCGTGCTTCCCGGCCTCATCGAGACACGTTTTCATCAGCGATTCAGTTCCGCCCAGCGTCGGAAGAAGGTCGCCCAGCAAACGCCACTTGGCAGAAACGGCACCGCCGAAGATGTAGCAAAGGCGATACTCTTTTTAGCCAGCGACGCTGCCAGCTTCATCACCGGTGAATATATAGCCGTCAATGGCGGCCTATATATGCGAGCGTAGAGCGAATGAAAAGACGGGATTTCATCAAAGTAAGTTTAACTGTCCTCGGGACGATTTTGTCAGTCGGTGCCTGCACCAACCTTCGCTTCACTAAGGGCGAAAAACAAACTGTCCACTGGGCTTTTCTATCAGACACACACATCGCCGCCGATGCGAACGATAATTTTCGTGGATCTTATCCGTACAAGAATTTGGCCAAAGTCATATCAGAGATAATGGCCGATCTACCTGACGCCGTTGCAGTTACAGGTGATATGGCGCGACTCGAAGGAAAGGTTGGTGACTATGCGAATTTTCAGAACCTAATCCAGCCGCTTGCATCAAAGGTACCTGTCTATATGGCGCCCGGCAATCATGATGACCGGGCCAATTTTCTGCAGTACTTTCCAGAGCTACCGGGCCGGAGGCAGCCGGTGGCGGACAAGTGTGTGACGGTGGTTGAAGGACCAGTAGTTCGTTTGATTCTGCTCGACTCGCTCTTTCGTGTGAATGTAACTCCGGGCCTGCTCGGCAAACAACAAAGACAATGGTTACGCGATTACCTGAATTCCTGTGATGACCGGCCGACGATACTGTGTCTGCACCATACGTTGGGTGATGGTGATAATGATCTATTAGACGCACCATATCTTTTCGATATTGTAACATCTGCCCGCAAGGTCAAGGCTATCATATACGGACATTCGCACACGTTTAGCTTTTCCGAGCACGAGAGAATCCATCTCGTGAATCTGCCGGCTATCGGCTACAATTTCAGCGATTCTATGCCAATCGGGTGGGTGGAAGCATACTTCACAACTGATGGGGGCGAGTTTGTGTTGCACGCTATTGGAGGTAACACAACCCTGGATGGCAGTGTCAAGAAACTCGCATGGCGAGAATAGGCCTGCGAGCATAGCCCATGACGGTTATTGGAGCATTGTGTGTGAGGCTTGTAGCCTATAACTAATGATCTCAAACTGACCGATTCTTTGTGTCATTCCCGCGCAGGTGGGAATCCATTAAAGTTTTTAGCAAATTGGATTCCCGTTTTCACGGGAATGACAAAGTGCGCTATGTTGTTGTCAAATAGGTATTTACGTTGGTTTTCAATTAAAATTAGGTCATTCTGAGGTTAACTTTCGCACTTTTCATAATGCGAAAGCCCTTATAAAATAAAGGCTTAATT
>CAYSPM010000182.1:0-4192 GCA_964432925.1 uncultured Pirellulales bacterium | reverse complement strand
ACTGTGCTTTGGCCACACACCAAAACACGAGGTGCCCTCAACAAGCACACAACCCTTTAGCTTTAGTTCTGCCTGTTGACAACAACCTCATAAAACAAACATCAAAAATCTGCACCCTCGCTCGACTTACCGTTGTAGAAGAACAAGAGTATTGATGTTACTGAATTTTCTACCTCCTTCCTTAGAAAAACCCAATATGGGCCGTTAAGTGAAATGGGACCATATCGTCTCCGCGGCATAGTTTGAACCACTACCTCGTCACTTACAGGGCATCTATGCCAGGAACAGCAAAGCTGGTACGCCCTATAATCTTTTATTTTACTATGTCAGGCCCCTTAATTCAAGAAAAATTTAAGTAATCAGCCTCCTTTACTTTTATGATTTCACTCGGGAGACATTGAATCAAGCCATCAATTTTAATGACAACATGTCAGCCAAAAGGCCTAGTAAGCACTGCCTACATCTTCTGTGAACTCGATGGCCTCTCCAGGCATGAGGAGGGCTCAGCGATACCTATATAACGTGATACGCTGGATGCCAAAGCTGTCGTATGGTAATCGAAGATGTCTACCCTGATGGCTTTGGTCGCCGTTCATTCGCCGCCCGGCGATCCAGCGGCCATTCATATACGTGCCTTCATCGATGCCGGCAATTCCTGCGATCGGGTCTCCGGGCGTGTTTGGAGCAAAGGTAACTATGAGACCGCTGCCGGCGATCACGTACTCGTCGGTTCCAACCGAGATGATAATGCCTCCAACACGTGGCCAATGTCCAGATTCACGATATCCAGGCGACCAGCTCCAGGTGTAATCATGAGCCACATTCAATGTGTAGTTGCCCAAATGCACCTGTTGAGTTGGTTTGTCCTTATCCAGCAGCACGCCGGCCATTGTCCCTTTGCCCTGGTTTTCCAGAATCTGAGGTGCCATTTGCGAAAGGACCTCATAGCTTTTGGGCAGCCGTTCATTCTCAGGGTTTCTAATCGATTCAATTGAGAATGGGCAAAAGCCCATCGCATCGTGTTGTCCCATGGCGTAAAACACGTTGGCCGCACTCTCATCAGCCCTACTTGCCTCAGGTATGAACAGAGGATTGCCGGAACGGTGGTACTTCTGGCACCACTCGGCAAAGTTCGGAAAGTAGATATCCGGTGATAGAAAATCAATCTGCGGCGCACCTGCCCGCCAGACATCTATCAGGTGAGGCAACGGGCCACCGCTGGGATATTGGCCGGGCTTATAGTTCGGTCGGATCAAAGCCGCATTCACATACATAGGTAGAGGATACTCAGCTTTGCCCAACTCTACTATTCGGTTGACGTAGCGCGCGTAGTGCCAAGCCATGAAGATCTCATCCGTTCCCAGACCTTTGCCAAAGACTTCCTCCCAGGTGCCGCTTGTCTTGAAACCTGCAGCCTCCCATACTTTACGAAACTCCGGTATAAGTGTATCTTTGTATTCCTGAAGGTAATCCATCAACTCTTTCGGCACCGGCTTACTAAAGAGCTCGTTTGCCACGACACTCTTATCGCGTGATTCTGGTATCATGCCGATTTCATTTTCAACCTGTATCATAATGACTGTATGTTCTTCGCCATCCACCTCACGGATGTGCCGCATCAATGCCGTAAATGCACGGGCATCGGCGTCCAGGTTCGCCTCACTAAATGCTGAGAGGATTTCCATGCCGTTGCCATCTTTTTTCTGGGCGCGGCTGAATCGCTGCTGGTTAGTCTTGACCCAGATAGGAGTGTAACAAGACATGCTGTTCTTCCAGCTTGCGAACCACAGCAGAACGAGACGCAGATTGTAGCTTCTGGCATCCTTTATCAAGCTATCTACGAGAGCGAAGTCGAACTTGCCCTCTTCCGGCTCGACCAACTCCCAGTAAATAGGCACCAAGACGGTGTTAAGATGCATATTGACGAGCTTGGGCCAGATTGGCTTCATATATTCGAGGTTGGAGGAACTGGAATTGCCAAGTTCACCTCCCAGCATCAGGAACGGTTCGCCGTCCACGATCAGTTGTATAGCAGTTCCTTGTTTGCGAAGATGAGGAATTTCACCGCCCTTACAACCAATGGCTATTGCCATCAGAAAGACCACCAGCATACACAACCTCAACGGATTCAGCTTGAAAAAGATATGATTTAACATCTTCGTAACCTCCTTGTTTCCAATCAATATTGCTGGCTCAATTCTCAACTGATTATCGACTGGTCCACCATGGGTCTGGTTATTGGTAACCATATAGCGTTTAACCATCTACCAGGCTTTGACATCCCTATCTGATTGAAACCGAAACAGCAAGTAAAATTATAATCCAATTTTCAGTTAAGGAGCCTATTACTATGTCACAGCCAATTACCACAGAGAACAAATCTCAAATCGTAAGTGACGTTACAACAGCGACACGTTTGTACCGGGCTCTTCGGCGCACCATGCCGCAAAATCGGCTGGACCTGAAAAACTATGTCAAAGTTTTTCTTGGAATCGACGTGCCTGATAAGCGCATCTGTCCTGACCACAATGCGCCAATGGACTATCTCTGGCATAGTTTCTCATCGGATTTTCCCGAATGTTTAGCCCCCCAGTTTACTGGGGGGTCTTCACAAGCAACGAGCGACCAGCGACGCGTCGCGAAAAATGCCGACGCCATCATCTGGGCCAACCGTACCGGCGGCAAAACCGAGCTGGCCGCTGTAGCTACGCTTTTGGACTGCATCTTCAAACGAAACTGCCAGGTAAGAATCCTTGCGGGCTCAGGTGAACAGGCCGGCAGAATGTATCAATACCTGACCACGTTTTTGCGGAATGGCTTTGAAGAATTCCTCGCCGGGCCGGTGTTAAAAACAAAGTGCCGATTCGCTAGCGGCTCAGCGGTCGAGGTCCTGACGCAATCGGCCAGAAGCGTTCGCGGCCAGCACGTTCAGAAGCTCCGCTGCGACGAGGTCGAGCTCTTCGACGACGACGTCTTTGCCGCCGCCAAGTTCACCACCCATAGCACGAATAATCTGACGGCGGCAATGGAAATGATAAGCACCATGCACAGGCCCTACGGCCTGATGCAGAAGATAGTGACATCTGCGCCAAAGTTCGATACTCCCATTTTCAAATGGTGTATATGGGAAGTGATTGAAAAATGCACCGATAGAAACTGCTCGCAATGTCCCTTATCAAGTGACTGTGGCGGAAAAGCAAAGAAAGCGAACGGCTATCTTAAAATTGACGACTGCATAACGCAGATGCGCCGTGCCAGCAGAGCAGGTTGGGAAGCTGAGATGCTGTGCAAAAGACCTTCGCTTGAAAATGTGGTGTTCGATGAATTCGACCCGGCTGTGCACATCGCGCCGGTTGATTATGATCCGAACCTGCCATTATACAGGTCGCTTGACTTTGGCTTTGTCAATCCGTTTGTTTGCTTGTGGATTCAGGTTGATGGTGACGGCCTCGTGCGTGTGATAGATGAGTACGTTCGCAGACGCGCCACCGTTGACGTGCACGCCGCTGAGATTAAAGCCCGCACACCATGCAGCGAAGAGCAGGTCGCAGCTACGTTCTGTGATCCTGCCGGTGCCGGTGTAAACGACGTGACCGGTACTAGTATCGTTCGTGAGTTACGCTCTCATGGAATTGCAATACGCTTCCGCCGTAGCGGCATTTTGCAGGGCGTAGAGCTTATTCGCAGGGCCATTCGCTCTGGCGATGGAAAGAGCCACCTTGTCGTTTCGCCGCGTTGTCAGCGCCTCATTGAGGCCCTTCAGTGTTATCATTATCCGGACTCCAGCCGGGCTGGTTACACCGAACTACCTCTGAAAGACGGCCTCTACGACCACCCCATCGACGCTTTGCGATAATTCTTCGTAAACTTCAACCACAACCCCAAGACAACCTCCCGAATGTATTAAACACCTGTTCAAAAACCCCAGAATACCAAACTCAACAGAAAAATCCATGAAAATTCTATATTTCAGAAGAAAATAGTAACTTTTAACCGATTTATATTGTATAATATTCTATAAAACAGAGGAAGGAGATTGCAAATGAACATCGGGCATAAAATTAAAATTGCACGTGAGGCAATAGGCTACACTCTCAAAAAAGTTTCTGAGCAAACAGGTATAGGCGAATCATCCCTGAGCGAATTCGAGAATAACAAGCGTGAGCCGAAATTCTCACAGCTTAGCAAATTG
>CAYSPM010000181.1:0-4220 GCA_964432925.1 uncultured Pirellulales bacterium | reverse complement strand
ATTTGAGCGGCCATTCTATGGCCTCTTTGAGTTCCTGCTTGATATTGTCAAGGCCTCCCACATCAGACCACTTTACGTCCGGGACCTCTACAAAGACCTCCCTGATCGCAGACGGCTCAATTTCCTTCATTGCCTCAAGGAAATTGTCCATCGTTATTTCTAATTCGAGCAAGGCCTCATAAGGAATGTCCGACAACTCAAAATCAATCTTCGGCAGAATCTTCCTAAGGGCTGACATAGCTGCTTCTCTGGCCAGAGCCTCCAGGTCAGCTCCTACGAATCCATGAGTGATTTCAGCTAATTTTTCCAGGCTGACATCATTTGCCAACGGCATACCTCTTGTATGGATTTCTAAGATTTCCAATCGGCCGTTTTTGTCGGGTATCGGGATAGAGACTTCTCTGTCGAAACGTCCAGGCCTTCGCAAAGCTGGGTCTATAGTATTGGGGATATTTGTCGCACCGATTACTATGACGTGACCTCTGGACTCCAGGCCATCCAACAAGGCCAAAAGCTGAGCTACGACACGTCTTTCGACTTGTTTTTCACTTCCCATATCTTCCCGCTTGGGGGCTATGGCATCTATCTCATCAATAAAGATTATGGCAGGGGCATGTTTCTGGGCACTCTCGAAAACACTGCGTAGTCGACCCTCAGATTCACCGTAAAATTTACCCATAACCTCCGGACCGCTTATGCTGATAAAATATGCATCTGTTTCGTTAGCTACGGCCCGGGCAGTTAGAGTCTTACCCGTCCCAGGTGGGCCATACATAAAGACCCCCTTAGGTGCTTCGATGCCAAGCCTGTCAAAAACCTCAGGATACTTCAAAGGCAGTTCAATCATCTCTCTGATTCTTTGGACCTGGGTACTAAGCCCTCCAATATCTTCATACGATATTTTAGCTTTCTCAATTTTACCCTCCTTGGACTTTACCCTTATTAGGGTTGTAGAGCTGACCGATACCACACCATCCGGCACTGTGTCTTCCACTATAAAGTCGCAGGTTTTTGTGCCAAATAATCTGGCTCTTACTTTATCGCCGCTGGTTAACGGCAAACCTTCTATGAGAGAGCTGATGTATTTAGCATCTTTATCCTTTTGAAGTGCTCCAGCCGCGCTTAAAGGAGATAGTGTAATCTTTCTGGCAGGTTTGCTTTCGACCTTTTGGACTGTTACCTTTTCATCAAGACCAACTTTAGCGTTTTCTCTTATAATGCCGTCTATCTGAATAATCTTTTTCCCTCTGTCCTCAGCATAGCAGGGCATCACCTTGGCAGCGGTTTTCCTTTTGCCTTCTATTTCTACTATCTGGCCCACTTCAAGTTCCAGGCCCTTCATATCTTCAGGGTCAATCCTGGCGATAGCCCTGCCCACATCCTTAGCTAATGCCTCCTTTACTTTAAATTGCTTCATGCCGTCTGCCTTTCTTTTGTTTCTAATTGAACAATTGCATTTTAAAATCCAGCAATGTCTTCAGCCCTTTGATTTCGTGGGGAGACGAGGGGATAATTGTTATTTTTAAGCCATTAAATTTTCCTCTTATGAGGTTTATATACCTATCCTGTTCTTTTCTTTTTTCCCTGCAAAACTTACAGCCATCTGATTGGACAACGTTGTTTATCACCATTTGTCTGACCTTAATGCCAAATTTACCCAAATTGCTTATTAACCTGGTAGTTTCCAAAACAGCCATATCTTCAGGAATTGTGACTGCTATAAACTCGCATCTATTTTGTTCACGCAGCAAATCCTCTATTCTTTTCACGGTTTTCTTCATAGATAAGAGAAAGTCATCGCCATGGTCGCCGGCATACTCGCCGGCAAATCTCTCAACCATATATCTGTACTTCCATCTCATCTTTGCCATTACCTTAATCCAGTCATCCAGCAGCTTAGGTGAACTTAGGAGCCTTAATGCATGACCGGTAGGGGCGGTATCAACGATGTATTTATCGAACTTTGCCTCGTCTATCAGGTCAATCACTGTCTTAAAACCCATTACCTCATCCATACCGGGGATAGGTAAGGCAAAGACCGAATCAATGTCTTCAGCATCCAGGTTGGTGCTGGTTTCCACGATTTTCTTTATCTCATCTTCGTGTTCTGTTTTAAATTTTAAAAGAGTGTTTTCTGCGTTTACTTCAAGAGCACTTAAATTTTTAACTCCCTTTACTTTTCTTGGCTCATCACCAAGTTTCTGTCCCAAACTATCAGCAAGTGAATGTGCTGGATCGGTTGAAAGAATCAGTGTCTTAAAATCTTCTGCCAAATGCAAACCTGTAGCACATGCACAAGTTGTCTTTCCTACACCTCCTTTGCCACCGAACAAGATTAACTTCAGTGAAGTTTCTTTTAGCCCTTTTAATCCCATTCACCCTGTTAGAAATCCTAAAAAAGATTTTTAATCCGTTCTCTACTACAGTTTTTGAATCATATAACCCCGTTAATCTATATTTCTAACTGGGTTCACTTTTTTACCTTGATTTCTAAAATGCCGTTGTTGTAAGAGGAGACAAGCATATCTGCCTGTACCTTTGCCGGAAGCAAAACTTCTTTGTGGTATTTCCTGTCTCCTGTTTGTGCTGAGATATCGAGAATGTCTTCTTTCAGATCTAACTTTATATCAGTTTCGTTAACACCTGGCATTTCGGCATAGATTCGAATCTCTTCGTCCTCATCAAAGATATCTGTGAGAGGCTCTCTTTCTTCCTCAACTTTAGGACCTTCAGGGGTCTTCTTGACATTTCCAAACGACTCAACTACGGGCTTGCCGCCTACCGCCGTTTTTATGGAAACCCCAAACACCCCTTTCATGCCTTCTTTGACGTTACTGAAGTCAACCTCGCCTTCTTTATTGATTTCGCCGCCCGCTTCTTTCAACTTGCTGGCTAAATCAACCAGGTTTCCAATACCATCCAACAGTCCTCCAAGACCAAGGCTTAATTTACCTATGCCGAAATCGATATTCAGCCCTTCATCTTTTTTACTTTTATCTTTAGCCATACTCTTGTTCCTTTAATAGCTCTTAATTATTGATCAAATCACACACCATTGGTCAGATGCCTGTTATCACTCAATAGCTTACAGTCAGCGTTTTTAACGGCTTTTGAGGTGTGTTTTCATGGTCTTTGTTTCTTTGCTGCTCGTACGTTTGTTTTTGCAATTTCTCGACTTGTTCACTGACATCGGCCAGGCTCCGCATGACCGTACTTCTTCTTTTATTCAGGGCAGCAAGCTCCTTTTCTAACCTACTTTTTTCCATTCCGAGCACGTATAAATCCAGGTGAGCTGGTCTTTTAATCTTGGGAATAGATGTTGCACCAATGGAACGCACGCTTTTTATGTCGCTAAGGTTTGGTAATTGCTGTATGGTTTTCATTTAATGTGCCTCCATTTTATACTTCAATCAGACTTTTTTCTTTCTGTTTATTTTCTTGCTCAATTTTGCTCTGAGCATCGGTTATGGCAAAATCATCTTCGCCGGACTTATCGGTAGAATTAGTTGTTTCGCCTATGCCAAGCTCTTTTGCTACAAGCCCTCTTACGATTTGTTTAACTCTGTTTTGATTTGTTTTTGAGCCGACCCGGCTTGTTTCCGATGCCAGAATATCCTGGCACATCTGCATAAAGACATTATTTGCTCTTGAAGGTGTTAATTTTCGCACTTTGAGAGTCTTAGCAATCATAATGCACCCGCGAACAGTGGGAGCAAACTCACACTTTCCGGATTCCCTCAACCCCCTTACAATGTTCACTATTATCTGAGAGTCTTGCTTGGACAGCTTGGCTTTGGCCAAGGTTATAGCCAACTCAGTATCATAGTCAAAGTGGTCCAAATCCATAGTTATCATCCTGTCCCTTAAAGCATCCTGGCTTCTGTGCACGCCGGCATACTCCTCTGGATTCGATGTAAAAATTGCGGTAAAATTTGGATGAACCTTTAAGTAGGGTTCTTCACCGTCTCTTGCCGCTGGCAGGTCCATCATTTTTTCCTGTAAGATTGATAACAGAATATTATTTGCCTCAGGACGGGAACGTGTAAACTCGTCGTAAACAAGTGTAAAACCATACTTACAAGCGATGGTCAGACGATTATCCACCCATCGTTTGACCATATCCTCTTCTGTCTTTAGAACTCTCGAAATAAAGCGATCCACCACCTTCCTGATACGATATCCGTGCTCACCGCCTATTAAATCAGAAGTGGTGAACTCTT
>CAYSPM010000180.1:0-4221 GCA_964432925.1 uncultured Pirellulales bacterium | reverse complement strand
AATGAACGTAAGCTAACATTTGCAAAAGGATTAAGAAAATGTACCTCGCCGAAGACTTTAGGAAAACAAACCCAAACAAAGCCAATTCTAAAACAGAATACAGAAGTCGGAAGTCAGGAGACAGAATATGACTCAAACCATGTCAAGGGCACAGTGGCGATTAGCCCCAAGTCCCGCGCTTGAGGTAATTATTCCTTAAGCTCTTTGACTTTCTGCCAGAGCAGTTCGGTTAGTTCTTTGATGCCGGAGCCGGTTACTGCTGAGATGGCGTGAATCGGCTGCGGAAGCTTTTTTCGAAGCTCTTTGACAATTTTATCATCTGGGTCGAGGTCCATTTTGTTGGCGACGATGATCTCTTGTTTAGCAGCCAGAACCTTGCTGTGCTGCTCTAATTCATTACGGATAGTCCGATAGTTGTCCAGCGGATCGGCCCCGTCCATTGGCGCGATGTCGATGATGTGCACGATAATAGTCGTGCGCTCGATGTGCTTGAGGAAATCGTGGCCGAGGCCGGCACCGGCATGAGCACCTTCGATCAGGCCGGGGATATCAGCCATGACGAATCGGCGGAAGCCGCTCAGTTCGACGATACCAAGCACAGGCTCTATTGTGGTGAAGGGATAATCGGCTATCTTTGGCCGTGCGGCTGAGCAACGCGAGATGAGCGTGCTTTTGCCGGCATTCGGCATACCAACTAAACCGACGTCTGCGATTAGCTTGAGTTCCAATTTTATATTTCTTTGCTGGCCCTTTTTGCCTGGTTCGGCATTTCTTGGAGCCTGATTTGTTGCAGTTGCAAACGCTTTGTTGCCTTTTCCTCCCCTTCCGCCACGACAGACACATACCTTCAAGCCGATCTGATTGAGGTCTTTCAATAGTAGATTCAGATCAATATCAAAGATAAGAGTTCCGGGTGGAACATTTACGATCAGGTCTTTTCCATCAGCACCGTGCTTATTATTGCTTGAGCCTGGTTTGCCATCTTCGGCTCTCCAGTGGTGCTTGCCGGCAAAGTCCATGAGAGTATCCAGGTTGTCTACGGCCTTAAAGTAAACATGCCCGCCTCTTCCGCCGTCACCGCCATCCGGCCCGCCTTTGGGGATGTATTTTTCGCGTCGGAAGCTAACGCAGCCGTTGCCTCCATCTCCTGCTTTGATCCAGATTTTTGCCTCGTCGATGAACATATCTCGTGACTCGACATAAAAAAAGGATGGTGCAACCACCATCCTTATTACCATCATAGCTTTTTATATAAAATCAGACGACGTGGACTCTTCGGCCCTGGAAACGTACCGTTCCCTCAGCAGTAGCGAACAATGTATAGTCTCTGCCAATGCCGACGTTGGAGCCTGGAAAGAATTTCGTACCGCACTGTCGAATGATAATTGAGCCAGCTTTTACCTGCTGGCCACCAAACAGTTTCACGCCCCTATATTGAGCGTTACTGTCTCTGCCGTTTCTTGAAGAGCCTTGTCCCTTTTTGTGCGCCATATTCGATTACCTCAATTATCAATAAAAGGTCTTATTACCGTGCGAAAATCCTATTTCCTTTAAGTTTAACCACGATAATAAAATATGTCCAGAAATTTTTCTGGGATTTACGGCCGTTTCATACTCAACCTCGCTATTGCTTTATATTAAACTGCTATTTTCCTGTTTACCACAGCTTTTGGTTCATATCATATCGGGTCTACAATGCAACATAAAACATTGTTTCCTAATGAGATGGTGTATAACCTAATTTCCCCCATGCTGCTCTCTGGACTCTATATAAATCTTCATTGCCAACTGACCAATACGTATCTTGTACGTCCGGGCTGATTGTTTCTCCGGGCAAGAAACTCCCTATCTCTACGGTGCGTGGATCACGCCATTTCCAGTATTCACTGTGCCCATCGGCAAAACCGAAGTTTGTCCCATCACCATGTCGAGCCGTAATTGGGTCCCACCACCTCTCACGATAATAGTAAACGGTCCAGCTTGAGGGTGATAACCGTCCTTCATCAAGAAAAACAATCTGCTTAGCAGCATTGCGAATTTGCATCCTTCTTTCCAAGGGAGGTAGTGTGGCTCCCTCAATCTCATCATGGCCATTCATATAATCAACTATAGCGTATGTCACTACCTCTCCACGAATACCTGTGGGGCACTTATAGAGTTTTACCTCAGGACAATATGGATACAGAGCGCCTTCTATGATTCCACGTATCTTTTCTTCTTCTGTATTACCTGGCTCATAGAACACCCAAGCGCTTCTTTCATGTGTGTTGGCGTATACAATCCTCTCGTCGTTATCATCGGCATATACATTCCAGGCGAGGGACAACTGCTTTAGATTGTTCAAACACGCTGCACGTTTGCCCTGTTCTTTGACTCTGTTCAATGCTGGCAGAAGAATCGCCATTAGAATTGCTATAATTGCGATTACTACCAGTAATTCAATTAGAGTAAATGCTTTCGTTTTCGCTTTCATTACATCTGTCATATTTATAGTAACCTTTTGCTTAATTATAATAGCAAATAGGCTCGAATGATTCAACTTCCTGGCGGTCTAAAAAAGACGCTTATCAGGTTCCCGAGAAAAAGGCGTGTTGCAACTGTTGGTCTGCCAAATAGTTATCTACACGGACTCAATTTTTCCGAGCTGGCAGTAACATTCTAAATGCGCAATGCGCTTTAGTAATGAGTTGGTATACAGGGATAGTTCTATTTTGCCTGCAGTATTGCTTTAGTGTCGCTTAGTGGAAGTAGACCAACTGTGGCGAGCTTTATTTTGCCTTGGGGATCAATAAAGAAGCTGCTCGGAATAGCATTCACCTCAGCATATGGCTTGGGAAGCCTGTCAGACTGAGTCAGAACCGTATAGTTGATGTTCTGCTGGGCGACGAAGCTCTTGAGTAAAGCAGGACTCTCGCGAGATATGGCGAGCATAGTTAGTTTGTCCCGGCTGACAGTGTTTCGCAGTTCAATCAGACTCGGTATCTCAATCCTGCATGGGCCGCACCAGGTTGCCCAAAAAATTATCATCACGTTTTTGCCGCGGTAACTGCTAAGAGTATGTTGGTTGCCCGCAAGATCAGTCAGGCTGAAGTCGGGCGCGACTTTGCCGGCCCAGGATTCAAAAGCTGGCCCCCACGTTCTTGCAGAACGTACGACCTCGCTGAGGCTAATTTTGGGCCCCGGGAAAAGATCGGTTAGACTACTTTTCGGTGTCTCGGGCTGTTCGGCGATAGGTTGAGGCTGTTGTAATTCTGGACCCGGCTGTTGTGTTTCAGTCGTTTCTGCAGGCTCCTTCTTGCAGCCGGTTAAAATTGCTGCTTCGGCGAATATGATTGCGCCAATCAGTACTATCATGAAAAGCGACTTGTATTTGCCTTGTCTGGTCATTTTTACACTCCTTTTAGCTAATAATCCAGGATTGCACTATACCGTTGCCATGCTGCTGCGTAAAGGCCAAACTGACAATTTTTTATACCTTGCGTAAGGTCGCAGGATGAAACCGACGACCTTAATGTGGATCAATTATCTTAGGCTCTGCCGCTAAAATAAGATTTTGAATACCTTAATCAATGGCCAGTGGTTGGCTATCTACGTGAGTTTCGCAGTCAGCTTGGATTTGGTTTATCTCGTTAGCGACGGTTCTAACCTGGTTCTCGCTGATGTGAAGGGCGAAATTAATGACGAAATCGCGGCTTCGAAGCGAAGCAAGCTTGTGTACTCAACCGGATTTGCGCTTAATAACCCTATTACGAGGAAAGCCGTGCCTGTGATGTGGCATATCTCTACATAGACGTTCTTTTCGACATCGATAAGGACCAATCGGAGGTGTTCGATGGCCAGAGCAATCGACATCCAGACTACTGCAATGACAATAGATGTCACATTTCTCATAGTTTTGCCTGCTGTAAGAACGTATGCGATTTCTTCCTTCAGACTTCGCTTGCGCCTCATACAGACGCGTAGTGGGATCTTAGCTAAGTACAGCAAAGTGTGATAACCATGCAAACGCACCCTACATTATTGTCCAATTCACTATGGGAGTACCCAAAGATGGATTTGAATTTTGACTATTTGGTGTTTACGTCGCGGTTTCAAATATCTATTATTACAAAATCGTTATCTAAGAGCTTGATTCAACTATGGCCGCAATGATTGAATTGCCAAAAAATATTTTAGCACAGAGCGAAGAGCTTAATATTATCCTGCTGATTGGAATTGCCA
>CAYSPM010000179.1:0-4391 GCA_964432925.1 uncultured Pirellulales bacterium | reverse complement strand
CGAAAATGGAAATAGTAACTGAAGCAAATGTGAGAAACTAGCAAAGGTTTCTCGTCAAGCGGGTTTAGCGAAACTGGAAAATTTTACACAAAATTTTTATAATTATCTTGACATCCTGTGCTATCCAGTGTAACATTGTCCGATAAGTATGGGAGATAAATAGAGCGACCTTAAGTTTTGCTCTATGGATCTGATTATCAGGGATCGGAGGATGGTTATCTATGGACGGACAGGAGGAGCATGTCTAACTCAAGGGAAGGAGGCAACACCCCTCTTATTTGTAGGTTAAAACGCTGACTTACTATATATCCTTCTGCGGCAGATTTCAGACGAGTTGACGTCACCAATCGGCAGATAGGATTGCCAGCATAACTTAAATGGCCTTCATGCGATTGTCGGAGGAAGGGTAAAGCCATCGTATAGTCGGAGAGACTTAGGCGGACAAAAACACTATATGGAGGAGCAAAGTGTGCTGAAGCACCAGCCTCTATGAGAAACAGCACGATAGGTGCGCATTGGTTGCTGGTTCTGAGCATCGGTAAGCAACATGCACGAGATGGAGGAAAAACAGAAAAGTGAAAAGGATCGTAATTGGCCCGGGTGCCACGAACATATGAAGGAAGTTGAAGTTTAAGAAAGGAGTCAGAAAATGTACAAAAGAATATTAGCAGTAGTCGCATTGGCAGCGATGTTATCTTGGACGCCTGCCATGGCGGATCTCGAGGGTGACGCAGAGGCCCACGTGTATGTGGACGTCGTGGCCAACATTGCAGTTGGCGTTATTACGGCTAACGTGGACCTTGGTGAAATCCAGACTGGACCGTTCCCTGGTGAGATCGTTTTCCGCATTGATGCCAATGTCGAGGAAGTCGAAATTGGAGTGATAGCCTCTAAACTATACAAGGGCGATGCAAATGACAGCGAGTTCTCGATTCCTGTCAGTGGCGACGGAGCAGACGTCCAGCCGGATATGGGTAATGCTGTTGAGGGTCACGGAAACTTGCTGGAATGGCTTAATGGCACTCCGGTGTTCTTGAATGGTATGGAGGCTGTTGAAAGCGAAACATGGGACTTTGAAAGCGGCCAGGGTGGCCACTTCAGCCAAGACGTAACTGTAAGTCTTGAGTATAACCAACCTGATCATGAGCTACCTCAGGGTGAGTATAGCGGCTGGGTAAAATTGGTTGCAGCAGTCCAGCCGTAGTGGCTGGCAAATCAAGCACAATGGCGAGTTCGTTTTTGTGCTAATTGCCTTTTGAAAACCAGGCCAATTACGATTTTTTATTGAAGAGTCAGCTTGAGGAGTGAAGGTTACGATGAGAAAGTGCAACGGACGTACACGGAAAGTTATATTGATATTCAGCTTTGTTCTTTTCTTTTTGGAGCCGACACTACTGGCAGGCATTCGAATACAGCCGGCATATATGGAAGTGCAGATGGACAAGGGACGGCCTGCGGGCCGATTTCTCATCTCCAATGTTGGAGACCAGGAAGAACGCTACCGTATCAACGCTGTTCATTTTATGTACAGCGAGCAGGGAGGATTGAGACAGTCCAAGACGGGAGACCATTCGTTGGCTCAGTGGATTCGTTTCAATCCGAGGGAGATAACGCTACCACCTAAGACTCAGCGTGCGGTGCGATTTGCCATCGTGCCAAGGGGCAAACTTCAGCCGGGCGAGTATTGGGCAGCGATGGAATTGGAGTCGCTAAATGTGAATGTCGTGACCACCGAGAGTGACCAAGCGGGCAGATCCGTTAAGCTGAGAACGATTACGGCAATCATGGCACCGATCTTCGGCAGCGTTGGCAAAGTCAGCTATAGCGGCGAAATCAGACAACTGGAGTTGATTACAGAGGACGGAGCTATTTTCTTGGAGGCGTTGGTTGCCGCCACGGGAACCGGTCGTATTGGCGCCAAAGCCAGATATGAAATCAGAAATGAATCCGGAGAGCTTGTCGATGAAGGACCATTCGGCAGAGCATATGTTCTGCGTGGCGCGCAAAGGAGATTCAAGAAAAAAATGGAAGCCAACCTTCCGGACGGGGAATATACGATAAAGATCACGTTTGAGGCTGTACATCTTCAGGAAGCTCTCACCAAACAGATAACGGTTGATTGGCCGAAATCACTGCCCGTATCTCAAAGTGACCAGGCAACCACCGCTGCGTCGTCAGATAAATCGAACGAATCAACGAGTAAAAACGAAGGTCAAAGGGAATCGACTGACAATCAAGAGAGGATGGAGCCGAAAACCGATGACCAAGCATGAATAGAGTAGCAGCGTCTCTCGTCACTCAAGAAGTTTTATATTACTTGGGTGCGCTTGTATTGTGCCTGCTGCCGCTCAGCGCAATAGCCGAAGACGCTGTTGGGCCAGCCCAATCAGAGAACGGCGAACCTCCACAGTCCCAGCTATCTGAAAGTGGGATTGCAGATACCAACAAGCCGGTTTCCGACCCTAATACGTATGATTTTGAGCAATTCATCGATCCAAATTCCGCTAAGAGAGCCTCAGAGGTAACAAGCGAGCTCGTCGGATTCGTTGTTCGGGGTCGGCGGCTTTACCAAAGGCTGCGGGTAGAAGACATGGACTCACTGGTAACGTCTGACGGAAAACGATTGCTGCCTTTGCTGCGAATTTTACATGCATTTAAATGGCAGGTGGAAGAGGAACTCACAACGCTTAGATTCTCTCCGGAGGGCGTGGGGCCCGTTAGGATAGATCTGGAGAAACGTGAGCTTGAGATCAATGGCCAGACGCGCCCGCTGTCATTCGTGCAAGCCAAGTCTGAGATTACATTCCAGCCTGACGTTTATCTCAGCGCCGAGGATCTCGGAGTGATTCTTGACATGGACCTGGAATGGGACAATGCACTTTATGAATACCGGATACAATTGGACCGAATGCTGAGTGTATGGAAATTAGACAAGGGGATTTCTTTGCTCAAGATTCGAGCGAAACGCATTCCGATTGATTTGCCAGAAGTTTTGCCTGCTGCTGATCGTAGCCAGGATTTACTACATTTTCTGGAATTTAACTGGTCTCCTAGTTATCAGTGGCGGTCTCCAGAACAAAGCACATACACACAATCGGCCCGCTCGTCGACGCCTCGTGAGACTGTCTGGGGAAATTTTAATAAAGGGCAATACAAAATTCAAATTTCGCACCCCGAACTCATCTGGGAAAATAACGAACGACAGTGCTACTGGAAGAATTACGATCCATACATTGCCAAAACAGACTGGTTTGAGTGGGTGTATCGTCTTCCCAGTTCAGAGCTTGCCTTGGGAGACTCATCTTTTGGACTGTCGGAATTGATATACCCCACCTCCAATGTAACAGGAATTCGCGTGAACGGTTTGACTGGCTATAACGAAGAGGAGCTTGAGTCAGACCGGTCGTCGCTTGGTCTGCGCCAATTCTTCGGCAGACCTTATGTATTTGAAGGAACCGCTCCGCTTGGCGCAGCAGTCGAGATTCTTCTAAATGACAGAAGTATAGCGACACAGGAGGTATTTCCCGAGGAGGGCTCCGCCCCCGGCATGGGGACATATAGGTTTGAGGATATTGAATTGCCAGGCGGTATTCTCAATGAAGTTGTTATTGTGATTACTGAAGCTAATGGAAATGAAATGCGAGTTGAAAAATCTATTATTGGCACGCCTCGTCTTCTGCCGAAGAATCGAAGCGCATATCTGGGTGTAGTTGGCTCGAAACGCGAGCTTTGGATGTCGGACAAGAAAGGCTTTGAGGTTGGCGACTTTTTCGGTGAGATAGCAAGCGGTCGGCTGCTCTATGGGCTGACCGATCGTTTGACAATTGGCGGTATTTTGGGCTTTCAGCAAGACCATTACCACATATACCTTGAGAAAGAAAGTTACTCCGATCGCCGCTCATTTCCGGAGTCCAGTTCACATCTTGGAGGGCTATTTTCGTATCTTCCGTTCAACAAGATGTTTTTGTCTGGCGAGTTCGGCATCAGTCAGGGACAGGGCGAAGATAAGTATAAAGATATGGCTTTTAGGCTGCGGGGTGAATACCTTCCCTCTGAGAATTTCAGCGTCGATATGGACTTGCTCAACTTAGGTGCGGATTATTTTGATGGGCAAGATACTGACATTGCTGATCGGCGTGGTGGAGAGATTGGCATCTCTTGGAAGCAGGGAAGGAAATGGACTTTGGAGGGCAGTATCGGGAAGATGCGTAACAATTTAGATGGTCAATTCGACCAGACACTTCTCGCCCTTTATATGAACATTGGCTTACGGACGACGATAATCCCAGGCACTACCCTGACGTTCAAATTAAATCGCTTAGACTCGAACTTGGACAGCACAGCGAAAACACTTAGTGAAGTACGCGTTCGGACATCGCCGTTTCGCGGAC
>CAYSPM010000178.1:0-4420 GCA_964432925.1 uncultured Pirellulales bacterium | reverse complement strand
AGGGTGGGCTTTAGCCCACCAATAAAGCCATGGTGGGGCATCCATTCTCCTCCCCAAGGAATGCGAAGGATGAAAGCCCCACCCTATCATCTCTTAACTTTTATTTGTTCTGCCATTGTTCAATTTGGCCCCATTGACAAGCAAAGATGGCAAAATCTAAAGCATCAATGATATAATCTTTCGGCTGAGCCAGATCGCATCTGGCTATCCAGTTAGCCTGGCCAAAATGACTTTGCCAGGCTGATGCGAACAAAGTGAAATCAAGTATGTCAACTGTGCCGTCCAGATTTATATCTGCGGAATAGTTTTGTTCCTCCAGAACGCCGATCGCCTCCAAATCAAATCCGCCGGAACCAAAGGTGAGCCACGCATCATAAATTGGATGATCATTTACGTAATAGTCCCAAATAGGCCAGGTCTCAGGATTAATATGAGCGCCTGCATCATCATAGAAATCGCCGCTACCAGGAATATCAACTATTCGCACATAGTTTATATTGTTGATATCCACAAGGCCTGAGATAACATCAGGATCATCGGCAATTTCACTCAAATCAAATGGAGTGCCTGTGCACAGACTATTAGCATTAGGATGCTTACCGGCAAGATTATAGACCTTGCTGACCTCAATAGTGCCGTATGGACCAACTGGTTCACTTGTTAGTGATACTGCCGGAAATCTTGCAAAATCTATTCCATTAGAAGATACTTCAACAAATCCCAGCTCCGCAAACATTTGGCCAGTGACGGAGCCGGTGGCGGTGTCCCATTCGGAAACTAAACCGTTTTCAAAAACAACAAAATCGTAACCATTGCCATCTCGAATCGGTTCGCTAAATGATAAAGTTATCTGGCCCGGTGGCATAGATGCGTCGATCTGCTGACGGTCTAAATCACCCAGGCTGACGATGTCGAGATTATTCCCTGTAGCAGGTCCCAAGGCCTTGTTTGGATCGCTCCATTGAGGATCAACACCAGGCGCCGGGCTATAACTTACCACGCTTGTAGCCCAGCCTCGAAATATCGGGTTGACGACCGCATCGTCATCAGTCGGAGCAGCGTGGCGCCAGTCATCTCCAATGTATCCGTTCACTCCTATCTCCGTGTAAGGTCTATCACATACAGACGGCAAACTACCCACGATGGTATCGATCGCAAAATACGCCGGCGTGTTCATACCCCAGGTGCCGACATCACCGGAGCTTAAGGAAAATTCCAGGCTCTCTACCGTGCCTAACGAAGTTAAATCAACGAATTTCCAGGTATCGACGATGTAGTCCTGGCTGTTGTCCGCAAAGCGGAAGTCGGCCAGATAAAATTCGACCGCTCCAGTGACATCGCTATTACTGTCCTTGCCTGTAACAGTTAATAGGAACCAGTCCGGATCATCGCCAGTGTCGCCGCCAAATCTCTTGGCGAAGGCATCGCCGTTTAGCATTGAATAGTAAGCGTAGTTGCTATTTGTGACATAGATACCCCCCACAATACCGGCTGCATCCAGCGTAACAGTAGGCGGTGCAGTCCAGCCGACACAGGCAACAGCATAATTCTGAGAACCGCCTTGGCCACCTCCTGCAATTGCATTATATTGACTATCAATCCCACTTGACGTATTATCAGTCATATTCGAATAAGAAAAGCCGTCCCAGGAAATCACGCCACCTCCCCAATCAGTGAAGCTGTTACTAAAGAAAGCTGAGCCGCTGATAAAGCCGCCCACCCCATCAGAGCCGTTCCAAAAAGATTCGTCTGGCAAAGTTAAGTCATCGAAAGTAGCTATATAATCAGCCTTCACCAAATTTGTCATTGCCATAGCAACAGTTAGAAATAAAAAATATCTAAGCAACACCTGTTTTACCGAGGCCATTTACTTACCTCCTTCATGCTATCCGGCCCTTCACGCGAGGGCCGAGAAGACAATAAAAAAACCGCCGTTCCCACAAAAGGAACGGCGGTTTAATCCTCCGAGCCTAAAACACAATGGTGTAGTCGCCACTGGCTATACCATGTGTCCTGCGTTCCTGACGCGGGAACACTATCTATGTACAACCAACCACAGGCAGGTTTTCTGACTTGCGTCTTACCGTAAGGCTCCTTCCCATCTGCCTGGCCAACATCAACACTAATCTACAAAATATTGACCTTGCTACAGAAAGTGGCTTGAACCCAAGACATTCTAATCGTGTCTCGAAGCCCAAAATGCCTTTCGGATTTCCGACTTGCTATCGGAACAGACGCTCACAGCGGCGCGACCGTCGCGGATTTTCACCGCATTCCCGTTTGGCTATCCCAAGCGTAAAAGCTTAAGGACCTGTACCTGGACTATTGATTTTTAAGAGAGCTGTTAACGGATGCTATTAGAATACTCAAACGTGGTCAAGTAGAATTGAAAATTTTTTTTAGCGCGCTAAATACATAATGATGCCGCTCAGGACTAAGATAACCGACACGCATACCCCCACAGTCGCCACGAATAGCCACGCGAACCGCCTATTCTGCTTGGTTATCATATATTTCAGGTGCCTGTCGCTCGCAGCGAAAGTCTTGCTCATCTGAATAATACTCTCGGTTTGGCTATCTGCGCTACCATTGAGATTTTCCAAAGCCTCGTTGAACCTGTTGAAGTTCTCGGCAACCTGGACATCAATATCCGCAGCCGCTGCAAGCTGATGATTAATGTTAACCAAAGCATCGGCTTGTTTGGCTGTTTCGGCTGGAATTTGCGCTACGGTGTCCATAAGCCGCTGATCCCTCACTGCCATTGCCTTTATCTGTCCCTGTAGTTGCTCAATTGCCTGCCTTTGGCTCTTTACAACAGAAGGAAAGCCTGCGAGCAATTCGGGCAGTTTCTTAACATCGCGCATTAACTCTTCGTGCTGCACAACCTGACGATCCAAGTGTCTATTAATTCCGTGTAGCTGTTCAATAAGCCTATTAACTCCATCCGGCATTTCTCCCAGCGGCTCACGTGAGTCTATCGGCTGAAATGCCTTTACAACTACTTCGTTGTTGTCTGTTACATCCAGATCAGGCATAGCAGATTCCTGCTCGGCTACTTCATCGCCTGTTTCAGTGAGCAATCCTTCATCATCTACATCAGGCGGATAACCTGCAAACTTCGACAGTTTTTGGCCCCTAAGCCAACTACTCGTCCCCACCAAAATATCTTTCAAAATCATACTTAAGAATTCCCCATAATAGAAAACACTACTTATTTCACTGATAACCACCCACTTCAGGACGCTATATTGATAGAATCGGAATTGCAGCTATCTTTGCTTGAGTGAAATACCGTTAAAAGTTTTCCTGCTGCAAACTGAACCCATTTTTGTTACTATTACGAAGGCCAATCCAAGTTCGTACTATCAGGACAGAAAAATGAAATTAGTCACTTACCGGAAAAAAACCTCGGTTTCCTGTGGAATACTGCTCGATAATGGAATTTTAGACGTACCATCAGTCTGGCAAGGTTCCAATCCGCCTCGTAGTGTGAAGGAGATCCTACAGAGGGGTACCTCCTGCCTCGAAAAGATTGCCGACCTTGCAGATTCGACCGACGTCCTGGAGCCCACTGATTCAGTCAAACTCCTTGTCCCTATTCCACGACCGGGCAAAGTTATCGCGCTGGCCGGAAATTATGCTGAGCACATCAAGGAGGCTGGCCTCAAGCTCGGCCTTTCGGATTCACCACGCCAAACTACCGTGCCAAGACCGTTTCTCATGCCACCAACGGTAGTCATTGGACCCGATGAAGAGATACCTTGGCCAGCCTACAGCCAGGAAATTGACTATGAAATTGAACTCGCTGTTGTAATCGGAAAAAACGCTAAGTCCATAAAGCCCGATAATGCCCCAGACTATATAGCAGGTTATACAATCGCCAATGACATTTCAGCTCGTAGTGTGACCTTCGCAAAGAACAGAGCTGAACGTCCCTGGGATGAGTTCTATGATTGGCTAAATGGCAAATGGGCAGATGGCTTTTTGCCAACAGGACCGTATCTGCTTACTGCAGACGAAATAACAAACGTGCAGAACCTCAAAATGACCCTCACCGTCAATGGCCAGGTTCGTCAAAAGGCCAATACCTCACAGATGATTTACCCTGTCGCAGACATCGTCTCATTCCTGAGCCGGATAATGACTCTGGAGCCCGGCGACATCATAGCTACCGGCACACCCGCCGGTGTAGCCGCAGCTACTGGCAGATTCTTGCAACCCGGCGACCGAATTGATTGCACTATTGAAGAACTCGGCACACTGACCAGCACTCTTGGTTCTAAGCCTGACAAATTCTACGAACCTCTGGCCCTACCGTGACAAAATCCAAGATGCTCAGTTTTACGCTTTTGATCTTGTGCCTTCACTTTTCAGGGTGTGCTGGGTACCAAAGGTAAAGGCTGGGCAAATAACAGAATTG
>CAYSPM010000177.1:0-4472 GCA_964432925.1 uncultured Pirellulales bacterium | reverse complement strand
AGAACCGTCTTTTCATATTGCCTATGTTCTCGACCCGGTTGTTGATAAACCGGCCGTCAACATTGCCCACATCGTACCAGATACCGTTTGAATACGGATGGTCGGTAACCAGATTATCCCGGCACGTTACACGGTAACATTGATTGAATATCTTTACCGCCGCGGGATAGTAGCCGGTGATTCTCTCGATATTGTTGCGGGTGAAGATATTCTTTTCCAATAAAACATCGGACGAGCTCAAGATGTAGATACCTTCCGTACTGGTATCGCTCACCAGGCAATGCCGCATTATTAAATTATCTCCTCTTAAGTAAGCGGCGACCCGCGAACAGAAAGAAATCGTGCAATTCTCCAAAGTCGTACCCACTACTTCCTTTCCGTGCTTGGACTCATCTGATAAACCCTCTGGGTTCGTTCCTTCCACTTCTATCGCACGGAAGGCATACTGGGTAAAAGTGATTCCCCGAATCACAGGACCCTTGCGGTCTGAGGTCTTACCGTGACAATCCCCGGTTGTTCTTATAATAGCACTATCGAAAGCGGTGATTTCGACCAATCGGTCATTTGGGTCAGTAGCGATGTAAACCTGTCCTTCATCGTAGTCGATGAAATACGAATTCTCATCGGCATCTTCTTTTTGTCCGACCACCTGCAATAACTTACCATCGACGAACACCATATCATTATTGAAAAGACACAGTGGTGTTGTTTCTCTCCCATGCCTCGTTTGTCTCCACCAGCTCGCAGGTTTTGAAGGGAACAAATTAGGCCAGGAAGTTCTCCATAAACCATCAGGCAGGGCCTGCCACTGGGTTGCTGTCTGGGTTCCCTTGAGCGCCGGTTGTTCATCCGCATAGGGTTGTATGATAATGCCCTGGTTAAATTTCATGTTACCGGTACGATAAATGCCGCCACGCATCACGATTGCATCGCCGGTCTTTACTCGCTCTATAGCTGCTGCCAGAGAGGTTGGCTGAGCAAGCTTTTCTCCTGACGATTCAGCCTGTCCATCGGGTGCTACATAGTAAATTTTACCTGCTCCCTCGGGTAAATCATACCTTTGCCGCATCGGACCATAAGGCCCCCCCGAGGGTTGTGCTATTACAGGCAACGAACCAAAGATTATGCAGAGAAGGACACAACAAATTAAATGTGGCTGATACCATTTCTCTATTTGAGTATGCCCGTCAAGGCTCGGCATATCTGATAGCGGCATCGCTTTCGTTACGTGCCTTGCCGAGACTGATGATCGTGGGCGATTTTGGCAAATGTTGGAGGATTGTTCAGCATTGCTTGATTTCATTTCGTTTTCTTTCCGAGTAAAGGTTAATACTGATCCTGGTAACTTATAGGAAATTTGATTTCCACATACAGGGGTGATTATATAACCGGGTGGTCTGTGATTCAAGAGAGGAAATTCTCACGATTACCTGTTTTAATAAGGGATTGTAGCTGATGGGATTAGCTATATTCCGCTTGACCGGTAGCTTGCCGGTCGTCCCGATTTTAAGCATATACGTAATTCTATGTGTTAGGGGTTATATGCAAAATGAAAGCGCACCACCTTTAGGTGTGCTTACATGGGCATAAAACATGATATTGAAAAGTCTCAAACAAACAATAAAATTGCTACGCATTATGGACAAAAAAAGCTTCTTAAACTCAAATCTGAGGTAAATCGACTTTACTTTACCGAAGGCCTTTCCAAGAATATGATCACGGCCAAAAAACATATCAGTAAACACTTTGTGATTCGATGGACCCAATCGCCAGATCAAGATTTCTCTATAGATAACAGAGGCTGGCCCAGAGGAAAAAGAAGAAAATGGGATCAACATACCGAACATAGGATTGTAGAGCTGCACGCCTATCTGAAAGCAAATCCCAAAGCCTTCTTTTGGGGAGCCTCCGCCATCGAACAAGAATGGAGACATCGCTATCCTAACGACACCGTCCCTCCATTGCGAACGATTGGACAAATCCTCAAAGACATGGAGCTTTCGGATAAATACAGAAAGCATCGTAATACCGGAGCATCTCGCTATCTGTGCTATCCGGAGAACACCATCTATCACACCTTTGGCAAGCGAGTCATGGAGGCGGACTTTGTAGGCCAAAAATATCTTACAGGTCGTACAGAGCCGATTCACTTTATCGGTTTTTCGTTTAAGACAGAACCTAAGTTTCGATATTTCAAGAGGATAGAAGCCAAAAATGCCAAAGCATTTATTTGCGGATGCAAAGAAGTCTTTGAGCAATATGAGAGACCAGAGTGCATAAAAGTTGACAATGCAACGGAAACCATAGGCTCTCGATCTGGCAAACGCAATATCAGCAAGGTGATGGCATTTCTTTTGGGTAATCAGATTTGGCCTATCTATGCGGTACCTCGGCGTCCATTTTCTCAGGCCTCGATAGAGGGCAATAACAGCGTCTTTGCCAGGAATTTTTGGAATCGACGTACCTTTAGCACCCTTGCTGATATAGACCGTCAATTGGCGTGGTTTAATGAGGCATCGTTTCGATATACCGGCTATGAAGTTCCGAGGTCTGGTCGTCAAAAGAAACGCGAGTTTGTCCCTAAGGTTTACTTTCTTCGCCAGGTTCGTGAGCTTTCCGACAGGAGTGATGGCTGGATAGAAGTTCTCAACGAGATTGTGATGCTTCCAGCGTCTTATATCAGCTATTTTGTTCTTGCTGAATGGCATTTGTTAAAAGAAACCCTCACAGTTCACATTGAGAGAGATAAACAGCTTGAATTTATAATTTCAGTACCATTCAAGATTAATCTGGAATCCCGAAAAAAAATTCAAAAAGGTGGTGCACTTTCATTTTGCATATAACCGCTAAGCCATAAATAGATTTCTCCACTTCGCCCCTTAGGGGCTTCCATTCTCCCCTCTAGGGGGTGCGAAGGATGAATCGGTCGAAATGACAAAGACGCAAATATCAAGCACAATTGGTATTACTCAACTGTTGAGAAGGCTCGATGCCAAACAATCGTATATCCGCATGCGAAGGTTTGTCTAATATTGCAAGATCTTTCTAAACAGCGCTTTATGACGATATAGGCGCATAACAAACGGGCTAATCATTTTTTCAACATTACGAAAAGCGGATACGTGCCAAGATAACCGGCGGTTCGCACCTCGAAGAACTCTTTTGCACTGTTGATAAACTCTGCAGTGCTGTATGGGACATCGCCCACCGTCGACCTAGCCTTTTCCTTCAGTGATCTCTGAAGTTTATTTACCTCTAAACGCCCCGATAAAATCACTCTATCAATACAGATACGCGAGAGTCTTGTCAGAATCTCCCTGTGGCTGTGATATGCAGTCGGACATATAGAGCTGCCCCAAAATAGATAATGGTATGTGCCGATGAGCAGGATTGTTTGAAAGGGACCGCCATAGTTTTCGGGAGCATCCGCTACATCTTCGAGACCGGCCAAATGGAAACAAGCATTGTCCATCTCAAGGTATTTCCTGACTTCGTTTGCAGTACAAATGAACGGCTCATAAACATCTGTTCCTATCGAGGCCCTACAATCAGGTCTTTGAGCAGCGTCCATAACGTAGAATCCTCTGCTACAGCCTATGTCCAGGAAGCTTTCCAATGGATTAGGGTAAGCGGATTTCACCAGTCGCAACCGCTCGTAAAGCCTAAAGCTGGGAATGAGTTTCTTTTTGTGAACTCTAAAGTTGTGATTTCTGGGATAACCGAGCAGAAGCTTGTTAAGCCGCCTCTCAGCTTTTTCCGAGCTCGATTTAGAGTTAAAAGGCGAGAAAGCGTTAAAATTGCCACGTAAGATAGTCCTATAACCATGGATGCTCTGAATTTTCGCATTCACTCTGTAGGGCCAACTTGCTTTGGCTGGAGTACTAGTACTATTCATTCGTCGGTGTCTCCTATTCTTCAATGACGCAATCCTGCAGACAGATTGCTACTTCGACTTGTGAAATAGTATATATGTATCCGTACATATAGCAAGGGATTGGGTGCGCTATGAACTATTCAGGCCAAAGCCTTCAGTAGAGCAAAGGAATTGATTTCGACACTTTCCGGCTCAGCACATATAATATCCTCTATGCGGGCAGAAGAGACCGATAAGAGGTTGTTTGAACAGTCTGAGAAGGCCAATATTGATTCAGCAGCCCCGTTGGCTGTGCGAATGAGGCCTCGAGATCTTGGCGAGTTCATGGGACAACGGCATTTTCTTGGGCCCGATAAACTGCTGACAAGAATGCTACAAGCTGATAAGCTCTCGAGTCTGGTTTTCTACGGCCCACCCGGAACCGGCAAAACATCCCTCGCCAGAGTCATCGCCAATTGCACCAAAGCCAAATTCCATTATATAAGTGCACCCGCAGCGAGCGTCAAGGATATCCGCCGGATAATAACCAAGGCGAGGGATCGCCTTGCAGCTACGGGCACCCGGACCGTACTGTTCATTGACGAGATACACCGCTTCA
>CAYSPM010000176.1:0-4624 GCA_964432925.1 uncultured Pirellulales bacterium | reverse complement strand
CTATCAAGGAAACCGATGCCGCTAAGCTGCGAAAGCACGTCCAAGAGGTTATGGCCTTTGTCGGGGCCCAAGAGCTTTGGACCGACGAGTTGAGCGTTTATGAGCAGGTGGTACCAGAAGGTTCTCGCACAATCTGCTTGGCTCACTGGCTCAAGAGCAAGTGCAAGCGTGCTTGGGATTTGTCCCGACAGTTTGATGCAGAAGGGCATTCGTACGAGTCGCAGACGATGCTGCAGTTGAAGCGGCTGTTGCATGAGAGATGGTCATCGCCTCGGCTGCCGGAGGAGATTGAGCGTTTGGTGCGGCGTTTCATCAACTGCCGTAGGGGGACTCATTGGAGGGCTAACCAGTTGCTTCAGCACATAGAGAGGACCTGGCCGTATGTCGGTCGTGGTCCTGGTGATCCGACGAATAATGCTACCGAGCGTGTGATAGGACTGACGTACAAGATTCGGGCCAAGACGATGTGGGGATTCAAGAATTGGGACAAGGTCTTGGCTCCTCCGTACCGGGCTCAGTATCTGCGAGGTGAGAATGGAGTGTGTGATTCAAGGAGGGTAATTTAACAGCCTGGCAGTAGGGCTGGCCTCCTCTGTAAAATTCCCCCACAATCCGTGGGACGATTACATGTGGCAGGCACTTATGATGGAATTCAGCTTAAGTTGTATATTGATGGAGCACTGCAGACTACCTCGGGCCATGTGGGTTCTATCGCCACTAATCAATTTGCCGTCAACATAGGAAGGAACTCTGAAGCTGATGATGGTATCCGCTTATATGAAGGAGCCATAGACAATGTTCGTATTTACAGTCGGTTGTTGTCGTCGGCTGAGATAGCGTATCTTGCTGACACGACGCAGGGTGATGGCCAGTTGTATGTTCCGGTTCCATCCGCTGCGGAGCTATATTCTTCTGAGCCTGTAGGTTCTCGCAAGATTGATTTTAAGGACTATGCAGAATTAGTTTCAGCATGGCTTGAGCAGAGTGTCTGGCCGTAGCTTTGCGTTTTGAGATTGTCAATTATCCACAAACGATTGCATTGATCTGGGGCTCATGTTGATTTAAGGCATGGGCCCCAGTTTTAGCTGATGTGCAGCGTCCCTTATAGATGCACAGGCGTGACTGGAAGTTCGTACTGTGTTCGGAAAGGTACATTGATTTAGTGTGACAGATCGAGGCCTTTGACACCGTGAATCGTCAGGTTCGCGTCAGGAAGGTCGTCACGGGCAGAACGAATTTGCCTGGCCTCAAGGAAATGTACCTGACCATCAGCAAAGAGGTAATTGCGGCTACCCTGCCAGGTCCACCAACCCTTATCCTCACCGATAGGATAGTGGTTGCTAAACCACTCACCGATAAGTATCTTACTCGAAGCGTTGGCCACATTGAGAGATTTCTGCGGCATGCAAGGTTTCGGATTTGTGTAGGTATCCTCAACACTGTTCATATTATCGATTTGCTCGGGACTATGATAGAAAGTCATTGAATATGAGTAGCTTGTGGATTCGTACTTAGCTGGGTCGGTACGATCTTGCGGACATAATAGAACCGAAGGATTGTTGACGTCGATATTATCTCCCAAATACGGCTGCACAAATGACCGCCAACCACGTCCCATCCATAACCAGAAAAATGGCTCATTCGATACAGGATCCTGGGCGCACGGATAGGCGTTATCGTTTGCACTTAAGTAAAAATTCATAGCAAGGTCTATCTGCTTAAGGTTATGTGCGCACTTTGCCCGCATCGCAATTGACTTAGCTCGCATAAGTGACGGTGTCAATATCGATAATAACAGGGCAATAATTGCTATGACAACCAATAACTCTACAAGACTAAAGCCAATTATACTCTCTTTCTGAGTAGTATGTACTGGCTGTGGCAAATCGTAGGGTTTCTCGATTTTAAGCTGCACAGAACTCTAACCGTCACTCAACGGTAACGCTTTTTGCGAGGTTACGCGGTTTGTCAACATCGTGTCCGCGGAGCATAGCGGCGTGATAAGCCAGAAGTTGCAGGGGAACAACCGTGAGCATAGGCTGCAAAATCTCCGGGGCCTGAGGCACCGTTATCAAATGGTCAGCATGCTGACCGATGCTTTTATCGCCCTCGGTTGCAACAACTATGATTTTCCCACCACGTGCCCGGACTTCTGAAATGTTGCCTATCATCTTATCATACTGAGGACCAGACGTGGCAATAAAAACAGCAGGCATACTATCAGCTATTAAAGCGATTGGACCGTGCTTCATTTCGGCGGCAGGAAGACCTTCAGCGTGGATATAGCTTATCTCTTTAAGTTTCAGAGCCCCCTCCAGAGCCACCGGATAATTGAAGCCTCGACCTAAAAAGAGCCAGTTTTCTTTATTTATGTTTGCCGCAGCAATATTTTTAATATGCTCAGACTGATTGAGTATTTGCTCAATCTTATCCGGTATCTGCACGAGCTCATCGATATATTTGGAGGCTTCGTCGCTGCTGATGTGTTTTCTCCTGCCCAATTCTATCGCCAGCATAGTCAAGACCGCCACCTGGGCAGTAAAAGCCTTTGTACTGGCAACGCCGATCTCAGGTCCAACGTGCAAATATATTCCTGCATCGGTAGCCCTGGCTATAGCCGAGCCCACGACGTTAACAATGCCGAGTACGGTTGCTCCACGTTCTTTAGCTTCTTCAACTGCTGCGAGAGTGTCGAGGGTTTCGCCCGACTGGCTAATTGCTACGACGACTGTCTCACTTTCGATGATTGGATTGCGGTAGCGAAACTCGCTGGCGTATTCGGTTTCTGTTGGAATTCTTGCAAGTTGCTCGAAAAGGAATTCTCCAACCAGTGCTGCATGAAAGGCTGTTCCACAGGCAGTAAGGATAAGGTGCTTTGAGCGGGTCAGCTCACGCAGGTGCTCGGCGACACCACCAAGCTTGATTTTTCCGCTCTGGATATCAATTCTGCCACCCATGCACGTGCTTAGTGCCCGTGGCTGCTCAAATATCTCTTTGAGCATGTGGTAGGCAAAGCCATCCAGCTCGATTTGCTCAAGGGAAATTTCGATTTCCTTCAGGTCTTTAGTAACAGGAATATTGTTTATTGTTTTTGTATGGAATCCATCTGAATTAATTATAACCATCTCATTGTCGGCCATGTATATTGCACGTGTTGTGTGTTCGACAATGGCAGCAGCGTCGGAAGCAAGTATGTATTCATTGTCACCAACGCCAAGGATAAGGGGACTTCCTTTTTTTGCGCCGATAAGTGTATCAGGGAAGTCCGCACAGAGGATCACCAGACCGTAGGTGCCGTGGACCTCGCGAAGTGCTCGCTGGACCGCCCATTCAAATTTGGTCTGACCCGCAGTCTTTTCACCGCTGTCATCTTTCGAATAAAAATATCCGATTAGGTTTGCAATGACTTCGGTATCTGTTTCACTAACAAAGGAAAAACCTTCGCTTTGCAGCCATGTCTTAAGTGTACTATAGTTTTCTATGATGCCGTTGTGGGCAACAGCAATTTTCTCAGTACAATCCAAGTGAGGATGAGCGTTAATAAAGTTTGGCTCACCGTGAGTAGCCCAGCGTGTATGCGCGATGCCAAGCGTATCATTGCGATCAGGCTGATCCAGAATCTGCTCCAATGCACTAATTCTACCGCTGGTCTTTTTAACTTTGATGCCTTTGGAACCTGCGAGCGCTAAACCAGCCGAGTCATACCCTCGATATTCCAGACGTTTAAGGCCTTCTATAAGAATAGGCTGCGCAGCCTTTTTGCCCAGATATGCTACTATCCCGCACATAGGCTCGGCAAGCTCACTACAAGTTTGTTATTTACTATTTTCAATTTATTATTTAATATTTTTCCGTTCCATTATGATTAATCGTCGTCGTTCTCAATAGTAAATAGTCAATAGTAAATAGTCAATAAAAAACGTGATAGCTGTTATCGACTACAATGTTGGAAATGTCAGAAGCGTGTGTAATGCATTCCGGCATATAGGCTGTGATGTAACGCTTACCTGTAAGCCACAGATAATCGAAAACGCGTCTGGACTGGTCCTGCCCGGAGTTGCTGCTTTTGGCTATGCTATTGGCGCTCTGGGTTCGCTGACTGGAGTTATAAAGAACGTCTCCGGAACAGGTAAACCACTTCTCGGCATCTGTGTCGGTTACCAGATGCTGTTTGATCAGAGCAGTGAACATGGCCTGCACAAGGGTCTGGGATTAATCTCTGGTAGTGTAGTTCCAATCCCACCTGGCAGAACCATACCTCACATGGGCTGGAATTGCGTACAGTTGCCAAAAGAAATGGATCTGTTTGCAGGGCTGGGTCGGGAAAAACATTTCTATTTCGCGCATTCGTTCTATGCAGAGGTCACCGACAGCCGAGCCAAAGTTGCCTTTACGGACTATGGCTTTGCTCTTGCTGCATCGGTGCAAAAGCAGAACATATACGGCGTGCAATTTCACCCTGAAAAAAGCAGCAAAGCTGGGCTAAAACTTTTAGAAAACTTTTATCAAATCTGCCAACGGCAAACAAAGAAATGCTGACAAAACGAATTATTCCGTGTCTTGACGTTAAGGACAATCGCGTAGTTAAAGGGGTAAAGTTCCTGAGCCTTCGCGATGCAGGCGA
>CAYSPM010000175.1:0-4677 GCA_964432925.1 uncultured Pirellulales bacterium | reverse complement strand
AAAAGAGGTAGGAAAGATGGCAAAACAATTAATGTTCGATGATACTGCACGAACAGAGCTGCGAGAGGGCCTGAAGGAGCTGGCCGCTGCGGTTAAGGTCACACTTGGACCAACCGGCAAGAACGTGATTCTGCAGAAAAGCTGGGGTTCGCCGAAGGTGACAAAAGACGGCGTTTCGGTCAGCAAAGAGATAGAACTGCCCGAGCCATTCCGAAACATGGGCGCAAAAATGGTCAATGAGGTTGCAAGCAAGACTTCTGATGTTGTCGGTGATGGAACAACCACGTCAATTGTCCTGGCAGAGGCGATTTACCTAGAAGGTTTGAAACACGTGGCTGCTGGTGTAAACCCGATGGCACTATATCGAGGCATTAGTAAAGCTGCTGAAGCTGTCACTAAGTTTATCAAGTCAGTCAGTGTCGCCGTGAAAGGCCACGACGATATAGCTAAAGTGGCAACCATCAGCGCCAACAATGACCGATCGGTCGGAGAAATCTTGGCCAATGCACTTGACGAAGTGGGTAAGGAAGGCGTCATCGAGGTCGAAGAAGGCAAAGGGATGGAAAACGAGCTGAATGTTGTCGAGGGCATGCAGTTCGATCGCGGCTACATATCGCCTTACTTTATGACTAACGCCGAGACGCTGGAAGCGGTGCTTGAAGATACATACGTATTGCTGCACGAGAAGAAGATATCTAACATCCGCGAGTTAATACCACTGCTTGAGAAAATCGCCCAGGTTGGAAAACCTTTGCTGATTATCGCTGAAGACGTGGAGGGAGAAGCATTAGCAGCTCTGGTTATCAACCGCCTGCAAGGCGTGCTGAGAGCCTGTGCGGTTAAAGCTCCGGGCTTCGGTGACCGACGAAAAGCAATGCTGGCTGACATCAGCGTATTAACAGGTGGACAGGTGATAACTGAAGATCTGGGCATTAAGCTGGAAAAGATCGAACTTTCACAGTTAGGGCAAGCAAAGAAAATCACGGTCGACAAGGACACGACTACAATAATCGAAGGAGCTGGCAAGAAAAAAGACATCACGGCTCGATGCGACCAGATTCGCAGTCAGATACAAAAAACAACCAGTGATTACGACCGTGAGAAGCTACAAGAAAGGTTGGCAAAGTTGACCGGCGGTGTTGCGGTAATTAATGCAGGGGCTGCGACAGAAACAGAAATGAAGGAGCGCAAGGACCTACTGGATGACGCACTACACGCAACAAGGGCAGCAGCGCAAGAGGGTGTTGTGACAGGGGGCGGTGTCGTGTTCCTGCGGGCTATATCCGAAGTTGAAAAGGGCCGAGTAAAAGTTAGAGGCGATGAGAAAATAGGTTTCGATATCGTCATCAACGCACTTAAGACGCCGACTAAGCAAATTGCGGATAACTCCGGCGAACAAGGAGACGTTATTGTTGCCCAACTTTTAGAGAAGCTTGAGAAAGACACAAAAGTGGGCTACGACGCCAACACCGGTCAGTTCGTGAATATGTTTAAAGCGGGTATAATCGACCCGGCAAAAGTTGCTAGGACTGCACTGGAAATGGCTGCTTCTGTAGCAGGGTTGATGCTGACAACGAATGTATTGGTAACGGAGTTGAAAGAAGAAGACAAAGATGAAGAGCCGATAGCGGGTTCGGTAAGATAATGCCTCGTATCTCGTGAAGCGTGAAGCGTATCTTGTCACTTATCGTGCATAGACAAGGTAAACTGTTGTATGAAACGAGATATGAAATACGAGACAATGGCCAAAAGAGATTACTACGAAGTACTTGGGATAGGCAAGAACGCCTCCACAGACGAGATTAAGCGCGCATATCGGCGCCTGGCGATAAAGTACCATCCTGATAAAAATCCTGGCGATAAGGATGCGGAGACCAAATTCAAGGAATGCGCCGAGGCGTACGAGGTTCTTAGCGATCCCGATAAGCGTAAGCGTTATGACCAGTTCGGCCATGAAGGTCTCCGCGGAGCAGGCATGCACGACTTCTCCCGAATGAACGTCGAGGACATCTTCAGCATGTTCGGCTTCGACGATTTTTTCAGCGGGATATTTGGAGGTCGGCGTAGGGGTGGCAGACGCCGGGCAGGGCCAACGCGAGGTTACGACCTGGAAACAGGCGTAGAGCTAACGTTAAATGAAGTGGCCAGAGGCACTGAAAAGACGATTGAATTCACACGCCAAGACAGATGCGCTCAGTGTGCAGGGACAGGCTCGGCAAAAGGAAGCAAGCCTGCACGATGCCCTACATGCGGCGGCACAGGCCAGGTTGCGCGAGGCGGTGGTTTCTTCCAGATGGTCTCGACGTGTCCACAGTGCAAAGGCAGCGGTGAAGTCATAACCAATCCCTGTAAGAATTGCAGAGGAACCGGCAGAGTTCCAAGAAAAAGAACGGTCAGTATAAAAATCCCGGCTGGCGTGCATGAAGGACAAGGTATAAGAGTTGCTGGAGAGGGTGAGCCCGGCCATAACGGAGGGCCAAACGGAGATCTGTACTGCTATGTGAGATTAAAGCCACACGAATTCCTCGAAAGGGACGGAAACAATCTTATAGCTGTGGTACCCATAAGCTTCACACAGGCCACCTTGGGAGCAACCATTGATGTGCCGAGTCTAAATGGCACAAAGCAACTTAAGATACCAGCCAGCACGCAATATGGAAGCATTTTCAGGATACGAGGCCAAGGTTTGCCGGATATTCGGACAAGGCGAAACGGTGACCAGTTAGTGCAGATTACTATCGAAACACCGGCACATCTAAATGCCAGACAAGAAGAACTGCTAAGGGAGTTTGCAAAGACCGAAAACAAAAGCGTATCTCCAAAATCACAGAGCTTTTTTGAGAAACTCAGAAGGCATTTTGGTAGTACCTAATGAAGGATAAGAAAAAAGTAAAACCTGAGGAAGAGAAAGAGGCTAAACCGCGAGACGACGAATTCGAGAAGCTTCGCGAAGAACGAGATGCCCTGCAAAACGAAAAGAACGAACTTTTAGGAAAACTACAGCGTGTCAGCGCCGACTATGCGAATTTCCAAAAACGAGTGCCTAAACAAATTAGCGACACACTTGCATACGAAAAAGAAAAGATAATAAAGACATTGCTGCCTGCTCTGGACAACTTCGAGCACATGCTGAATAATGCCCACTCAGCCGAAAATGTAGATGCCCTTATCAAAGGCGTCCGGATCATATATGACCAGATGCTTGATATTCTCAAGTCTCACGGAGTGGAACAAATAAAGGCCTTAGGTAAACACTTTGATCCGTCTCAGCATGAGGCTGTGATGCAAAGGTCTGAGCCAGATAAGGAGGACAACACCGTTCTGGAAGAGTTCCAAAAAGGCTACAAACTTAATGATCGAGTGATTCGGCCGACAAAGGTCGTGGTCAACAAGTTAGCATCTGAAGAAAAACAAGAGGAGCCAACAGAGCAGGCAACGGACAAATTCGAGACAGTCGATGAATATGAGACCACCGATACGGAGTAATTTTTATGCCAACATACAATTACATGTGCGAAGATTGTGGACATGAGTTCGAGCAGTTTCAGAGCATAAACGCAAGACCTTTACGGAAGTGTCCAAGTTGCAGCAAGAGAGGTCTGAAGAGATTGATCGGCGCTGGAGCGGGAATTATCTTTCGGGGTTCCGGCTTTTACGAGACGGACTACAGAAGCGAAAGCTATAAAAAGGCCGCTGAGAGCGAGAAAAACGCAACCAGCAAAAATACCGAGAAGAAAAAAACTACAGCCAAAAGTAAAGAAACAAAATCCAGCGAAAAAGCTGAACCTGGCATAAAGGAAAAAAAGAAATCAGCGTAGGCGTATTCATCACAAGCACTCCCAGTAAAAGAAACTGTTAGCTTCTGTCACTTCTCCGGAAGTGGGACACTGACATTGTACAGGTCAAGGAGGATTTTCCAGGAGCTGTCTTGTTGCCGCTTCCAGACATGAACTCCTTTACCCGGCAATGTCACATTCTCGCCCGAAGACTTGTCCTTAAACTTCCATGAGAACAGATTAACCACAAAGAGCATCTGGCCGTTTCCCTCGATATGCACAACATGCTGGGTCATATCCACAAGCGGTTCAACACTCATTGACTTTTTTATGTCAGAAAAAATATCCGCTTTTCCTCGGACGGCATTTTTGCCCCAAGACATTATGATAGCGTCGTTAGCATAGAATTGTGCCGCTGCTTCGGCATTATGCTCGATAAATGCTTTATGAAAGGTTAATTCTTTTTGTTTTATCTGATCGTATACGGCCTCCATATTACTTTCCGTTGTGTCTACAGCAGATGTCCCACAAGCTATTGCTGTTACTATAGGATCCGCAAGATTGGCTGTCACATTTGCAGTAGGGATAACGTCCGGATTCCAAGAATCGAGCTTAATCTTCAGTGAGCCGTCCGGCTGTCTCTCATATACAGTCAGGGATTTCCTATAGTCCGTGAATAGAAAACGTGTGCCTGGTGCTGTGAACGATATCGTGTATTTGCCCGCTTCATAAATCATCTCTCCGCAAATCCATACCTGCTGCTCCTTAACCTTGATCGAACGCAATTTAACTTGCTTTTCTGCCTCCGTCATGAAGAGCTTGTGCAGGGCCCCTTTGCCGATTGCAGCCTCATGCTGGTCCGGCAGGGATATTGCATCATCTGTATAATAAGAGAGAGTTG
>CAYSPM010000174.1:0-4724 GCA_964432925.1 uncultured Pirellulales bacterium | reverse complement strand
CATTAGAAAGCCTGGCAGGAAACCTGCCATAAATATCGCTGCAATTGAAACAATCCCACCTGTCGCAAGCGAATAGACAATCATTACATTGCTCGGCGGAATCAAAAGACCTGTTGTTGCTGCTGTTATAGTCACCGATGCATTGAAATCTTTGTGGTAACCCATCTTATTCATAATTGGAACCATAAACCCGCCAACCCCTGAGACCGCCGCAGTGGCTGAGCCGGATATCGCGCCGAAGAGCATACAGGTTAGTACATTTACTAAAGCCAGTCCTCCACGAAACCGGCCGACCAGTACGTTGGCAAAATCAATCAGCCTGCGAGCAATGCCTCCGTGGCCCATCAATACGCCTGATAAGATAAAAAACGGTATCGCCAAAAGCGAGAAACTGTCGATTCCCGTAGCTATCTTGTGTGCCACTGCCACGAATGCCGGTAGATCGCCCATAACCAAAAATGCCAGAACTGTTGAAATACCCATACAAAACGCTACAGGCACATTTAAAAGAAGCAATATAATAAAACTGACAACCAAAACTAATATGGGTAGGTCCACTCTAAAATCCTTTCATATTTCCTGAATCTTGTATCGTCGAGACCTATCATCTTTACCGCTCTCAGTCAATCCCCTCCTCTACGTGTGGAGTTTGTATGTGTGAGGCAGAACCGCCTTTAATCGATTCCGCCACTCTATCGAACAAGCCAATAACTGAATACAGCACAAGAAAGAATCCGCTGATTGGTACTGCCAGATAAACATAACCAACCTTAATGCCGAGAGCAGGTGATAGCTGCTTCAGCTTTAAAGTGCTGGTGACAAGGTCAATTCCGCCGAGGACCATGACAGTAAAAGAAAAAATTGATATGCACAAAAAAACGAAGATTTCTGTATAAAGTCTTTTCTTGGGCGAGAGCTTGCTTACGAAGTAGTCAATGCCCAGATGCGCACCGCGATTTAGTGCCACTGCTGCCCCAAGAAGCGAAACCCAGATGAGCAAAAATACTGCCAGCTCTTCCGACCAGGTGCTGGGGTCCTTCAGAATGAAGCGAGTAAAAACCTGCCACGAAACATCCACTACCAGTACGGCTACGACCACTATCACAAGCAACTCAAGCGAGCGGTCCAGTAACTTTTTTATCGATTTGAACACTGTTATTGCACCTCCTGAATTTTTTTAATCAATTCACCGATGTCGGTGCCCTCGAATTCTTCCCACACACTTCTGACGGAAGCCTTGAAAGGTTCCTTATCCGGATAGCTGACCTGAACGCCGGCTTCTTTAACTATTTTCAAATCGCTTTCTTCAGCTTCGGCCCATATTTTCCGCTGATATTCAACCGACTCGTCAACAGCCTCCTGAAGTATCTGCTGAAATTCCGGCTTAAGAGATTCCCATAGCCTTACGCTGATTATCAATATATCGGGCAGCCTTGTGTGCTCGTCGAGTATATAGTAGTTACACACCTCGTAATGCCGAGAAGTGCGAAACGATGGCGGGTTATTTTCCGCTGCGTCAACAACACCCTGGTCAAGCGAGGTATAAAGTTCGCCCCACGGAATCGGTGTTGGCGAACCACCCATAGCTTCGACCATTTTCATAGACATCACGCTGTTCATAACTCTTATTTTCAATCCCTCCAAATCTTCGGGGCTTTTGATTTCTTTCTTTGCATAAAAACTTCTCGATCCTGCGTCATAGAAGCACAAACCACGCAGCCCTTTACTTTTTCCTGCTGCCAGCAGCTCCTTGCCTATAGGCCCCTTCAGTACCTTCCAGTAGTGCTCCGAGTCTCTGAAAAGATAAGGAATGCCAAATATTTTCATCTTCGGCACAAATCCTTCCATTACTGCTGTTGATGTCTTGGTCACCGCCATATAGCCAAGCTGCAGTGCCTCTATACATTCCTTTTCATTACCGAGCTGCTCATTGGGAAAAACCTCGACCTTCATCCGCCCCTGTGACTTCTCCGCGACTTTCTCGGCCATATACACCATCGCTTTATGTACCGGATGAGTTATGTCGAGACTATGGCCTAACTTCAATACTATTTTCGGCTTAGCAGCGTCTTGCTTCTTGCAACCGAGAGACATTGCTAAAGCTATATACACAAAGCACCAAAGTAATATAACTAATTTCTTCATTACATATAACCTTTGCATTTTTCTGGCCAGAATTTCTTTCGATACGAACTGCGTAAGGCTTCTATTTAGACCTTTCACAACGTTTTTCTAATCGTATCTTTAACTTTTTTTCACTTTCCTGTCCAGCATCATTTTGCTCGACATTCTCAGTTGCGATCGTTGCGTTCAACGTCTTGCTTGGCTGGGTAGTACAACTTCACAGCATGAACATAGCCGCTGCGGGCAAAATAGAATTGCAAAAGCATCTCCCTTAAAGATAACCGATTACACATGGTCACCCGTTTGGTTTGGGAAATCTACATAAAATACCCAAAAACCAATCCATATCTTTGAGATGATTACAAACCTGAAGGTTTTATTGACTCTCGAAGAAAATAATGTTATCTTCAAACGAATAATTTTTAAAATTGTCTGTCAAAGAAAACTTTTTTTTTAGGAGGCTCATTATGACTTTCCTGCATATTTTTCATCAAAGGCGCGTTCAAAGCGGAAAACGTGAACATCATTTGCAGGCGATGGCGTTCGGCAAGCTACTTCCGGTCATTGTCCTTTGTCTTTTTTCTTTTACTTCCAGGTGTTTTGCCGTTAGCAAGGTTCGCTACGTTGACTTCGTTCACAGCCAGGGCAGTTTCAGCTTTGCACAAAAAGGTGATGTCGCGGCCCTTTTTGTTGATTCGCAGGATCACGCCGGTGTTATTCGTGCCGTGAAGGACTTGCAAGCCGATATGGCTCGCGTAACGGACCACAATCCAATGATCACTCATGAAGAAACCGGCCTTGAAAAAAATATGGTCTTCATAGGCACGATCGGAAAGAGCCAAATCATCGACCGATTAATCCGAAATGGAAAAGTAGATACGAAACAGATCGTCGGCAAGTGGGAATCGTTTCTCATTCAGGTTGTGCCGGAACCGTTACCCGACGTAGCGAGCGCTCTTGTTATTGCTGGAAGCGACAAAAGGGGAACCATCTACGGTATATACGATCTTTCCGAGCAGATTGGAGTGTCACCGTGGTATTGGTGGGCCGATGTGCCGGTCGAACATAAAGATGCTCTATTTGTGAAGGCGGGTACATACGTCGAAGGTCCGCCGGCTGTCAAGTATAGGGGAATTTTTCTTAACGATGAAGAACCGGCGCTGGGTCGTTGGGCCGTGGAAAAATATGGCGGTTTCAATCACAAGTTTTACGAGAAATTATTTGAACTTATCCTGCGACTGAAGGGCAATTTTCTTTGGCCTGCCATGTGGTGGGCGAGTTTCAACAGTGACGACCCGAACAACCCGAAGTTGGCAGATGAATACGGTATTGTGATGAACACTACTCACCACGAGCCTATGATGCGTGCTCATGCAGAGTGGAGAAAATCCCGAGGAGGGGCCTGGAACTACGAGACCAACGCCGAAAAGCTGCGACAATTCTGGACGGAAGGCATTAAACGAATGGGTTCATACGAAAGCATCGTAACCCTGGCCATGCGCGGCGATGGCGACAAGGCCATGAGCGAAAGCACAAACATCGCTCTGCTGGAAAAAATTGTGGCCGATCAGCGCAAGATCCTCACTGAGGTGACCGGAAAAGACGTGACAACTATTCCCCAAGTATGGGCCTTATATAAGGAGGTGCAGGATTACTATGACAAGGGCATGCGGGTTCCGGATGATGTGACGTTGTTGTTGTGCGATGACAACTGGGGCAATATCCGTAGTTTACCAAAACCTGATGATCCACCACGGTCTGGCGGATATGGTATTTATTATCATTTTGACTTTGTAGGCGGCCCGAGAAACTATAAGTGGCTAAATACAAGTCCGATAGCACGTGTCTGGGAGCAGATGCACCTGGCTTATCGTCACGGTGTCGATCGAATCTGGCTTGTGAATGTCGGTGACCTTAAACCGATGGAGTTTCCAATCTCATTCTTCCTGGATTATGCCTGGAATCCTGATAAATGGCCGGCGGAGAGTTTACCCGAATACACTCGGCTTTGGGCAGAGCAGCAGTTCGGAGCTGAGCACGCCGCAGCCATTGCCGAGTTCCTCACCAAATATACTAAATACAACGGCCGCCGAAAACCCGAGATGCTGGCCTCGGATACCTACAGCCTGATCCACTATCGGGAGGCAGAAACCATTGTGGCTGACTACAACAAACTGGCAGATGAGGCTAAGCGGATATATGAGGCTATACCTTCTGAATACAAGGATGCCTATTACCAGCTTGTGCTGCATCCTGTGATAGCCTGTGCTAATTTAAACGATCTTCGTGCGACCGTTGGAAAGAATCACCTCTATGCGAAACAAGGACGTGCCGCTACTAATGATCTGGCTAACAAAGCGAAGGATTTATTTAAAAAGGATGCTGAGATTTCTCACCATTATAACAAGGTCATGGCAGGTGGAAAATGGAACCACATGATGGATCAAACGCATATCAGTTATACGTACTGGCAGCAACCGGAAAAGGATGTCATGCCAGAAGTTAAAAATATTGAAATACCCAAGGTTGCAGATATGGGCGTGTCAATTGAAGGCTCAGACAGTTGGTGGCCAGAGAATAAAAATAAAGCTGTATTGCCT
>CAYSPM010000173.1:3312-4725 GCA_964432925.1 uncultured Pirellulales bacterium | reverse complement strand
GCGCTGCTGCGAAGGATGAATCGGTCGAAATGACAACCGACCTTTTCAACAAAGCAATTGAGTTTGAGAAATACACTATCTTCGTATTCACATCTGCTTATGGGGGATAAATCATTTCTTAAGCCTTTGCAGGAGCTTGTATTGGCTTTACTCGTTTCATGGCCACAATTGAATTGGTTGCACCTGCAAACATGGTTGACTATAGGAGACTGAAGACGTTTAAAAGTATGGCTTTCTCCTATACCATCTGTAGAGCAGCGGTTATTCTGTCGGTAAGCTCGGTTACGGTGAATGGCTTTTTGATGAAGTCTTCCGCACCGAACTTTAACAACTGGTCAATTTCATCCTGCTTTATCACGCCGCTTACGATAATTACCTTAGTGCTTTCTAATTTCGGGTTCTTCTTTATCGTTTGGCAAACTATGTTACCGTTGATGTCGGGCAGCATGTAGTCAAGCAATATCAGATCGGGCTGAAACTGCTCAGTTGTGATACCTGCCTCATAGCCGCTTGATGCAGTCTCAACTTCGAATCTGCCGTCCCGCAAAAGGATTTCAGTTATAAGTTCGACTATTTCACCGTCATCGTCGACTACAAGGACTTTCTTTTTGCCGGACTCAAGATTATCCAGGGGGATGCTATTTTCCTTCATGAACTGGACGAGTTTTTGACGGGGAATTCTGCGGAATTTTGAGCCTGGGACACGGAAGCCTTGTAGTCGACCGGAGTCAAAACAACGGATGATGGTTTGTTGACTGACTCTGCAGATATCGGCAGCCTCTCCGGTCGTAAATAGATCCTTCATGGTAATCCCTTCCTTGTTTAGCCAACTCCGTTTGGAAGAAGGCGTATCCATATTGCCTTCTTGGCCTACTTTAACTACGAAAGTACGCAGTTGTCAAGGATAAAAAAGCAGAGAAAGCCTTGTTTTTTATCCTGATGACAAAGATATTATCGGCCATATGGTGACGCGGGTGCTTTTAGATATGTTCCCTGATCACGATACTTCCAGCCCATTAGGCCAAGGAAGACATTTATATAGCGGCACTTAGAGGATGTTTGGCTTGGATGGTGATCGGCTTTGGTGGAGGTGAGTTTGCATTGGTAGGTTATTGTATAGTCAGCGTCTTATATACTTTTAATTTAGTTCATTTATTCTCCACAGAAGAAGTTAGTGGTAGGTTGTTTTCCGGATGGCAGCTCTGCGTTGAAGTTAGTGACGGCGAGATTAAGACACATTACAGGCACTCACTAAAGAACAAAGAGGTACTTGAGCTTGAAACGTTTACAGCAGTCAGAGGTGCAACATTACTGGCAGCAGTATAGGCCGATGAATTACTACCAGCCCAACGGGGCCGGTAGGACAGAGATGATCACCTGAAACACATATTCCTAAATGTGCGAAAGATTCCT
>CAYSPM010000173.1:0-3212 GCA_964432925.1 uncultured Pirellulales bacterium | reverse complement strand
TACTATATGGCTTTTGCAGCGGCGCTATCAACCAACCAGGTGACTTTGTCAAGAACCGGCCAGAGAGTGTGAATAGGATACCTCACTTCATCCGGTTCGCTGGTTAAAACCTCTTTCAGAATACCGGCCTTTTCCTCTCCAGAGACCAGCACCGCCAAGTGAGATGCGGCACACAGAACCGGATTAGTCAGTGTAATCCTGTTAAGCTTCTCATGCAATGCGTAGACAACAGATGCCAGATTGTCGGTATCGAAAGGTGCATAAGAATTGGGAAACAGAGAACCGGTATGTCCTTCAACCCCCATACCGAGAACAATCAAATCAAAAACTGGAATGCGATTTTCACTTAAGCTGAAAACATTGCGAATTGTCTCTTCGTAGATTTCAGCTGCGACCTTAACATCATCGTACTCAGTCGGGATCCGATGAATGTTGTCTTTAGGAATGGCAACCTTACTAAGAAAGGTATCGGCCGCCAGCTTGTAATTACTCGGCTCTGAGTTAGGCGGAACGTATCGCTCGTCCACCCAGAACAATTGTACTCTATCCCAGCGCAGAGCTTTCGCTTTTGGCAGTTCGCCCAGCAATTGAAAAAATCGCCTCGGTGTGTGTCCTCCCGATATTGCAACGTAGAAAGCGTCTTTGGCTCTTATCGCCTTATTCGCAGTGCTGATAAAGAGCTCAACGCTTCTCTGAGCAAGACTTTCCTCGTCGGTAACAATCTCAAGATTTGGTTTATACTCTGCTGCCGTTTCCATGACGCCACCAACTTCTCAGGCTCGCGGAAAGGTGCTCTATTGACTCATCTGTGGTTCAAATCCAAAATAAATTTTGGTCCGCTGAGCAGTCCTTTCACTGGGCCGAAAGTACACGAGGTAGTGCTTTTCGTCCCAGGATCATCCCCTTCCGCACTTCATAACCGAATGCCAAAATACTATTATCCCTGTTGTACGTCGATTTAGCCAGAAAAAACTTTCTAATAATGGAAAATCTTGGATTCGGATTAGCTGCGACTTGATAAGCTTCAGCCGACTAAGAACTTATAAGCCGCAAATGGAGTGTGAGCGAAATCAGGCATAAAAATTTACGTAACATCTGTAACATTCCACATAAATGCCTTTATACCTTCTGAACCGTACTCTTTGCGTATTTTTCGCACGTTTTCGAAGACTTGGCCTGCGACGTCTTCGGCAAGGACAGTCGCTATCACGTTGTTCGCTTTGGGCCAAATATGGCTCAGTAAGTGTGGTCCGCTACTTGATCCCTTTCCGAGAACTTTTGTCCACTTTGTATAGCCTTGCGCTTTGGCGCTGTCCAGTAGCTCGATAACTTCATCGTCAATAGCTTCGTTGTAACAGATCAGCACAATTTTCATTGGTTCGCCTTTCAAGCAACACTTTTCCGAACCCGCGATACAGAAGTGCCCCTGCTAAAACCAGCGAGGATGCTGTACATGGTGGGGATAAACACCAATGTCACCAATGTTGAAACTAGTAAGCCACCCACAACAGTCAGCCCCAGAGGGTTCCATACCTCAGAACTTTGTCCTTTACCAAAAGCCATCGGTATCAGGGCAACAATCGTGGTCAAGGCCGTCATAAGAACCGGCCTTAACCTGGTTTGCCCTGCTTGTCGTATAGCTTCCTTCATCTCCAGACCTCTGGCACGAAGGATGTTAATATAATCCACGAGCACAATTGCGTTATTCACTGCCACGCCAATCAACATTAACAAACCGAGAAAGATTACGACGCTGATATGATGGCCGCCCAGAAATATGGCCACAATAGCCCCGCTGAACGCAAACGGAATTGAAAACAATACGACGAACGGATGAAGCAGTGACTCGAACTGAGAAGCCATAACCATATATACCAAGGCCGTGCCTACAATCAAAGCCAGTATAAGCCAGAAGAAGGACTCCCGCTGCTCCTCGACCTGGCCAGCCATATATATCTCGACCCCCTCAGGGATGTCCAGCTTTGCTATTTCAGCTTCTATATCGCTGGCAACCTCTCCAAGCGAGCGCTTGTAAATGTTACCTTCCACGTTAACAATTCGTCCCTGGTCCTTGCGTTGGATCTCGACCGGCCCAAATTCGATATCGGTCTGCGCCACGTTGTCTACACGTACCAATTGTCCACCAGGCAAACGAATTGTTGTCGCCTGAACCTCACGTAAGTCCTGACGGTACTTCTCCTGCAGGCGAACAAATATGTCATACTCATCTCCCTTAACACGATACATGCTCGCCTGACGGCCATAAAAGGATGCCCTGATTGTATCACCAATGACCGATACGTTCAGCCCCATAGCTGAAGCCTTGGCACGGTCCACATTAACCCAAATTTCCGGCCTTCCCTTAACTCGGGATACCCCAACGTCTACCGTTCCAGGAGTATCCTCTACAATCTTTTTTATCTTGGCAGCGATTTCGTCCGTTAGTTCCATATCGTCGCCGATGATGTTGATTGTCAACGGTAGACCACCACCTAAAAACATGTTTTCCATCGGGTCACCCGTGCTTATAGAAAACTTTTCAATCTGCAATATACCTCTGGACTCGTTAAGACGCTGCCTAATACTTGCAGCAATGTCTGCAACAACGCGCTCACGCTGTACTTTAGGCACCAATTTGGTACCGAAAGTACCGATATGAGCACCTTCTCCGCCAGACGATGGCCCCCTACCACCCCCACTAACTCCACATCTTGTGAATATGGTGACCCTGTCACTTTCCGGTATTTCCTCTTTCAAAATATCTTCGAGAGCCTCCATTGTACGAGCAGTCTCCTCTACACGCGTACCGACGGGTAGCTCTATCGTACCCTGAATGAAACCTGTGTCTTCTTCGGGCATAAACTCACTTCCAAGAAGAGGAACTAAAAACAAACTGGCAACAAACAAAGCAAGGCCAACCATAACAACTATCATACGATGACCAAGCGCCCAAGAAAGAACTTCGGCATAACTACTTGCAAGCACATTAAACATCTGCTCCGTTTTTGAAAAGAACCTGCCATGCCTGCCTTTTTGCAGGGACGCACGCATCAATGTGGATGAAAGCATAGGAGTAAGAGTAATAGCCGAAAACAGAGAAGCAAGTAAAACAATACTTATAACGACTGCGAACTCGGTGAAGATGATCCTGGTGATCCCCTTAACAAAAAGGATTGGGAAAAAAATACATATCGTCGTTAGCGTGGAAGCGG
>CAYSPM010000172.1:0-4735 GCA_964432925.1 uncultured Pirellulales bacterium | reverse complement strand
AGAATCTTCGATCGGTTTAGCGACGCTAAGGCATATATAGCCAGTAGAGATGAGCCTGTGGTGGTCAAGGCAGCCGGTCTTGCAAAGGGCAAAGGTGTAATCGTTTGCGACGACCCAGCCGCTGGTATTCTGGTTGCAGAGAAGATAATGTGTGATAAAATATTTGGCTCAGCCGGTGATAGGATTGTTGTCGAAGACAAGCTATTAGGTGAGGAAGCTTCGATATTAGCTTTTGTTGACGGTAGCAATATTTATGTAATGGAATCATCGCAGGACCACAAGCCCATTGGAGATGGTGACACCGGCGCCAATACCGGTGGGATGGGGGCATATAGCCCGGCACCAGTAGTTACGGATGCGCTAATGGATAAAATTACACGTGAAGTACTTGTACCGATAGTTGATGGTATGAATCGCAATGGCACGCCGTACAAGGGCGTAATTTATGCCGGTCTTATGCTGACCAGTGGAGGTCCGAGGGTGCTGGAATTCAATGTTCGCTTTGGCGATCCGGAGACACAGCCCATTTTAATGCGACTTAGAAGTGATTTGTTGGAGGTTTTTCTGGCTGTGTGTGACGAGCGGTTGGATGAGGTGACACTTCAGTGGGACCCACGGCCAAGCGTATGCGTGGTGATGGCTTCGGGGGGCTACCCTGGTGATTATGACAAGGGCAAGAAAATAACTGGCTTGGAGGATGCTGAGCAGCTTGGAGACGTTGTTGTGTTCCACGCGGGCACCAAAAGCCAAAACGGAGAAGTTGTCACCAATGGCGGCAGGGTACTTGGCGTAACAGCTCTGGGAGAAAATATCAAGGATGCTAAAGTTAGGGCGTATGAAGCAGTTGCCAAGGTGAAATTTGACGGTGCTTACTGGCGTCGGGACATTGCGGACAAGGCGATAAGAGATGAAGTGGCAAGGTAGAACCGAAAGTCTGGGTATCTTATGGCCGAGCAGGAAAGTCAAAACCTAAATCATGAAGCCAGAGGATCGATGGGAAGGCGAAAGCTTCATTTTTGGCTCGCTATAAGTTTGATTTTCATTGTAGCATTAGGTGTTATTCTTGCCTGGATGGCACAAGCATTACCACGTATAGCTATAGCGGAGATCAGCAAGCTCACGAATACAAAGATCTATGCCGAATCGATAGACTTTCACCTTGATGGTTCTGTGTATCTTAAAAATCTTATAATAAGGCCTAACCGGGACAGACTTTATGACGATGCTATACTCAAGGCTAAGGCAGTGTATGCGCGTTTCAGTATTAGTAGCTTGCTGCTGTTGGGGCCGAGTCTAAAAGAAATACACATCAGCGATTTTGTCTTTGATGCACAGTTCGATTTGGATACTAGCCGATGGAATGTGTCCACGCTTACGATTAATGTACGGGAGGGTGGTTCGGGTAAAATGCCTCTCATTCGTCTAGAGAAGGGAAAACTTCAATATAGCAAAGTAGCTAAAGCACGCAAAGAAGTGGCAGTTTCGATACCGGTTGACGTAAGCTTTGGATTGGATGAGGAAACGCCGTATGGTTATAGCTTTGCAATAACAACAGCGGCACTTTCTGGTGGATACGGTAAAAGCAAGCTGACAGGATTCTGGAAGCCAGGCAGTATCACAGTTGCTGGCGGGATTTCATCTCAGGATATTATTTCACTTGAGAGGAACTGGGCCATAGATGTGTTGGCGGCTGAATTAAAATACGATCAGGATCGCAACTACTCGTTGACGCTCAGAATGAAAGACGTACAAAGTAGGCAGAGTCCTACTGCTAAAGAGTACCGGTTGGTGAAACCTGCTTTTATAGAAAGCTCAAGCCCATTTACCGCTTTACAAAAGTTATTCGGACGATACTGTCCAACAGGCACTGCTGATGTTGAACTACAAGCATCAGGCAATTTAGATCGGTTAGGCGAAAATGCTATTTCTGGAAAGGTCCACTGCAAAGACATATCAATTTGTGACCAAAAGTTTCCATACGCTTTGGAGCATCTTGCTGGTCAGATAGACTTCACCGAAAACAGGATGGTGTTGAATAAGCTATCTGGCAAACATGGTGAGGTTGATGTAGATATTAGTGGCTGGTCCAAGGGCTATGGTCCAAATCGACAATATCAAATCCGTGTGACGAGCCCTAATATGGCTCTGGATAAAGACTTGTATGATGCACTAAGTGCGGGGCAGAAAAGGCTGTGGGGCGCTTTTTCTCCGAGCGGTCTTGCGTCGATAAACTACCATTTCAGCCGTCAGTCACCGACGGATAAGAGCAAGACTTTAACGGTTGAGTTGCTCGATGCTGAAGCTATATATGAGGGTTTTCCATACCCGCTGAAGAACCTTACCGGCAGAGTCTTCTTTGACCGGAACAGTATAGTTATTTCGGATGTTGTTTCGCAATTAGAGGATTGTAAAATAACACTTAACGGCAGCGCGACGCAGCGTGACACTGAACACCCAGTTTATTATATTTCAATAAAAGCGAACGAGGTTCCATTGGATTCGACGCTAAAGGCGGCATTGCCTGCCAAGCAGCGAGATTTTTATAGCCGATTCGATATGACGGGCACTGTTGACGCAGATGTAAAGCTATTTACGGAAAAGATCGTGTCCGCCCAAATCAGTTATCTTGCTGAGGTCTTTTTTGAGGACACTTCTCTGAAGGTTGGCAGATCGCGGTTGTCCATCTCGGACGTATCAGCTAAGGCTGTCATCACACCTGATTCAATAAGTTTATCAAACTTTATTGGTCGATACGATCAGGCTGAAGTATCACTGTCCGGCGGAATTAACCTGACTGATGTGGCGCAGCCGTTAAACTATCACTTAGCAGTCAATGGGAAAAATGTGCGATTGGGTGATGATTTGATCGGGTTGTTGCCCGAACAAGTAGCTGGCTTTGTCTCCGAGTGGCAACCCAAAGGAGAAGTCGACTTTAGTGCCGATTTGAATAAGACCGGAGATGATGGACGGCTCGAATATAACATAGTTGTGCATTGCCTGGGTAACAATATCACCAACAAGCGATTTACATACACCTTTGAGGATGTCACCGGACGGCTGACTATAAGTAACCATAGCATAGTCTTTGAAGATATTTCAGCAGCAACTGTCAGTGATTCGGAAGATACAGAGAACGAATCGAGGATAGGGGTGAACGGTCAGATAGCTTTAGTTGATGGAGCTTTCAATGCCGGCTCATTTACGCTTTCAGCGAGAGACCTTCTTGTGGACGATAGTCTCAAGACTGCTCTGACTGAAAGTGTTGTAGCCTCTTATCAAGAGTTGTTGCCTACCGGGCGTTGTGATTTAGATTTACCTGAGATCAGAATTACTAACATGGGTGATGGAAGCAAATCCATTGGATTTTCCGGTAGTGCCACTTTCAAAGGTTGTAATTTCAACATATCCGGCACAACAGCCGAGCTGGATGGAATATTGACAACGAAGGGTGTCTACAAAACTAGTAGTGGATTTTCCAGCGGGTGGTTTGGCCTTGTCGCAGATAGCCTGAAAATCAAGGGCAAATCTGTAACTAATCTGAAGGCGGACCTCAATTACAATCCTGGCTTGCAAAATTGGACTTGCGAAAATCTCCTAGCGGATTGTTATGGAGGCAATTTGATTGGCAAGTTGGAGGTCAGACCGCGAGCTCGGTGGACCCCGCAATATTTGCTGCAGATGGGATTTAATCATGTTGATCTCAAAAGGTGTCTTTCGGCTGGTAGGGCGAAAGAGGATGTAGAAAAGGGCTGTACCGGTGGAACAATGAGTGCGGCATTAAGTGTCGGCTTGCGAGTCGGTGACGGCTCATCACGTCTGGGAAGATGCAGAATAAGCATAGTTGACATGGAGGTAGGTAAGGTCTCACCGCTGGCCAAGTTGTTGTATGTGTTGAGCCTGACAGAACCGAAGGACTTCGCATTTGAACGGATGTTTGTTGATTCATACGTGAAGGGTGAAAAGCTGCTTGTTGAGAAGTTCGATATGTCGGGCGAGACGTTGGCTTTTTACGGGTCTGGTTCAATGGACCTACCGAGCGAGGAAGTGAATTTGGCTCTAATTGCTCGCGGCCAACGGCTTGCTGCGGGAGAACCTTCCATGTTGCAATCTCTTACTGAAGGGCTTGGTGGTGCTGTTGTGCGGATGCACGTGACCGGTAATGCGTACGACCCGCATGTGGAGACAAAAGCCCTGCCCGTTATAGAAGATTCACTCAAAATTCTCGGCACACGCCCTTAGGATCCTTTCTCAGAGGTTTTTGCACTTAGGTCTACCTGTCTGCAGGAAACCGTCGAACCGGCGCCGTCAGCCCATGTTTAGCCAGTTTAGCGAAATCATTGAATTCGACAAGGGACAAAGGTTCGCGCGGCTGGAACCCGCCGAGCAACTTATAGTCCCCACCATTGCTGCAATGAACATGATATTGGCTAATAGCACCTGTAATGCTGTACAATTCGCGCGACTAGAATCCGCCGAGCAACTCGTACTCGCCGCCGCTACATAAGTCCACAACGGGCTGGCCAATAGTGCCGGTAAGCACATACTGCCCGCCGCTGCTCGTTCCGCCGCCACCGTCAATTGTATACCAGTCAATCCAATAGGGTCCTGCCGCAAAGGATAAGGCGGGAATAATAAACAATATCAAGGTAAGTGCCACTGCCAGCAGTAGAGCTTTCTCATTCAATTCACATCTACTAAATTTTCTCATTGTTGCACCTCCTTAACTATAACATTC
>CAYSPM010000171.1:0-4861 GCA_964432925.1 uncultured Pirellulales bacterium | reverse complement strand
ACCTGTGACCTCACGGGTGTGATCCGTGCGCTCTAGCCAACTGAGCTAATCGCCCGTTACAGCCTTTATATTACAAACACAAATTACGGTTTGTGTCAAGTCTTAACGAATCAGTATGCTATCGGCAACTCGAAGAAAAGTGATTCTTTCGGAAGGCTCCGGCTGAGTCAGACAAATTTATTCAAAGAGAATATTAAGCGTTTCTTTCTTGACCGGGTCGATTTGACTTGGGTCGGTCCATACCGCCAAATCAAGGCTTTTTCTGCACTGACAATCCTCACGGACAAGTTGATGTTCACTTGCTAAAACGGCTTTGATAAGCTCAAGACAGTTGACCGTGGCAGTCTGTAAATTCTCCATTATCTCTTTAAGCAATGTCTGTTTTTGCTTTGTCTCGTTGTGAAGACGCCAGCAGTCGTAGTCGCTGACTAAAGCAATAAGCGCATAGCAGATCTGAGCTTCCCTTGCCAGCTTGGCCTCCGGCATAGCGGTCATGCCGATCAAATCACAACCCCAGGCCTGGTGCATAAGAGACTCAGCACGCGTGGAAAATTGAGGCCCTTCCATGCACACATACGTTCCTTTCGGATGCGTCTTCATCTTGGCGTCTTTGGCCGTTTCTACAAGTATCTTCCGAACGCCGGCGCAAACCGGCTCGGTCATCTCACAGTGCACTGCACCAAAACCAGCGAAGAAAGTATTGTTACGTTTGAATGTTTTATCAATGAATTGGTCAACGATAACCAAATCACCAGGTACGATTTCAGCCTTCAGTGAACCCACCGCACCGCTACTAATCAATGTGTGAACGCCAAGTTTTTTAAGAGCAAAAATATTGGCTGTAAAAGGCACCTCGCTGGGTGAGAGCTTGTGACCAGTTCCGTGACGATTTAGAAAAGCTATCCGCCTGTTACCGAGCCTGCCGAGCATAATGCTTGTGCTGGGCCTTCCAAAAGGTGTTTCTACATCGCGCAGTTCTGCGTCGATTAGCTGTTCAACGAGCGCATCTCCCAGACCTGTCCCCCCTATTATGCCAATCAGCTCTTCTGCCATCGTTCTTCATCTCCTTTGGCTTGGTCGGACGCCATAATAATCGCTTTGGTATAGATTTACAATTGTTTTTGCGTGAGCCTGTAGGTTGCCTCATGGACCTGGAATTTCTTGAAATGGGAGTATTACACCAATTGGAATTAAAATTTGCGCTTATGTCATTTCGACCGAAGGGCCACAAAGTGGCCCGTAGTGGAGAAATCTGCTCAAATAAATTTCTCGACTCGCCTACGGCTCGCATGAAATGGCACGAATAAGCGCATTAATTATTCGCAATTGGTATAAGGGGAGAAACGGCTGGCCAGACATCGGAAAAATCCAAAAAAAACTTGTAAAAAATACGTAGTTTCCACAATAGAATTCTTAGCGATAGCTCTTCTATTAGTACATGGCCTTATTTGTGCTGCCGTACATACTACCGAGCACCATCCCCAAAAGACTTCGTTAAGCTTGACCAAGTCACTCAGACGAGCCGATACGATGAAAGTCTGGTCTAATGTTTTGATAGGCAAGTTGGCGGAAATATTCAGATTGTTCAGGATAACCAATATGGTGTTTTCGCGTGTATATATTCTGGGCGGAGTTACCTGTGATGCGATGGACATCCTGCCGGATAGCTTCCTATAAATGAATTGAGCCGACCATTTTTTGCTACATCCAGATGATCTTTATAAGCTCTGCAAAATAGAAGCTCAAAACAGGTGTTTAGCGACGTTTTTCTATGGCAGGAAAACACGAGGTCGGATGCCCTTGAAATAGAAGAATTGGGCTGTTAGAAAAATTATTTCGACTTTTCGTTCTTCATAGTCGGGTCTTCGCGCGTTATACTTCGTCAATAGCCTTGCCCAAATAATGTCGATCAATTAGAATGTAACTGAGGCTATTTTAAGCGAACTCTACGATAAAATAGGGAGACAGTTATGGGTAAACAATCTAATGACAAGAAATCAACGGCGATTTGTAGTTTTTGCGGTCGGTCGGGGAGCCAGACAGATACACTGATAGAAGGCCCAAATAATGTCTTTATCTGTCCGGAATGCGTTGACCTCTGCCACAGTATTATCAAGCAGGAGCACAAACAAACTGGCCGTAGAAAAATAAGCCTCAAAAAAATGCCTAAACCCAAACAGATAAAAGAATTTCTGGACCAATATGTCATTGGCCAGGAACATGCCAAAAAATATCTGTCCGTTGCGGTGCACAACCACTACAAACGACTTTTGCACAGCGATTCGGGTGACGGCGACGTCGAGATAGACAAATCCAACGTTTTGTTAATTGGGCCGACCGGCTGTGGCAAAACTCTGCTGGCACGCACACTTGCCCGCAAGTTGGACGTGCCGTTTGCAATATGCGACGCGACCACTGTCACGGAGGCTGGCTATGTTGGCGAGGATGTTGAGAACTTCCTATTGCGGCTGCTACAGGCCGCTGACTATGACATAGAAGCTGCCCAGCGAGGTATCGTTTATATCGATGAAATTGACAAGATAGGCAAAACATCTCAGAACGTATCGATTACACGTGACGTCTCAGGAGAAGGTGTACAGCAGGCACTTCTGAAAATGCTTGAAGGTACGATTGCAAATATTCCGCCACAGGGTGGCAGAAAGCACCCCGAACAATCCTACATACAAATAGATACCTTTAAGATACTCTTTATATGTGGCGGAACATTCGTGGGCTTGGAAAATATCATTAAAAAGCGTCTGGGCAAAAAGATGATTGGTTTCGATTCGGAACTGTCCGGCCGAACAGACGAAAAAACCGAATACAGCGAAATAATCAAACAGGTCATACCGGAAGATATTATCGAGTACGGAATGATACCAGAGATGGTGGGCCGACTTCCAGTAATTACAACTCTCTCGTCCCTTGATGAAGATGCGCTCATAGGCATACTGACCAGGCCCAAAAATGCGTTGGTTAAGCAGTACCAGAAGTTCTTTGAGTTGGAAAATGCCGAGCTTGAATTCGAACAAGATGCGTTGCGTGCGCTAGCACAAAAAGCGATGAAGCGGGACACCGGAGCCAGGGCGTTGCGCGCGATAGCCGAGGAACTGATGGTGGATTTGATGTACCAATTGCCAGAGGAATCCAAACCTGCAAAATACGTGATCACCCGCGACATAATTCAAGGCAAGGACGATTTGTCCGCCGCAAGGCAGAAAGCAAAGAAGGAATCAGCGTAAAACTGCCGGATGTAGAATGATGTCACAAATGAAAATATTAGCTTGAACGTGTTGGACGCCGGAAAAATGAAGCCTTCTTTCGCCCCAGGAATCCGGGGCGCTCATTCCACCACCTGCACCTTTGAATGTGTTGGCGCCAACAAGCTGTAGACAAGTATTGCATCGCCATTGTGCAGGCGGATACACCCCTGTGAACCTGCCATGCCTATTTGTTCCGGCTCTTTCGTGCCGTGGATAGCAAAGCCGGTCCTTCCCTTAGCTGCACCTTCGATACCGTCCAGCGCTATCCAGCGTGAGCCCAAAGGATAGTCAGTATCCTCAGGCCTAAACGTTCTGCCGCTGATAGGGTCTTTCCAGATTGGCTTTATGAGCTTCCCGTCGGACCTGACAACCCACAGCCCTGTCGGTGTCTCCATGCCAGGCTTACCAAGGCCGACGGAAAAACTCCTGACAAAGGTGTTCTGCAAGTACAAATCCATACTAAACTTTGAGCGATACACTTTTGCGTGGAATGGGCCGTTGACAACTTTTATCGTGGTGCCCGCCTGAAGGGCTTCCGGGCTGCGAATCTTATTTATTTGCATCAGAATCTGGTACGGCACTTTGAACCGCTCACCAATCAATCGAAGTTGGTCTCCAGGCTTGACCAGGTATGTGTCGCAGAGCATGTCATTCGGGTAAACCCTCGAGCTGAACAGCCATTTCTTGGCAAGCTCTGACAGTTGGTCTTTGATGGACGTTTGTTGCTGCTCGCCCATGGGCATCTGAAGGATAGCGTTGAGCCTGTCACGTGCCTCTATAACCTTACTCGGATTTGCATTAAGAATTGCCATAACATCCGCAACAAGTTCGGTAACCTCCGGATTAGATCCATCATTTAGCTCGAATGAAGTGTGCACGGTCTCGGGCGAAGCGTCCAGAGGCTCGGCTCCAAGCGGCACTTCCACGGCAAGTACGGGCGCAGGTTGAGCCGGTTGGCTTTCCGTTTCTGTGTATTCCCGCTCGGCTGAGGTGTCAGTCTTAGATGGAGCCTCCATAGTTGTATTCTGATTATTCCTGAAAGGAAGCCGGCCATACATAAGAACAATCAATACGGCAACAAAAAGCAAACCTGAGATGGCGTATGTTCCGTACCGGCTCCAATAGTACTTCCAGCTACGATCCAAATCGAATGGATAACGAGCCATCCTATTCTCCTTTCTGGTTCTTCAAATATATCACTTCCTGATCGGTAACGAGAAAGTCTACCGGCTCATCGTTTTCTGTGACAGGTATCGAGTCGACCACTTGCTCTGCAAACACGAAGCCACACCGTATTGCCCTAAGTTGTTCGTTCGCAAAGAATCGGTCATAGAAGGAGCCCCCCCGGCCGAGCCGATTGCCTTTCCTGTCGAATCCAATTGCAGGCGCAACGACCAATTCTATCTCATTAAATGGAAGCGGCACACCTGTCACCGGATTTCGTAGACTCGAGACTTCTGTTGAGAACTCAGTTTCCAGAGAGTTTATTTGCACCGGAATCATATGCCTTTGCTGCCAGGATATCTTTGGCACAGCTACTATTTTGCCCTGCTGCCAAGCATGCAGTATTGCCTCAGAAGTATCCACTTCGTGTGGCA
>CAYSPM010000170.1:0-4901 GCA_964432925.1 uncultured Pirellulales bacterium | reverse complement strand
ATCTGCCTGACCCTCGACAGTGCAGGCATAAGTATGCCCATCAGCAGAGCTATGATCGCGATCACGACCAGAAGCTCGACTAATGTAAAACCTCTTTTCTTCATAATAACGCTCTCCTTTCAACTGATGGAAAATTCGCGAGGCCGACCACTTTCAGGCCCACCACTGCGGTTTAGGCTTTATTGGATAAATACCTGTTGCCAAAAACACAAACAGCCAAAAACGTACTCCCCGCGAACCATCATAATGAGTATGTTACTTCCGCCTGATAACGGCCGGTCTAATTTCACAAAACTTTTTTCAACTGGATTTGGATTGTACACACACATAATTACAGAAGTACAAAGATTTTAGGCAAAAAGCCTTAAGCCGAACAACTAACATATTTTTATTTTCGGCAGGTAGGTTCAGGGTATGAAGAAAAAAGCAAAATATGATGACGGTTTAAGTTATTATAATTAAATTTCTCAAACCCACCTAATTCTTATTTTATGTTAGCATCGAGATAACTCTCTGTCAAATAAATTTCGTCAATTCTTCCAACTTCCTTGAAATTTCTTTAAATTTGCTTAACATTCGCTTTTTCAGGACTAAAAGGGTAGGTATGATTATTAGAGAAACTCACAAAAAAGTAGAAAAACTGTTAAAAAAACACAGCCAGGAACACCTTTTACGATTTTGGAGCGAACTGAGCCTACCTCAGAAACAAGACTTGTTGGCTCAGATAGAAAAACTAAATTTTGATAAAATTGATGAATGGGCGGCCAATCTCGTCAAAAAAAGCACTTCTGCCCCGATGCACAGGGAATACGCCCCACCGGCATTCTATAGTGCCAATCCAGCCGACGCAAAACACGAACGCAAGTATGCCCAGGCCATTGAATTGGGCAAAAAACTGATAACAGCAGGCAAGGTGGCGGCATTCGTGGTAGCCGGTGGACAGGGAACCCGGCTAAAATTCGATGGTCCAAAGGGCAATTTTCCCATTAGCCCGGTTAAAAATAAGACCTTCTTCCAAATTTTCGCAGAAACCATCGCTGCAGCATCAAAAAAATATCAAACCGACTGTCCATGGTACATTATGACCAGTCCGCAGAACCACGCCGAAACAACGGATATCTTTCGCTCAAATAACCACTATGGCTTGGATCCTAAGAACGTATTCATATTCCAGCAGGGTAGTCTGCCGAACTTTGATCTCGATGGAAAAATCTTATTGGCTGACAAAGCCGCTATCAGCCGATCCCCTGATGGCCATGGAGGAAGTCTAAAAGCACTTTACCGAAGCGGTGCCCTTGAGGATATGCAAAAGCGAGGGGTCGAATTCATAAGTTACTGGCAAATTGATAATGCTCTGATTAACATTTTCGATCCGTTATTCATTGGGTTGCATGCCCTTGATAATGCCGAGATGTCAGCTAAGACAGCCATAAAAACAGGCCCAAAAGAAAAGGTTGGAAACTTCTGTCTCGTTGACGGTAAAGTAACTGTCATTGAATACAGCGACCTTCCTGACGATCTGGCTGAGAAGCGAAATCCCGATGGCTCACTGGTATTCAAGCTCGGTAGCATTGCAATCCACATCATTAGCACGAGCTTTGTAGAAAGGCTGAATGCTCATGGTTTTGCGCTACCCTTGCACAGAGCCGTTAAAGTAATCCCCCATATTGACCAGAAGGGCAGGTTCATTAAGCCCACCGAACCAAACGGAGTGAAGCTCGAAACATTCGTGTTCGATGCACTGCCGCTGGCATCAAAGGCAATGATTCTGGAAACAATCCGGAGTCAGGAGTTCGCCCCAACAAAGAATCTCACCGGCGTCGATAGCGTCGAGACTACGAGGCAGATGATGGTCGCCCGTGCAGCCGACTGGCTCGAATCCGCAGGGATTAATATTCCCAAAAAACCGGACGGCTCGGTAGATTGCATTATAGAAATCGCCCCAAGCTTCACGCTATACAAAGATGACATCAGGGAAAATATGAACCAGATCCCCGCAATCAAACCGAATGATAAAGTTTATCTTGAGTGAACCAACTTTGTGCCACGTCTGAGGGTCGGGTGAAGATTATTATTCCGATAGCAGCAAAGAATCTTACCTGCAAAGAACAGATTCTTAGCCTGCGGAAAGTGTGCTTCTGCGATTGATTATTGATTATTTTTTCCACACATTACTATGACTATACTTTGCCTCTTTGTGCCTTTGCCCCTTTATCAAGAGGATTCCGCAGAAAGGATGAACGTCATGCGGGTAAGGGTCAGAGAATCCATTTGCGCTTGATGTTACGCAGGCTTAACGCAAACAGGCCGGCGCAGAACGCAGCGAGAATGGACAAGTCGAGAGCGTAAGGCATGGTATTGCCGGCGTGAACGGCCCCGTGCAGAACGTCAACGCCATAGGTTAGAGGCAGTACGTAAGATAAGGGTCGCAGAAACACAGGCAGCTTCTCGATGGGGAAAAATAAGCCGCACAGAAAAATCATGGGAAAACGAAAAAAGTTGGAGAAAGTCTGGGCCTCGAACACCTCCCTAACCGCAACAGCGATGAAAAGACCCAAAAAGGCCGAAGCCACAGCGATCATAACAACAGCAGAGAAAAAAAGACACCAGAGCACTCCAGACAAATTGACCAGAAGCGCAGCTATTGCAACCGGTACGAATGCGTTAGCCACACCAAAAAGAATGGCTCCGCCAGTTTTTGCCAGCATCAAGAGCTCGAGCGGGATAGGGGCAAGCAGCAAGCGCTCGAACGAACGGTTTTTCTTCTCAAAGGTTACTGTCACCGACAACATTGAGGTGGTCCCAAACAGGATTGAAAAGGCCACCAAACCGGGAAGCAAAGATAAGACGCTTTCCAGGCCTCTTCCAGACTTGATTAAGAACATACCTATCCAAGCAATAGGAAAAATCAATCCCCAACTGATATTGGGCGGCTTGAGGTAGTAGGTCCGCATGTCCTTGACCAGGATGCTCCAAAAGGCAATCCACTTTTTCATGCACCACCTCCGGCCTTTTCCTTCCACATGGCTTCCGCCTCGACACCCGTGATCCGGACGAAGACATCTTCTAACGAAGGCCGCACCCTTCGGGCTTCGGCCACTTCAATACCGCGATCCTCCAGAAATCGCACCAGCGGGCCAACCTTGATCGGCTCCAAAGACTCGACACGTATTTGCCCGTTGGAAATGAATTCGAAAATCAGATGGCCAAATACAGAAGAAAGCTCCTCACACAAGACCGGCTGGGCAGCCGAGAGAAAAAGCAACATCGTGTGCTTTTGCTGGGTAGGCTGCATAAGTTCAGCCACCGTATCGATCCGGATGACGCGCCCGAAGACGATGAAAGCGATGCGATCACAGAGCCGTTCAGCTTCCTCAATGTAGTGGGTGGTCAGAAAGACAGTTATTCCGGCCCGGTGCAGGTCAGCGATGAGCTGGCGAATCTGTCTGGCACCTGCCACATCGATACCTGTGGTAGGCTCGTCCAGGAACAGTATTTCGGGTCTGTGGATGATTCCAGCGGCGATAGTGAGCTTGCGTTTCATGCCCCTGGAATAGCCGCCAAATTTTCGGTTTGCCGCCTGGGCCAGATCGAATGTATCCAGAAGCTCACGGGCACGCGCTTTGCGCTCGGCCTTACCCATACCATAGAGGGCCGCACAGAAACACAAGTTCTCAAAACCCGTCAATTCAGGATAAAGATTGCTTTCATCCGGGACGACACCGATCAAGTGTTGGGCCGCTTTGGGATTATCCTTGCAGTCAATACCGCTGATTCGGATCGTCCCGGCGTCCGGCCGGGCCAGGCCGGTGAGCATGTTGATCGTTGTGGTCTTGCCCGCACCATTGGGCCCAAGAAAGCCGAACAATTCACCTCGACGGACGCTAAACGAAATTCCGTCGACCGCGGTCACATCGGCGAAACGTTTGCGCAACCCAGCAACCTCAACGGTCGGTACAAAAACTTCACCCGGTACCATCCCGTCATTCTGCATTTACGCTTGTTTCTGAATAGAGGATTCGGTGAGCTAAAAAAACCACCTATTTGAACTCAACACCCCAGATGCTCTCCTTTAAAGCATATCTCCTATCATGCTTTTGGCCCATGCAAGCCAAAACATAACCTGCTATAGGCTATCTGAAATACCATAAATTAGACAATGTCAGGCAAAGAACCAGAGGGCTCAAAATCCACGACGCTAATTTTCGCCTTTTTCACTTCGTGTAGAACCGGTGCACGGTTACTGTCTGGTATTTCTGGCCCGGTTCAAGAACAACGGAAGGAAATTCGGGCTTATTCGGTGAATCCGGGAAATGCTGAGTCTCCAGGCAGAATCCATAGTGCTTATTGTAAACCTTGCCGGCTTTACCCTTTATCGTACCGTCGAGGAAGTTGCCCGAATAAAATTGTACGCCTGGCTCGACGGTGTGTATTTCCAAAACTCGACCGCTCGTAGGCTCGTATACACGCGCACAAAGAGAAAGCCCTGTGCCAGTCCTGTTTAAGACGTAGTTGTGGTCATAGCCACCTGGAACCTGGTCAATCCGAGAACCGATCGGCATAGGCTCTGTGAAATCCATCGGTGAATCTTTAACACTTCTGTTTTCGCCGGTCGGTATTAAACCCTCGTCAACAACGGTATATTTATCCGCGTTGATCATGAGCTCATGGCTAAGAATGTCACCGCTGCCCTGTCCTGCAAGGTTCCAATATGTGTGATTAGTCAGATTAACAACGGTTGGCTTGTCCGTTATAGCTTCGTAGTTTATCTTTAGCTCATTATCATTGTTCAGGGTGTATGTGACAACACAGGCCAGGTTGCCTGGGTATCCTTCTTCACCATCCTTGCTCATATAAGTCAACTTCACCCCCACTTCGTCGGAGGTTTGTATTTGCTCGGC
>CAYSPM010000169.1:0-4919 GCA_964432925.1 uncultured Pirellulales bacterium | reverse complement strand
ATAGTCATAATTAAATTGTTATTGCGGTTAGATTTCATAATAGTGTTCCTTTCTGTTTTAGGTGCCATTGAATTCTGCGAACAATTCTTTAGCCGTTATTTTAGCCGGCTGCGGCCCCAGCTTTTCAACAGCCTCTTCGCATTGTTTTTCTATCGCTTTTATCCCGCCGCGACGATATGCCATATTGAGTGACGCCACTGTTAACAGCTCAGCCGGAGATTCTGTAACTTTGGTCGCATTAACGGTATCAACTTTTTCAACCGGACTCGAATTATAGACAAAAAAACTGACTGCCAGAATTATCAACGATGCAAGGGCAATTTTTATAATGGGACTTTTTAAAATTATCCCCCAAGTAATTGACCCAACCGAATCTGATTTTATTTCCTTCGATTTTGCCTGTGCTTGTAGAGCATCGCTGATGCTCCTCTCGTGCAAATCGGCACCGGCCTTAAAATGTAGTCTTTTAATTAACTCCTCTAAATTTTGTGTCGGTCTCATTTTTCCACCTCGCTGTCTAAAAGCGACCGAAGTTTATCCAATCCATAGCGGTACCGGCTTTGGATCGTATTAATCGAGATATTTTGTGACTTGGCTATTGCCTTAAATGTTATCTCGCCTTGCAGATGCAAAGTTATCACTTCCCGCTGCTCATAAGGAAGCTGTGCCATTGCATCACTCAATCGTTTTAGCTGCTCATCGCCAATAAGCGAATGAAGCGGATTGTTTAAGTCTAAGATAGTAGGTTCTGCTTTATCCAATCCTATAGCCTGTCGGCGTTTTGCTCGAATTCTGTCACGTGCAAGATTAGCCACACAAGTGGTCAAGTAGCCTTTGAGATTGCCATTCAGCCTAAGCTTTTCCGCAGATTGTGCGAAGGAGACAAAAACGTCATGTACAACATCCTCAGCAGTACCAATATCATTTAGAAGACTCACCGCTAATGTCAGCATATAATCCTCGTACTTTTCGTAAATACGGCACAGAGCATCACTGCTGCCGCACTTAAACCTCCAAATAAGTAACCTGTCTTTCATCTAAACCCGTTTAGCTGATTGTTAGAACGATCGTTCGTCACTAATACTACGAATTAATCGCGTATTTTAGTCTAACGAGAATTGTATTTTTCTGCCAAAATAAAAAGGCCGAGCAGAAAAGCTCGGCCTTACAGTTGCAATAAGCTTGATGCGGTTGGCGTCAAGGTTGCGTTGGGCTTGTCACATACTCGTCCGCAGGAATCAGGCTGTCGACTAAGCTTTGCAGTTCCTGCTCGCTGATTGGGCCATTGATAGCAAGGACCATAAAGGTATTAGCAGGTGACATGAGGATATATCCGACACGGTTGGCGCTTGGCTCAAAACCTGAACTCTTGAGCGCAAACTCGGTCCACCACATTTCGGTTTTCTTATCATTCTGGTGCATTACTTTAAATCCATTCTCTAATTCGTACTTCCATGGCACTTGCTTTCCACGCTCCTGAACTTTCCCAAAGACAGCCGTAAAGTATCTGTTGAAAGACTCACCCTGGCTCAGCACTATGTCACGGCCGTCTTTTGCACGATACGTAGCTGCGAAAAATCGGGCCGGTGCGCTGGTCTCATCAGGCAAATCGAAAATCGTTCTCTCAATAGTCCATGAAGGATCTTTCGAAAAGATATAGACATCAGAAATGGCTCGCTCGGCCATTTGTTGGATAGTTACGGCATGTGCTGCTTTGCCGGCGTCAACTTTAATACTTGCTTTATCCATTAAGTCCGCGGAAAGTTCCGACAGATTCCACGAGAGCTCGGTGCTGTCCACCGTCTCGGCGACCAGACGCCGATGGATGCGCGTTGTTTTGCCCTCAACGATACATTCGATCTCATCGATGATGTCGGCATCGGTGCTGACCTTAAACAAGAAATAGGTCTCGACCTTTCCCCACGGATCGGTAAAGCCCAGCTTGTAAGTACGCACCGGCGTTCCATCCTCAAGCGTCTCGGTCGTGACATCCTGTATCGGCGGATAGTGTTTCCCGGGAACAGTTCCCTTGATTCCGGCGGCAATTCCCAGAAAATCAGCAGGATTGTCGGGTACCTTAAATTCGCTGCTCACTGCTTCTTGATCTATCCGGAGCGAACCGTCTGCACCTTTAGCAGTCATGTAGACGAACTCGCCGTCGTATGCGTTTGCACAAAGGATCCGGTCACCTGTCTTAAGCACACGTGCGAACCGGCCAGTGGCGGAATCGTACCAGGCAAGATCAGATATGGTGACAGCGTCGTCTGTGGGTTCGGCAAGCTCAAGCTTGTGTTCATACGTCCGTCCTTCTGCACCGAGTAAATAGACAGGAATCCATCGATATGACAACCAGCTTTTGATAAAGGCCAGGTTCTTGTCCAGTGTGGTATCCGCTTCCAGATCGTCGAGAAGCTCGCCCGCATCGTGTGCGGAGTCCGGATACAGGATAATCTCGTTGGCGATGTGAGTAATTCCGCCGGTGCCGTAGAAGAGCTTCTGCTCGGCAGCGGAGGCCTGGGCCAGGAGGGTAAACGATGTTATCTGCCGGCTTGGTTCGGGAATAGAAAAGAGCCAACCAATGATGGCTACGATAATCAGCACGGCCGCTACTGCGGTTAGCTTTGTAATTCTGGAATTCATGATCGTTCTCCAAATCTTTAAGGGTTGTTGTTTCTGCCGAGATTGCTTGGCCAACGCGGCAAGGAGGTTCTGTTCGAGTCTGTCACGGTGTTTGTGGTTCGCAGCATCGTCGAATTCGATTCTACCAGCGAAGTTTCTGAATTGTTTTTCGTAGTCTGTCATGATTCGTCACCTCCTGCCAGGTTAGTAATCCCAGCGGCAGCTAATTTCTTCCTCAGTCTTGTAAGTGCTCGCGATAGTTGACTGCGGATAGTGCCAGGACTACAGCCGAGCACGTCGGCAATTTCAGTTAATTTTAGGTTCTCAAAAAAACGCAGTGTGATGATAGTTTGATACCTCGGTTTCAGAGTGAGCATAGCTTGTTTCAGAGCGGCAATGCTGTTGTGCTCGGTGTGTTCAAGCCTAATTACGATATTCGACCGGCTGGCGAATAAGGCCTTCAGCAATCCTTCTCGACGCGCTGATTTCCTCAAGTGACTGTTGATAGCGTTCGTTGCGATTGTGTACAGCCAGTTGCGAAATTGTTGTTCGCTTTCGCCATCGAAGCTGTGGAACTTTTCAACAACTGTAAGGAAAACCTGCGAGGTAATATCCTCAGCTAAGTGCCTGTCGAAAAGCCTGTGAACACTGTACTTGAAGATGGCGTCATAGTGTCGACGATAGAGCAAAGCAAAGGCGTTATAACTTGTCTTCGCTTGAATAACTAAGTCGTTGTATTCAAGCCTCTCATCGGCAGCATCCACAGCATCAAGTCTCCTGATTTTGCAGGTATCAGCTATCATCACAATTATAAATGCGCGAGAGAGAAAAACGCGGCGGAAAAATGTCAAAAATAAGAATGTAAAAATCAAAATCACATATTAAAATGCAAAAAGTAGATGTCATTGCGAGCCCGAACAAAGTGAGGGCGCGGCAATCTCCTACCTTCGGATGGTCGAGATTGCTTCGTCGGCCTTTGGCCTCCTCGCAATGACGTTTTGTGTTGGTGTTCGACGTGCGATTTTGATATGAGTCGATTATATGGCATAATATTCGATGTTGATGGTGTGATTGCCGACACCGAGCCGGTTAATGCAAGGATTACCATAAGGGTCTTCGAGGATATGTTCGGCTTAAAAGGTGTCAAGCCGGAGGATTTTGAGGCCGGTATCGGTAAAGGAGCTGAACGATATGTCCAGGCGGCGGCTGAAGTCCACACTATGAAACTGACTGATGAACAAATCAAAGCCGCTTCTCAGTTACGTGAACAGTATCTGATAAAGGCAATTCAAGAAGAGCCGCTGCCTGCCTTTCCGGGTGTGCTGGAATTGATAAACGGGGCTTTGCAGCGGCAGGATTTTCGTTTAGCCATTGCCACATCTGCGTCGCTTGAACTATCTCGTGCTATTCTTGAATCTGCAAAAGTCCCCTACCAAAAGATGGTTTATGTCACCGGCAGCGAAATCACAAGAAAAAAGCCCGACCCGGAGCTTTTTCTCGTTGCTGCAAGTCGTATGGGTATTAAGCCTGCAAATTGCGTGGTATTTGAAGATGCTCCAAGCGGTGTTCAGGCCGCCAAGGCTGCGGGAGCTAAGTGTATTGCTGTTACGAATTCAACAACCGCAGGGAGGCTTTCTAAAGCAGATATAGTTTGTGATTCCCTTGAACAGATCGACCTCGAGACCATTCGAAACCTCATTGATTAAAAAGCCATAGCGAGCGTGATTCCTCGCTCAGGACAGGCGAGATACGAGAAACGAGCCACGAGCGACGGACTTTTCGTCGACCTTATTGACTTGCTCGACATGACATGCTATGATCTTTACTGTAAGCGAAGGAGAATCAGATGTTTATGGACTCTTATGCGAGAAATTAAAGAATCATACGGACGGATTGGCGATGACGGAAGCCGCTTCGACGTCGAGTTCTGGCAGCGGCAAGGAGATCAAGCCATTTTCAACGCAGCACTCGGGATGATATTGGATTACTTGATGATCAGGCACGGACATGTTGACAAGCCCAGACTTCAGAGAACTGTTGAGTCTTTTGGAAAAGCATAAGGTCCGCTATCTCGTGGTCGGTGGTTATGCGATAATGAAGTACACCGAGCCACGTTTCACAAAAGACCTGGATCTATGGATCTCCACCGATAAGGAGAACTCAAAGGCGGTTTATACGGCGCTGAAGGAGTTTGGTGCACCCCTTAAGGGTCTGGCTCCGTCCGATTTCACCCAAGAGGGCTATTTCTACCAGATGGGCAGTCCTCCATTCCGCTTGGACGTAATGATGTCCATACCTGG
>CAYSPM010000168.1:0-4973 GCA_964432925.1 uncultured Pirellulales bacterium | reverse complement strand
ATCGTTCTTCGTACAGCTTCAACAATCTCCTCTACGCTTGGTATACTCGCATTTTCTAATGGCTCACTCATAGGTGGCGGCACATCCGCCGCAGCCAGATTCACAGGAGCCGCATCAAGATAATCAAACCCCCCTGAGCAATCCTCGAACTGATACTCCATGAGCTTACATGTTATCTCCCTGCCGGCCCCACAGGTACAGAAACCTTCGCTGACTGTTATTAGTCGGCCTGTCTTGCGGACAGATTCCGCTATTGTCTTGATGTCGAGAGGCTTTAGCGTCCGCACATCGATTACCTCGGTGTTGATTCCATGTTGCTCAGCGAGCACCTTCGCTGCCTCCAACGACCGCATCGCCATCCTGCTGTAGCTGACAATAGTTGCGTCCTCGCCCTGTTTTTTGATATCTGCTATGCCAAGCGGAATAATATAATCACCCTCCGGTACCGGTCCCTGCTGACCATACGTAGCTTTGTGCTCAATGAAAACCACAGGATTATCACTGCGAATGGCGGCTTTGAGCAAGCCTTTCGCATCATACGGCGTGGATGGCATCACAACATAAAGTCCCGGCGGATGCATAAGCCACGCCTCAAGTGACTCCGAATGATGTGCGGCAATGCATCTTCCAACGCCGCCCTCGGTTCGCAGGACCATCGGTACTTTGGCTTTACCGCCGAACATATAACGGTTATATGCCCCGACGTGAACAAGCTGATCCATTGCTATTGTAACAAAATCAACATACATAATCTCCGCCACCGGCCGAAGGCCTCGAAGTGCAGCACCAATAGCCGCACCTGCAATCGCTGCTTCTGATATTGCCGTATCAATTACTCGCTCTGTTCCGAACTCAGCTAAGAGTCCACGTGTAGCCTGATATGCGCCGCCGTACAAGCCAACATCTTCGCCAATGACGATAACACTAGTGTCTCTTCGCAGCTCTTCAGCCTGAGCGGCAGAGACCGCTTGAGCGATACTCAAAACATCCATACCGAATTTGGACTTTATCTGGGCTCTTGCCTGTTCTGCAGCCTCTTTTTTTGTCTTGGCCTTTGACGATGCCAGAGCAGACTCGAATGCTGCCGTCGCCTCCATCACCTTGCGTGACATGGCCCTGTCGGATTCAATAAGCTCAGCAGGGTAACTTTCCTGCACGTATACATCCTTGCATAAATCAGCGGTATTTGGCCAAGGGCTATCCAATCCGAATTTCGTAGCTGTCTCGATCGTCGTAAAAGCTTTATCTTTTATTTTATCCAGCTCTTCCTGTGCGCAGAGCTTTTCGTTGAGTAACTTGCCACGAAGGACGGTGATTGGGTCACGCTCATGCCAGGCCTTTTCCTCCTGCTTGGTCCGATACGCTCGCGGGTCACTTCTGCTGTGTCCATACCAGCGATAGGTTTTGGCTTCGATTATCGTCATTAGAGATTCTTTTCTCGCACGCTCCACTGCTTTGCGAACCGCCAGGAAAACAGCAAGCGCATCCTGACCATCCACAATCATAGCTGGCACATCATACGCAGCGGCGCGTTGTGCAATGTCCTTGATGTTACTTGCCCTTGTGGCCCCATCCACTTGACTGCCCGAAAAGGGCACACTCATTCCATAAAGGTTGTTCTCCACTATTGCTACCAGCGGTACTTTCAGGGTTGATGCCATGTTCATCGACTCATGAAAGCTGCCGCAGTTTGTGGAGCCATCTCCAAAAAATGACAGGACTACTCTGCCGGTATTCTTATATTTTTCGGCAAAAGCTGCCCCAACGGCTGGCGGCTGATTACCACCCACAATGCCCGTTGAGCCAAGGTTGTTTTGCTTCTCTACTTCGGCTATGTGCATCGAGCCACCCCTACCTTTGCAGTAGCCGGTCTCTTTGCCCATAAGCTCAGCCATCATCTGATTCCAATGATTTTGTCGGTCTTCTTTTGTATCTGCATATTTGTTGCCGATGGCTCCGCAGTGACCGTGGCCACGGTGTGTCGAGCCGATTACATCGCCGCGTTGGATGGCAGCAATAGCCCCGACCGCTATAGCCTCTTCACCTGCATAAAGATGCGATGCACCTTTGATTATATTCTGGCCTAAAAGCTCAAAAACTTTCTCTTCAAAAAACCGAATCTCATATATAGTTCGCAGCCAATCAATGGCATTATCCAGAGTAATAACACCACCGTTTATGAGTTCTTTGAGCTTTTGGATAGGCTTCTTTCGGGTGTCATCGAGGTTAAAATTCACGCCGCCAATCTCCTCTTTTTATAAGCCAGAGGCTTATTTAGGTCACATTGTTAGCACATATCACTCCTGCAACTTGAATAAAGGTTAGTACTATACCACATTGAGCCCAGCCAAACAACTGTGCCCTGAGGATTTCGTCATTTTTCACCCAAACTGATCCTTGAAGGATGGTGCCCGAGCGGTTATTTTAATAATCCAGAGGTTTATTAATACAGCTAATTCAAAGGGCTATTTGTAAATAGAGAAAGCTCAAAAAACCAATTATTTCGAGCTGTTCTGCTGATAGTCTTTGCGGCTTTTTTTATTGCGGATATATCTTACGAACGTAAGGATAACCAGTCCTGCAATGGCATCTGCCAATTTGCAGATAAGGCCCTCAATGTTGACGTAAACGCTAAAAATTACTGACTCTAAATATTTCTTTGGCAGGTGAGGAACAAATGAGCAAAAAACTATTACAAATCGTGACAGTGGCATACATGGTGGGCTGGGCCCTCTGTGCTGCTTGTGCTAAGGATTTTGAATATCCGAAGACAGAACGCATCGATCACGTGGATACATACCACGGCATTGAAGTGGTGGATCCTTATCGGTGGCTGGAAGAGGATGTGCGCCAGTCACAGCGCGTTCGACAATGGGTTCAGGCGCAGAACAAGGTGACTTTTGGGTATCTGCGCTCGTTGCCAGCGTATGAGAAGTTCAAGAAACGTCTTACTGAGCTTTGGGACTACGAGCGGTTTGGTACGCCCTTTAAGGCTGGCGGACGGTACTACATCGCCAAGAATGATGGTCTTCAGAACCACTATGTGATCTACGTCATGGATTCCCTACAAGGACTGCGTCGGATTCTTTTGAATCCTAACGAATGGTCCGAGGATGGGACTATCGCGTTAGGGGGCATGTCCTTTAGCGAAGATAGCAAATTCGTCGCCTATGCGGTTCAGGATGCAGGTTCGGACTGGCGCAAGTGGAAGGTGCGGGATATTGTAACAGGCAACGACCTGCCGGATATTTTGAATTATCTAAAGTTCACAAACATTGCCTGGGAACCTGAGTCCACCGGTTTCTTTTACGCCAAGTACCCTGATCCGGATCCCAACCAGCAATTTCAATCTTTGAACAAAAAAATGAAGGTGATGTACCATCGATTAGGCGCTGAGCAGGCTGATGACGTTGTGGTCTGCTACCGGCCGGATCATCCCGAATGGGGCTATGATGTGAAGGCCACTGATGATGGTCGTTACTTGATTATCACGATCTGGGTGGGTACGGATGAGAAATATCGGGTGATGTATAAAGACTTGCATCGTCCTTATGCTATGCCAGTCGATCTGATTGACAAATTTGAGAACGAATATAGCTTCATTGATAATGATGGGCCGGTATTCTACTTTCAAACCAACTTGCAGGCACCCAAGGGACGAGTGATTGCTATCGATATACGAAAGCCTCAGCGTAAGTTTTGGAAAGAGGTTATCCCTGAAGTCCAGGATACGCTCCAAACAGTTAGCTTAGTTAATAACCTGTTCGTATGTAGATACTTGAAGGATGTCGCGACACAGGTCAAGCTCTATACGATGGATGGTCGATACATTCGCGACGTCGAACTTCCAGGTCTTGGTACAGCAAGCGGATTTAGCGGCAAACGCACGGATACCGAGACCTTCTACCGCTTCGAGTCTTTTGCTATCCCTCCATCAATTTACCGGCACGATTTAATCACGGGGCAGTCCACATTATTAGAGCGGTCAAAAGTTGACTTTGATCCCGATTTGTATGTTACCGAGCAGGTGTTCTATCAATCCAAAGACGGCACTCGTGTGCCAATGTTCATTAGTCACAAAAAAAGCGTCACCTGCGATGGCTCCAATCCCACACTTCTATACGGATACGGCGGCTTCAACATCTCGATCCGTCCCTATTTTTCAGTCTCACGTCTGGCATGGATGGAGATGGGGGGAATTTACTCCGTTGCTAATCTTCGCGGCGGGGGCGAGTATGGTCAGCAGTGGCACGAAGCAGGCAAGAAGAATAAAAAGCAGAATGTATTTGACGATTTCATTGCTGCTGCTGAATACCTCATTAATAACAAGTATACAACATCTGACAAGCTCGCCATTCTGGGCGGGTCCAATGGCGGATTATTAGTAGGGGCTTGCATGACACAACGACCGGAACTATTTGCCGCTGCCGTTCCTGTCGTAGGTGTGATGGATATGCTGCGCTTCGATGAGTTTACTGCCGGGCGGTTCTGGGTGGACGACTTTGGCTCAGCCAAGGATAGCAGAGAGATGTTTGAATATATAAGGGATTACTCGCCTTATCACAATCTAAAAGCTGGAACGCATTATCCAGCTACCCTAATCGTCACTGCGGACACCGACGATCGTGTCGTACCAGGCCATTCATTTAAGTTTGCTGCCCGGCTTCAGCACGTCCATACAGGAGACAGTCCCGTCCTTATTCGTATTGAGACACGTGCCGGACACGGCTCAGGCAAACCCACAACTATGAAGATCGAGGAAGATGCGGATGTGCTCACTTTTTTAGCTGAGAACCTTGGAATGCAGAAACAATGAAGCATGAAGTGTGATACGATATACGAGATATGCTTCAGGCGCGTCGAGACTATCTGACCATTACCTGGCCGGAATCAGGGACAACTACCTGACCTGTGATGGTGCGTGCCCTATCGCTGCACAAAAAGACTACCGAATCGGCTACATCCTGTCCTTT
>CAYSPM010000167.1:0-5076 GCA_964432925.1 uncultured Pirellulales bacterium | reverse complement strand
GGCTTTTTTATGTAAAAAAGCAGATGGCCTGCTGAGATACAACGTCGCATATAATTTGTATCTGTTCGTTCGCCACATCGTACATTTTAACAACGCCGCTGTATTTTTGGCTATCAGGAGCAAGCTCGGTCAGCGAATTGGGCATATTTGAAAACCACTGTTTGTTAAAGAGCACGTCTTGTTTCTGGGGAAATATGGCTATGTAAAAGATGTCGCTCTCCACGAGGTCCTGGAAGAAATGCGTTCCATAAGATAGTTCCGGCATCAAGTTGCCGCCTTCGTAGGCGATCTCTGCAAGCACCGTAACGTTGTTGATTTCGGCAAAATTAACAGGCACGCCCAAACTCGGCGTTGTTGTTCCCCACCTGCCTGGACCAAGTAAAATAGTAGGCGTCGTATCACGGTCAATTATCTGCTTGTTTAATTTTCCTGTCAGTCTTGCAATGTCATATTTTTGCGTAAGAGGCATATCCGTATATGCTTTTGGTTCAACATATATGATTCTCTTTATGTATTGTGAAATACTGCCGCCCATAAAGTAACCTCGACATTTAAACAGAATTCTGTCCTGCTTAATGTCACGAGGCATTTGTACTTTCACCTGATGTCCCTTTGTTTGAAGGGGCCTGCATTGGAGCAAGTTTACCATTAACCGACCATCTCCGGTAAAGTTGACAGTGAATTCGATGTCTATGGGGTAGTTATAATTCTCTTGCAGCTTCTGCAGTATTGTTTGCATAGTTTGTACGAAGGGTGTATCTGCTAAAAGCTTGTCGAATGTCATTAGCCAATATTCGCGAGCATCACCTCCCCGCCCCTTAGGGGCAAGCTTGCGGACTTTCCTGGTCATCTCAGAATCAGGTACGGCGATTAGACTCAGGTCCAGTTTTAGATCTTCTTGCCGCAGTAGTTCCTGCAATGGTACAGTTCTCAGTGTGTTGTCTTTGATGTCCAGCAAGTCAGCATAGTTTTGGGAGAACTTTCTGACATCATCCATTCCTGCAAGTGGCCTCGATAGCGGCGCATCAAGGGCTATTATACGTGGGTAGTCGTCATCAACACGGTTAACGGCGCGTGTGCCCAGACCGAATACCAGTCGCAGCATCCCAGCTTTAGGATCAAGTTCAGAATTCCAGGCAAAGATGTTCTGAGAGATGCCCACACCAGCGAGGTCTGGAAAAAAGTAGTTGCTTCGGTTCGAGCCTGAAACACGCTGAGTAAGAAGAGCCATCTGTTCATCCTGGCGATCCAGCCCTCTTTGCAGTCGATAGGTCAACGCATCTTCGTTCATGGTGCTGGCGTATACCTTTCGGACGGTGTTCTCAAATTGTGCGTATCGCTGCTCAGGGCTGCCCTGATTAACGCAAAAGACACTCTCATATTTGCCCGCAAAGGCGTTTCCAAAGGCGTCTTCCAGTAAACTGCTGGAACGAACAATTATCGGTGACTGGCCAAAGTACTCTATCATTTCCTGGAACTGCTCGCGAATCTGGTCGGGAAACCTGCCGGTTAGCATCTTTTCTTTCAGTTCAGAAGCCACCTTGAAATAGCCATCCTTTGTTTTTTGCTCCATCCGCAATTTCCACCAACCATTTTCAACGATGTAGGTGTAAAATACATCCGAGCCTACGTAGAATGAATCATGAGGTTCCAAATCACTTTTCAAATCGAGTGACTCGTCTTTTGAGATAATGCTGTTGGCAAGCAGCATTCCGACAGCTTTTCCGCCGATGAATCCAGTTCCGATTAACCTGTTTTTGATGTTGAGCAGATCTTCAAGTGAGAAGTGTTTTTGTGCGAGCTGTAATATCCTTTCTTCCCTGGCTATCATTATCCTGCATAACCGCTCGACAGTTTGCTGCTTATCCTGGACTGAGGCAGATGTGATTTCTGATAACTCCTGAGCCCGTAGAAAGAGGCGGTCCCAGTAGTCCAGAGTTCTTTGGGATGATTCCAGACCTTTCTCGGAGATATACGAGATAAGTTTGGAAGCATCAACGCTGTTGGTGATCGGGACAAACTCCTCGGCTTGTTGGCGATGCGGCAGGAACATCGTAGGTGAGTAACGATTCCAAACCTTCAATGGATGCATGTAAAAGTTCCCGTCAAGATTATATAAGTCCAGCAAGAGCTGTGTTGTGTCACGGACACGTGCCACGGTCTTAAAGGAATGGGCATTTCGCAACAATGCGAAGTATGCAATCGTGTCAAGTTCAAACAAGTAAGGGCAGGTAATCATGAAAAAATTTCCGATCATCAAATCGGTAGCCCAGGCGCTCAGCAAATCCGACAGGCTATCAAAGACATAAAAAACTTCTTTGCCTTCTCTGGTGATTATGTCATGTACCTGCGTGGAAAACGTCTCAAAGCCGGTATTTGCATCCAGGTTGTAAATTTTGACGCCGGGTTGTTCTTGAACAAGAGGTTCGTGGTCAGCGAACCTCATGTATGCAACCCTGCGGCTATCGTGCCGTGCTTGTTCAACAAATGGCTCGACAAAGGTGCGAAAATCTTCGACGTTATCCACCTGCCAGACGACGTTGTCGCCTTTTTGCAGGTTTAGTACCGTATCCAATCCCTTCAGACCTGTACTTGCCCACGCTGGCATGAAATAACCCCCTTTCTCTGGCATCAAATGGCTTAGGCCACGTGGGAGCTACGCTGACTCCCCAAATACTTAGAACCGTAATTCTAAGTTCCGTCAAGGGCAGACTACGCAGCATAAAAGCATATAATCACGGCTTGCCATTTTCCAATTCAAAAGCATGAATATGTATTAGCTCCTGGCCTTATAGCGACAAAATTGTAAATGCTTGAAGAAAATCTACAATTTTGTTACTATTTGAGCAGTCTTGATAAAGGGGAGCAAAAATGAAGACGAAACCTGCGACAGAAGTGCGACTTCTAAGTGATATATCAGAGGCGTTTGCTGAGTCGCTTGACTTGGAAGAAACGCTTAAATCTATGCTCAAGTCACTTGATACCTACCTAAAACTTCGTCGTGGGACCATCACACTGCTGGACCCAGATACTGAAAGGATCAATATCAAAGTCGCCCATGGATTGAGTAAAAAGTCTGAAAGTCTGGGTAGTTATCAGATAGGCGAAGGCATAACCGGACTTGTAGTGCAAAGCGGTAAAGAAATCATTGTACCAGATATATCCAAAGACCCGCGGTTTGTACACAAAACCAAGTCCAGACAACGACTGACCGCTAGAAAGATAGCTTTTTTCTGTGTTCCAATCAAACTCGAGGGCAAGACTATTGGCACGTTGAGCGTCGATAGACAAGCTACCAAGAGCGGTGATTCCGAAGCCGATGTCAGGCTTCTAAACATCATTTCAACCATGGTTGCTCAAGCTGTGAAGTTGAATAAACTCGTGGAATCCGAACGCAAGCGCCTACGCGATGAGAATGTGCGTCTTCGTGGAGAGTTAAAAAGCCGATTTGATGTGCACAACATGGTCGGAAGCAGTAATGCGATACGTGAAGTCTACCGGCTTATCGAACAGGTTGCCGACAGCAATGCAACAGTTCTCATTCGAGGCGAAAGCGGCACTGGCAAGGACTTGGTTGCCCATGCGATTCATTACAACAGCCTTAGAAAAGATAAGCCCTTTGTGAAGGTCAATTGCACAGCTTTGCCGGAAACCCTGCTGGAGAGCGAGCTTTTTGGGCATGAAAAGGGGGCCTTTACCGGTGCTGTAGAGCGAAAATTGGGTCGGTTTGAGATGGCGCACGGCGGAACCATTTTTCTTGATGAAATCGGGGACTTTCCGCTCAATCTACAAATCAAGCTTCTACGGATCATACAGTTTAGAGAATTTGAGAGAGTAGGAGGGCTTGAAACTGTAAAGACAAATGTTAGAATAGTTGTTGCTACCCACAAAAACCTCGAAGAACTTATACAAGAGGGTCACTTTCGCGAGGACTTGTACTATCGAATAAACGTTTTTCCAATTTACCTGCCACCGTTGAGGGAGCGTAAGGACGACATAATGCTCTTAGCCGACTATTTTCTGGAGAAGATTGCCGTTGAAAACAACAAAGATATATCCAGAATCTCGACGCCCGCCATAGAAATGCTAACGAGATACCATTGGCCGGGCAATATAAGAGAATTAGAGAATTGTATCGAAAGAGCCGTTCTATTATGCGATGGGGATGTCATTCGCTCCGAACATTTGCCGCCGTCACTGCAAATGATTAAAAACACTGAGCCGGTAGCGAAACGGTCGATGGCAGAGATTATCGCAAACATGGAAAAGGAGCTTATCGTCGACGCTCTTAAAAAGTGTGGCGGCCAGCAGCGCAAAACCGCCCAAGATCTCGGCATCACAGAACGCATCCTGGGCTATAAATTAAAAAAGTATGATATTCATCCTAAGTATATATAATACCAAAGTGTAAAGTATGCCAAGATTTCCCACAAGCCCATCCTGAGCAGGGTCGAGGCAGCGGGGTCCCAATAGTAAGTGTTAATTTTTATAGGATGCAGACAAATTATAAATTCAGGCGATCCAACATTCAGTAAACACAAGACTTATCGATCCCTAAAGTTATCAATTGTTCTTCTAACTGCTGTTGCGGTTGGGATAGTCTGGTACCAACAGAGCCGTCCGTATCACTTCCTCACTGTCACACCAAACGTTCTGTATCGTAGCGGTTGGCTGAAACGTCACGACATGGATAAAGTAATTAAAAAGTACGGCATTAAGACGCTTGTCAACCTTTGCCTTCCTTCAGAGAGTGCATCCCTTCAAAACAACAACTACCTTAAAGAGCAACAGATCTGTGAGAGGAATGGGGTAGAGCTTGTGTATTTACCTATGGTTGGAAATACTCCACCTTCTGAAGAGCAAATCACTAAATGGCTGAGTTTGTTTAAAGAGCCGAACAAGACTCCTCTCTTAGTCCACTGTGCTCATGGAGTTATTCGAACCGGGGTAATGGTTGCTGTCTATGAAATGGAATTCTAAGAAAGTGTATGAAAAGTGGTCTTTTGTCCGACAACTGATATATGGACAAAAGGACTTATCCAAGTGACTTGACGAATGAACAATGGAAATTGATCG
>CAYSPM010000166.1:0-5231 GCA_964432925.1 uncultured Pirellulales bacterium | reverse complement strand
TATAACATTCTGCTGTCGGACCATTTGCTCCAAAGCCTCAATTCGTTGCATCAGAGATTCATTTTCAGCTTCAGCAGCTTCCAGCGTATCAATTCTATGCTGTTGTGCCTTCACTACCGATAGCAAATACACAGCAACTTTATCGTACTTTACTGCATCCGGCCTTCCCTCCTGGTCATATATCACCAGATCCTTCGCAATTGCCTCTACTTCTTCTGCTATTAGCCCTATATCTTGCTGGCCGGTTGTTTTCCATTGAAATCTTACAGGCCTTAGCTCCAAAACCCTACCTGGGTCACTTTCAAGGTTTTGTATACTGGTCTTATATCTCCTGCTACTTATGCCTGCTCTCCACAATTTACCATTATAATCTGCCACAACCGTTGTCGCCGCACCGCCGGCGGCGCTTATACCTCTCAACCTCGCTGTTCCATCAACATCCAGTTTCTCAGTGGGGGCAGTTGTTCCGATGCCGACCTTGCCGGTGCCGTTTTGAAAGCTTATCTTGTTTCCTGCTTGGTAGAACCTCAAGTCTCCTGTCCATGCATCTTGATACATTGCCCATTCTGTTTTGCCAGATGCTCGCAGATTCAATTCTGGGTTACTTGACGTAGCATCTATAAATATTCGAGGATTGTAACCCTGCACCTCCAACTTTTCTCTCGGACTTGTCGTCCCGATGCCGACATTGCCGGTAACTACATTCATTACTGTGTTTCGGCCATTTTGATAGTTTATGGCGAGATCTGTCCCTAAGGACTCAATATCGACGAGCACGCCATCTGTTCGCATTCTGACGCCCTTGCTATTTGAACCGACAACGGTATATCCATTGACTTCTAATTTATTCTGAGGGCTCGTCGTCCCGATGCCGACATTGCCAGGAGCCAGTGAATATATACTGCCCGGAGGCGCACTGAACCCCCAATCGGCATCAGCAGCGCCAGCGACAGTTTTCCAGCTGGCAAGACCGGTGGCATCGGATGTGAGAACTTTGCCTGCTCCCGGTGAGCCACCAGTAATCTTAATTTGACCATTCACTTCCAGCTTTGCCCCTGGACTCTCCGTCCCGATGCCCACGTCGCCATTATGAAGTACATTTACCGCTGGTGGAACTCTGGTGATATTTTCGATTTGTAAACCGCTGCGTGTCCCTCTTAACCTCCAAGCGTTCGGCCAGGCACTACCAGCTACTAAGTCGATCGAGACTTCCGAAGCTGGGTCACGATTGATGTTTCTAAACATAGCAACGGCTTCGTTGGCGGGACTATCTCTCATGACATCGAGAGGTGTGAGTGGCCCGTTCGTTCCAATGCCGACTTTGACATCGCTAAAATCTCCAGGAGGATGACGCCCAAGATAGATTTCGCCGGATGTTGAGGTAATAGCATCAGTTAAAGAGTTTATCCAGAGGGTGCCTTGCCCAGCGCCAATTGCACCACTACCGTGAATATCGCCCTCAACATCGAGTTCGTATATGGGCACTGTCGTCCCGATGCCGACGTACCCGTCGTCATCTACATATACTGCATTAGTTGGCGAACCATCTGCTGCATTCAGTGAATTCCGGGCGTCGCTGACAGCTTCGATTGCGAGACAGTGGTATCTGCACGCGGCTATGACCACAAAATCGTTACCTGCAGGCGGAGTGGCCGCACCCTGATTATCGTTTCCCCATCCGACGATTGACCCATCAGCCTTCAGGGCCAAGCTGTGGTTACCCCCCGCTGCGATAGCCACAAAGTCGTTACCTGCAGGCGGAGTGGCCTGACCGAAACCGTCGTCTCCCCAGCCGACGATCGACCCATCGGATTTTATGGCTAAGCTGTGTGAACCCCCGGCCGTTATGGCCACAAAGTCGTAACCTGCAGGTGGAGTGGCCTGACCGTGATTGTCTTTTCCCCAGCCGACAATTGAACCATCTAACTTCAGGGCCAAGCTGTAGTCATAGTCCGCGGCAATGGCTACAAAGTCGTTGCCCGCAGGTGGAGTCGCCTGACCATAATTATTGTTTCCCCAGCCAGCGATTGAACCATCGGATTTCAGGGCCAAGCTGTGCCAAGCCCCAGCCGCTATGTCCACGAAGTCGTTACCTGCAGGCGGAGTTGCCTGACCGAAACTGTTGTATCCCCATCCGACGATTGAGCCGTCGGATTTCAGGGCAAGGCTGTGCCAAGTCCCGGCCGCTATGGCCACAAAGTCATTACCGTCCGGTGGATCGATCTGGCCATAAGCGTTGTCTCCCCAGCCGACGATTGAGCCATCTGATTTCAGGGCCAAGCTGTGACTATAGCCAGCGGCTATGGCCAGAAAGCCGTTGCCGGTTGGGACGTCGGCCTGACCAAATTCGTTCCCGCCCCAGCCACAGAGCGAACCTGCGAATGTGGTTTGCCCGACGGAGACCATCAGGCCCAAAGCCAAAGCCAAAATTGCTAACATTTTTGTCGTTTTCATTTTTTGTCCTTTCAAGAAATGTTAATATCGCCGCGCTTATGCTGTGCGCTCAACCTCTCGGCTAAGATTTGCCTGAGAGGCAGGTAATAAGGTGTTTGTCTCCGGTGTTGCTGAATGACTCCGCTGTTTCCATCTCAACCTATTTTATTATGCGTCTTTTCTGTCTCGCTGTCAAGGATATTTTTCATCCGATTGGGATGGGAAGGGAGCATCGTAGCTCCCTGATAAGGATAAGATTTATGACGAGGGATTGCTATGGCGGACTAAGGAAGATATGGCAGGATGTCACTGTGTTTTTCTTACGGCAACGGTGTGAACTTGTCTTCGCTCTTTTATGTATTTGCGTTCATAGTTTGTGCCGGTCAGCTCACCGGGCTGAGCACAAGCTGTTGGGATGAATTTGATTTCTTCAAGCCGATCTTTTTCATCGTCAATCAGTTTGCGTATCTGCTGAAAATAATCAGCGTAGTCTGTAGCAATTCTAATGGTGCCTCCTGTTTTTAGGCATCTAAGCAACTGCTTTATGTTCGTAGTGCACAGAAAGCGTCTCTTGTGATGGCGTCTTTTGGGCCATGGGTCGGGGAAATAAATGTGAAAGCAATCTATGCAGTTGTCCGGTACAAAGTCGGCCAGGAACGAGGCAGCATCAGTACGTATCATACGAACATTTGTCAGGCCCCACCGACCAATGCGGTCGACAGCATAGCGGTAGTACTTGTTAGCTCGTTCGATGCCGAGAAAATTAACGTGAGGTTGTCTCTGAGCTTGCACGATTAGAAAGGTGGCTTTACCCGTACCGATCTCAATGTGAATAAGCCCAGAACGTCCGAAAACGCGTTGAAGTTCAGTTTTACCGTTCGGGTCTTCGAGATTTAAAGCGACCGAAGGATATTTTCTTAACGCTCGAGTCATTGCTTAAGTCACCTCTTAATATACTTATTGTAGGAAGAATAAGCAAATTTGAGAAGTTCATTATACTCACAGTTGGGAGTTTGGAAAATAAGGAGGTGTTTTTGAGCTTTTATTTTCGTCACTAAAGTACACGGCATAGCTATTCGATAAGACCTCTGAACCCTACTGTTGGCTGATGCGTATTCTTTATAGGACGGAATCGCAGAAGCCCGGAAAGGAATTCTGAAAAGTGATTCTTCAATTGGTCAGATCCAGACGCAGGCAGGTTCTGATAGATATAGACACCCAAAGAGACTTTCTTTTGGCCGAGGGACATGCCTGCATAAGAAATCACAGGAGGGTCTTAGCGCACATCCGGCGAGTAATAGCCTGGGCGAGACATCAGAATGTGCCAATCATATCGACATGTGATGTCTTTCCCAACGACAATAACAATGGTGGGATCAACTACTGCATTGATGGTACGAATGGGCAGAAAAAGATAGGTTATACACTGTTGCATAATAGGATCTCTTTCGCAGCAGACGGCAACACCGATTTGCCCAGAGATATGCTGCGACGGTACAGGCAAATAGTACTCCACAAACGCTGTGTTGACCCGTTCGACGAACCGAGGATTGACAGGTTGCTCAGCGAGGTGCGGGCCAATGAGTTTATTCTTATAGGTGCGGATGCTGAAGGTGCTGTCAAGGCAACAGCACTTGGGTTGCTCCAGAGAGGTAAAAACGTCAGTGTTATTATCGATGCTGTGGGCACACACGACAACAACGAGGCTAAGATGGCACTTCGCAAGATGAAGGCGAAAGGGGCAAGGTTGATTGAGACCAGGAGACTTGCTGGCACATCACATTTAAGGCTTGTGGGAGTATGTCATTGTGAGAGCTGCAGAGGAGTCACTCGCAAAGCAGCCATGAGCGATGAAGAAGATGAGCAGCACCAAAATAATTGATCTTGCAGGATAGATTGACATAGAACTGTCAGTTCACCACGTGACTTTTCTGTAAACCACCTTTATGAGTTTGAAGTAGTTTTAAAATACATTATTTTCCTGCTTACTTCATGGTTGCGTCAGCCGAATACGGTACCGACCTTGATGTTGATGATATTTTTTGTTATGTCTAACCCAGCGCTGCTCTGTGGATATGCCTCAGGTAGGAATGTGGATTCTGACAATAGATTTTTTATCGTCGAGAAGCTTAAATCGTTTCGTACCGTTTCTTGATTTTTTTGTCTTCTCCCGTGATTTTCCCTTTGGAAAAGTCATTTTGTGAATGGAAAGGAGTCTATTTGAATAAACCAGTTCAAGATGAGGTATTGTCTCTAACCGGAAGTGTATTGACTTAGTCACATCATTTATGTTATAAAAAGGTGTCAATTCATTGTATTGAGAAGGTTGAAAATGTACAAGATTTTTGTATCACAAACCGCAGTAAGAACGCATATTGGAGGTGATTTGGGACAGAACTACTTTCCAGAGCTCCCGACCTGCAGTATAAAGAATGTCTTCAGATATTTAAAAAGCTCATCATTTCTTCTAATTTTGTTAGCAAGTCTTGTTAAAGCTATGTGTCCGATTGGTGTCCTCAATGGCGAATATCAGGTCGGCTCGCAGAACCTGTGGTTTTTTCCTGAACAGCGGTTGATTGCTCCTCCGACTAGTCCAGCATACTCAACTAGCGATATGGAGATCAGTATGGCTGACTTTGCCCTACTGGCTGGGAACTGGCAGCAAGCAGGTATTCCTCTGGTCATCAATGAGATTATGGCCTCAAACAACACCATTATAGCTGATCCACAAGGTGAGTATGATGACTGGATTGAGATCTACAATGCCGGGGATGAGCCGATAGACATAGGCGGCATGT
>CAYSPM010000165.1:0-5259 GCA_964432925.1 uncultured Pirellulales bacterium | reverse complement strand
TTCTTGCCATCAACGCCACCCTTTCGTTATTCCGGTATCATCAGGACATAAGACCGCTCCAGCATCCAAAATTGATTGCCAGGCGATGTGCTTTCACAAAACTTACGCGGTCAGGTATATTCATCACCCACTACCTTTCCCAATCAGGCCAGTGGTCTTTTTCCAAAATGGGCAGAATCACACTCAAGACATTTTCACCGGCCTTAAATGCCTGTTCTTTCTCAGGCGTAGCTAATCCCCTGTTAAAGGCTAATTCCACCTTACAAAAGTACGACTGTTTGCGGAAAAGGTTCTTATTCAGAATCATCCGGGCGTCGTCTCTGCTGCCGGCATACTCTCCGTTTACCCTGAAGAAATACAGCACAGGAAATTTGCCACCACTTCGCCAGATTTCGCGTTTAGCACTACCGAAAACCAGATATTTTCCGGGGATACTTCTGTGGAAATTAGGCCCCTCTACCTCGAACGTCACGCTATCGGTTGCAAGCCTTTGATAACCACCGCCTGTGTAGCATTCCTCTGGAACATGGGGTACCCTATCAGGCTGCTCATAGTAAGTAATAAACAGTACGAATGTGCGGACCGGACTATCTAATGGCAGACGAGGATCTTCAAGCACCCACATAATGTAGTCTTCGGTACCCATTTCCTTAAGTATCTCTTCATTTTCGATCTTCAGTTTGCCATTCGGATCAACTAAGTAAGGTTTCAGACCTTCTTTGTCTAAAAGGTCCAGAGGATTCTTCAGCGGCAATGGCTCTTTTTTGAGATACATTCCAAAGCTGTTTATTGCAACCGACATACTGCCGCCGGCCAGTGCAAGGACGGCCACGCACATTACAAAAGCTGGTTGCAAATAAATCTTTTTATAATATCTCACGTCCATAATATAGCACTGTACCTAACTTACTACCTCTCACGCTCGTGAGCCTTTCGCACAATTACGTCTTCAACAATCGTACCAGTTTCCTCCACAAATAGACTCGTCATAAACCAAGCAAGAAAACCGTACAATCCAAAAGCCAGTGGCAGCATAGCCAATCCAAGCATATCATGGTAAATCCCCTGTGTGTACTTGGGATGTATGAGCACATAGATGAATCCAGTAACGGTAACGCGGATTATATTGCAGAACACTGCTATCGGTACTGTTGAAGCTAATAAAATGATTCGCTGCCAGACAGGCCTATAATGCAGATAAGCCATAGCAACGCCCAGAGCCAGAAAAGCCATCATCAGCCGCATACCACTGCAGGCCTCAGCTACGTTTAGAGCCGGCTCCAGATGCTGACCTTTGTACACAATGTCTATCACGACACCATTGACGGTGGCCTCGATCCCACCGAACAGGTTAAGCAGAGCAGTCGCAACCGCAGCGGAAAGATATCGCATCGGCATAGTCAGACCGACGTAATACCGCCTCGGTAGTGGTACAGCAAAAATCAGAAATGCAACGGGCAACCATGTATACTTAACCAATGACCATCCACCCAAGAACAACACTATCGCACCAAGCGCAGCTATTATAGAAAGCGGACGAAGGTATGCATATCCTGATGGGCTGATTGCGTTGAAGAAATAGAAAAGAATAATACTAATCAAGAAGATCAAGCCAAGATAATTAGGCTTTGTTTGCAGATTGATGATTTTGCTCTTATGCTGGTTAATGAAGTACAAACTAAAAAGAGGTATGAGAAAACCGTGCGACCAACTTGCATCGGTTAGCCATCTGCGGACGATTATATCGATCTCATTGCGAAACAGAAAGCAGAATAAAATCCCTATTATGGTTATCTTTACGTAGTTGTGCAAGCCAAGCTCTCGCCACTGCTGCCTCTGCAGGGACGGCTTTGTTTCTTGCGTTTTTTCCGCGGAAAAAGCAATATTATCCACCATAATTAAGTGATTTTGCTAAAATATTCCTTCCCACTTCCAGGGACTTATAGGATTATACGCCGTACCGTAGTAATCCTTATAGGCGAAATTACGGTCATACACAAAGCCGAATCCATAGGTCGCCCTGAAGGCATTCCGCAAAATCGCACGCCATCTTGAGGTCGGGTGCGTTCCAACATTAATCAAATCGTTCGGTTTAATAAAGAAGTCAGGTTGTTCACCGCGAGCTATTTTGTCAAGATCTACCATTACTACTTCTTCTCTTTTACCGCCGATCCGCCTTACTACCTCACAGTACTTCGGCCACGCCAACGGTCCGAGGCCGCCAGCGGCTGCTATCGCCATCTTTAAGGTCATCGGCCGGCCGGTAATGCCGATATAACCACTCCGGTTAACATTACCCATTATACAAAACTCACCTATAATATCAACAGGCACATGAATGGTATCACCTGGCTTGATAATGATGTTATACCGTGGATCACCAGCCAATAGCTTGTCTGCTGGAATTTTGATTAGGCGCGTCTGGACAGCTTCTTCCCACTCGAGTTCTACAGGCAATCTCGGTTCAAGTGGCTCAATCGCCTCTTCAGGCTCAAACTTCATGGGCGGTTGGAGCGGCCTTTCCGGCTGGACCCGAACTGGTACCCACTTTCCATTCTGGTATATCCACTCGATGCCGTTGCCAGTGCTTGCGCCGTTGCCGAGGGTTTGTGTGATCGGTTCAACACGCTGCAATGGAACTGGCGTCCACTTGCCATCCTGATAAATCCATTCCACAGCGCCGTCGCGCTCAAGGCTACCTTGCGGTTGCTTTGATGCGACATTGGGCGATAATGATGCCGAGGAAACAAGCGGGTTTTGTGTATTAGTAACAGTTGAAAATCGCTGTGTCGACTGTGCAAAACTCGCTGGTTGAGCAACTTCGGCTTGCTCGTTGTACTCGACCATCTCTGCAGAGGCTATAACCACCTTCTTGCTATCAGGCCATCCATGACGTGCCATTGGAGTAATCATTTCCAGCATCTCTCGTTCCAGATCCCGAGGTTGTTTTAGCTGTGGTGGTTGAGTAATCTCTGTATCGAAAGTATCAGGTTCAGAAACTCCGGCCTGAGGGATTTGCAACCGTTGTCTCTGATGCCGGGGAATGTACGGCTCAACAGTCTGCAGCTTAGGCGTCTGCGATTTGGGTATCTGAGGTTTGGCTAGGGGGGCTATTGCCGTTTGTTCCTTCCCAAAACGGGAAACGTAAATATAGCTCACATTGAATTGTCTTGGCCCCCCTGCTGTCGCCAGCGCATCAGTCAGCCTGAAGTCGTATCGTGGAACCACATACCTGCCAGGCCGAGGAACACCGTCACCCAATACTGAATATGATCGCTGCTGCGAATTCATCAATGTTACGGTTATAGACGGTTCTCTTAATATGCTCGGCGACAGAATCTGCTTGATCTCTTCTTCGAGTTGAGTTTCGGTAAGCCCTGCGGCTTGAACAACACCGACATCGGGTATCGAAACCTTGCCCGACTCAGTTATTATGTAATCGTTTATAACAGAAGAACCTTCGAGGAAGAGCTCGTAAATCGATATTCGGATAATGTCGCCAGGCTGGAGAATGTAATCGGTTTTAACTGCCACGATATCACTTGGCCGAGGTTCTTCTGCTTCCTCCCAAACCAAGGGTGTCTCCTCAGCTACGCCCAGAGAATCTAAGATTACATTGACAGCCGGTGTCGGCCGGAATCTTCCTATCTGTGCTGGATCAAAAAACCTATTACCACAGCCGGCAAAGAACATACTTAGACCAAAAACAACGGTTATGATGTGCATCCTTTTCATAAGGGCACAACTCCCGAAAATAACACCATCTTCTACGATAATCACTCTGAGATTGAAGCTGCCAAAAGGCTTATCCTTTTCAAAAATTTATCGGTTCAATGTAATTCCGGCTTAAGTTTTTGACTTTCAGAAAAGTCAATATTCCAAGTAAATTACGAAACTGGATGGGATTACAGCGAGACGCTCTAAAGTAAGCAATCTGTTAGGCGACACAAATGAATATGCTAAACTTACCTGCCACAACAGCGATGGCAAAAAGTTGTTATAACCCTACAAAGGATTGAAAAGACCATTGTTATTGGCCGTGATCATCCTACTAAACATTAATTAAGTCCTCTTTCTATGTTGCCCCCAGCAACGAATGCTAAAGATCGATGTGTTTCTAAGCCCTATAATTATCACTATGCTTGTACAAAAAATTAAAGTTGCTTGACTAAGAAAAAGACCGCGTAGATAGTTGGCCCCAATCCCGGTTTATGCCGTCTTGGATCAAGAACAAGCTGACTAACATTCCCGCGGCGCTACCGAATCGCTACTTATCTGTCTTTGCCTTGGTGAATATGGCATACGCAAGTAAAGCCAAGAGTGCTGCTGCCGATGCGTGTCTGATAACCGGAGAAAGCATCCAACCGGCCTTTGACACGACGCTGATATCTACGCCATTTGCAATGATATCAAGCAAAATTCCACCCGCCAGCGCACAACCTGCGATCGTAAGAAGGTAGATAATGGCAGTTCGCCGACCCAGCACCTTCCAGATAGTCACCAGGCCCGCCGCATTGGTAGCCGGTCCAGTCATTAGAAAAACCAAGGCCGCACCGGGTGTTAATCCCTTCATAATCAAGGCCGCTGCCACAGGCACCGAAGCCGTTGCACAGACATAAACAGGGATGCCCAAGAACATCATCACGACCATCGCGAAGATGCCGGTTCCCAACTTCTCCGCAAAGAAACCGCCCGGCACTGCTACGGATATAATAGCAGCAATAATCAGTCCTACGAGCATTGCTTTGCCAATATCACGCGGCAACGTCACAAAACCGTATTTCAGTCCGGCGATTAATCTGCTGCCAAGTTTTCCGCCCTGGCAACACTCATCTGTACAGTTGGTGTGCGATGGTTTATTATCCTCTCCGGGCTCACCGAATAGATTGACAAAAACTCCACCGACAATTCCTGTTACAAGTGCCGCCAAGGGCCGAAAAATAGCAAAGACAGGTCCGAGAAGACTAAGAGTCACAAAAATACTATCCACACCGGTTTGGGGCGTGGACAGTAAAAAAGCTATAGTCGAACCCTTACTGGCTCCGTGCTTGTGTAGCGATACCGATACAGGAATCACGCCACAAGAACACAAAGGAAGCGGTATGCCGAAAATTGATGCCTTCAGCAACGGCCATAGGCCTCTGCCGCCAAGATGTCTTTGCACTAACGGCTGGGATACAAATACAGAAAGCAGACCAGCCACGAGAAAGCCGAAGAGCAAATAAGGTGACATCTCGGCAACCGTCGCCCAAAAATCCA
>CAYSPM010000164.1:0-5269 GCA_964432925.1 uncultured Pirellulales bacterium | reverse complement strand
AACGAAATCGATATCATGCATGATAAGGTAGAGCATTGAAGGTATGTCACACGCATGAGTAGCAGCGAAGGATTCTGTTGAGGCAATTACCTGAAATTAGCTGAAATTAGCTGAAGGCCGAAGGAACCATATTTGATCGGGGAATTCACAGAATAGGATATTACTTTGTCTAAAGTTTAGGACGTTCTCAATCCGATACTCTAAACTGCGTAAATCCTTCGTATTTTAACGAGTTGTGACGGATTTTTTAAAATCTTTTACTGTTGGGGGACTTTGCTAATTGCAACCTCTTAAAAAACATGAATTCTTATGAAGCAAAACGCCGTTTTCAGTATTAGAAATGGGTGTATAAATACAAAAATAGAGTTCTTCTTATAGGTTCCATAATGAAGCGGACACATGTTTACCTTGCCATCCAGGTGGTTATCTGGGGTCTCATCGTGGCAATCCAATCGCCGCTTTTGGCCCAGAAAACTGATCCTGCGGAAGACTTATTTGAAATGGACATCGAGGACCTCCTCTTCCTGGACATCGAAGTATCCGTGGCCTCGAAGAAGGCCGAGTCGCTAATCGAGGCACCGGGTGTTGTCGTAGTTGTTCCCCGGGAGGAGTCCGAGGTTTACGGAGACAGGAACCTCCATCAACTCTTGCAGCGTCAGCCTAGTCTGTACACGCGAGGCTCCTACCCGTACCTTCACAACCTGACCTCTTTCCGCGGCGACATGCCGACACACGTGGATCTTCACACCCTTGTTCTGCTCAATGGCCGTCCCATCCGCGAGAGCGGTTTCGGTGGCCTCGATTTTCCAGTTTATATGACGTTTCCGATAGCGGGTCTGGACAGCGTTGAGCTGGTTCGCGGCCCCGGCTCAGTGCTCTACGGAACCAATGCTTTCACAGGTGTTGTTAACTTGAAGCCCCGGGCGATCCCGGAGCAAAATGAGTTCTCAGTCTCCGGCATGGGGGGAAGTTACGGCTACTATAAAACTGATGTTACAGCGGGAGGAAGATCCGGTAAGCTCGGATATGTCACCTCCATTCGCATTGCTGGTCAGCAGGGTTATGACTATAGTATGGTCGATGGATTAGGAGTCTACGGTTCACAGAATGACGAAAACAAGAGCTTCTCAGGGATGGTACACCTGGAACGCGGCGGATTCACCTTTGATGCTTTCGCAGTGAATTTCGAGACTTTTCATTTGGGCAGCATTCCGTGGTGGTCTCTTCCATATCACAAGTGGGACACCAACAAACTATTCGCCAATGCCGGCTACCGGGTTTCCCTGGACGATCGAACAAACCTGGAGTTGAATCTTACTTACAACCTCCAGGAAAACAGCTTCGCTAACGTAACACAGACCGTCGGCCTGAACACCTCGGATGTCCTGGGCGAAGTAACCCTCTTCACTAATCCGATAGACCACCTGAATGTCACCCTCGGATACCTGCAAGAGTATCGGTCAAACTACAAGGTTGATGAGGATTACTATCAATCCATTCCGACGTACCATCATCAGCCCCAGAGTGTCTACGCACAGGCCGATTACAAAATAGGCGAGTCTGCTAAGCTCATTGCAGGCACACAGTGGAACGAATCCTCACAGGGTTACGAAGGTTTTGTCTCTCGGTACGGCGTGATTTTCACCCCATTCAAGAAGTGGGGACTTAAGCTCCTTCGGGGCGAGGCTTTCCGCGCCCCCTTTGCCCTCGAGACGGATCTCTATGATACGATGCTCGTCGGTAATCATAACTTGAAGCCGGAGGAGGTAACGACCTACGATGCCCAGCTTTTCTATCAAGACAGGAAGACTTATGCCGCGGTCACATATTTCAATAGCGTCATCGAACAGCTCATCATTCGCGACACGAGTGTTATCCCGACATCGTTCAAGAACGGCGGCGAGCAGAAGTTCGACGGCATAGAGTTCGAGGCCAAACGCTTTTTAACATCGCATTGGCACGTCCTCGGCTCGGCAATGTACCAGAACAATAAACAGACCTCCGATCTCAACCCAAGCACCGTTCCCGATTACATGTTTAAGCTGGGAACCGGATACACATGGGATTATGGGACTGCGTCTGTCTTCTACAGTTACTTTGCAAAGCCGCCACGCCTGGCATCCGAAGTTGTTGTTAATCCGGAGCCGGATGCGCTGAATCTTCTGTCTTTTAATCTATGTATTGACCCGTCAAGGTGGCTGAATATACCCAAGGGACGAGCCTCCCTGACGTTTCGAATTGAGAACCTTTTCGACGAGGACATCTGGGTGCCGGAGTTCAACCGCGGTGGGAATCCGAACTCCCTGCCCGACGGCCCGGGCATAACGTTCTACGCTGGATTGACGGTAAACTTTTAAGCGTCATGTACCCGGTTATGGCTTTCGGAGTGACAGCCTACGCTCATACCAACGACCATGATTACAACAGTTTTATCCCAATCAGTCTGATGTTCTTATCTTGAAAACAATTGCCATGTCGTTGGTTTTCACCGATGGCGTATTGACAACAAGGCCGCTATCCTTTCGTTCCCACTTGATCTTTTCTTTCGTGCCGAGCATCAATATATCCTTAATCTTTATATCCTCAGCTTTGTTGCCTTTACCGAAAATCGCCTTGTTTCCTATGATAATTGAACGGCCGGATAACTCAGCCATTCGCTCAAAGACCAAATATGACCGGTCAAACCTGCAACCATCGCAGGTGTTCTCGACAGCCATTGTTCATCTCGGCTTTGTACACGAAGCGTTCGCACCGGCCAACAAAAATTATAACTATACATCGTAAAATAGGTCATAGCATTGTGGACATTCCAGTCTTTAGAAAAACAGTAACTTTTGCGAACCTTACGGGCATTGCGATTGCGATCTGTACCATTGTGTCTTTCTATAAAAGCGGTGTTGATCATCTTGCTAACCGCCGATGCCTCTATTGCGGCCATGATTTCGGATTTACTGCCAAATATAGCCCGCAAATCAATCTTTACTACCCTGCCTTTGTGACGAGTTTTGTGAACAGTAGCGTACTTCAAACCCTTTGCAGGAACGCGTTGAGAACCTTTAGGACGGCCGCGTTTACCTGTGGCAGGTGGCTTAATATTTCTGCCATAAGCCTTCAAAATAGCCTTCTTATACGGTTTGTATTCATCAGATGTAATCAAATTCATAATACGACCGTTGGTTCTTTTTTTAAAATCAGCCACAAGTTTATCAACATTTTTAGCTGTGCGTTTGCCAGGTATAACACTGATTACCAGACGATGCTCAGGATCATAAGCAACGTGATCCCAATTGTTTCCCTGATGCCTGTCAGCCAGGTTATTCTCATTACAATGTTTTTCTTTCTTGCCCACAAAAGCCCATTTCTCGTCAAACTGTACCTCATTGGTTTCGGGGGGAAAACGCTACCAATTCATCCTTCGTAGTAAAACTACGGAGAACGGATTCATCATGAAGCGATTTGGCGTGTTTTCCGGCTGCAAGAATATAGCGTGTTACAGTATCTCGATGTACTCCTACAAGGCGGCTTGTCTTACGTACGCCACAACCTTCAGAGACATGGTCTAACAAAGAAATCATTTTTTCCTCAGATAGTCGCAGTCCAAATAGCGGCGTGCCTTTTCGTTCGGAGAATCGCTTCTTGCATGTTCGACAGTATAGCAAGCGAATATGGTTATTTTTGGTAACCGGTCAGTTACGGGTGGGTAGATTTTGATTTTTGACCATTTTTTGTGAGATTCAAGTCTGATACGGACAATTTCCGATAAAACTACAGTTTGATAAGGTAAATCGAACAAATCAGATAGAGATCTCAATGACTTATTGCCAAGAATGTCTCAAAAAACAGCGAAAAATTAACGAGCTTGAAGATGAGATAGTTTCTCTCAAAGCAAAGCTGCGTTATCAAGAACGAACAGCGAAAGAAGGGTTTTTCGGCTCATCTACACCATCCTCGAAGATTCCGGTCAAGGCGAACAGCCAAAAAGCACATCAACGTAATCGAGGCGGCGGCAAGGTGGGTCATGAAGGTCATGGCAGGGCAAGTATTTGCGAAGAAGATGCAGACAAAGTAGAGAAAATTCCTATTGGCAATATTTGCCCGGATTGCGGAAGTGCTCTTGAACCAAAAGGCATCAAAGTCAGAACAGTAATAGACTGTCAGCCGGTGAAGATGAAAAAGATAGTATATCATCTACATCGCAAACGTTGCCCCAAATGCAAAAAGCTCATTAGTGCCAGGCCGCCAGGTGTTCTTGCCAAGTGTTTGTATTCAAACCAACTGCTGACGTATGTGGCGGTTCAGCATTATATTTACGGCAACACATTAGGCCAGATTGAAAAGCAGACAGGCGTCGGTTACAGCAGTCTTGTTGATGCAATGCACCAGTTGTCGAAAAGATTGAAAGTTGTTCCGGATGCATTGATAGAAGATTATCGGGACTCTCTGGTCAAACACGCTGACGAGACAGGTTGGCGAACAAACGGCAACAATGGCTATACCTGGCTGTTTTGCACACCTGAAATCAGTATCTTCAGGGTTCGCAAAACTCGTTCTGCGAGTGTGCCGAGAGAAGTATTCGGTGAAAAAGCCGTGCCCGGAGTTTTGGTAGTGGATCGCTATAATGGCTATAACAAAATGCCTTGCTCGATTCAGTATTGTTATGCTCATCTGCTGCGAACTGTCAAAGATTTGGAAAAGGCCTTTCCTGAAAATGCAGAAATCAAATCTTTTGTCGAGGCATTGGCGCCACAGTTGACTAACGCGATAAGCCTTCGAAGATTGGATATCACAGACAGACGATTCAACCAGCAGGCGACTAAAATCAAAAACGAAATACTGAGTATTGTTAATCGTAAGGCCAAACATCCAGCCATTCAGAAAATCCAGGATATATTTCGTGAGAAGGCTGACCGGCTATATCACTGGGCATACGACCGTAATGTACCGGCGGATAACAACCTGGCTGAACGAGAACTACGCCCGTTGGTTATTGCCAGAAAAATCAGCTTCGGCTCTCAATCCGCTGCCGGCGCCAGAACTCGTGAAATTCTTATGACGGTTTTACACACATTGAAAAAAAGAATACCGGATGTGACGACTGCTTTCAAATCCGCACTTGACAAACTTGCTGAGCAAGCCGATATCGACCCTTATAAAGCCATCTTTAGTTTCGATTCGTCGTAATCCACCATTTCCCACCCGTAACTGACCGGTTACTATTTTTGCCGTACCATCCGCATACTGTCAGATTATTTGCGTTGCGTTTTCCATA
>CAYSPM010000163.1:4147-5448 GCA_964432925.1 uncultured Pirellulales bacterium | reverse complement strand
GTCTTTGGCATCTCCTTTGGCAAACGGGCCTTTCTTCCAATGCTATGGTACTCAATTCCAGCGTTTTTAACTACATCAGGATCATACAGATTTCGCCCGTCGAAGATAACCGCCTTTTTTAGCTTTTTGGCGATAAGCTCAAAGTCGGGATTGCGGAATTCCTGCCAGTCGGTGAAAATAACAAGCGCATCGGCATTATCAAGAGCGTCGTATCCATTTTGCACAATCTCGATTCTCCCTTGCAGTGCCGACTTTGCTGCGAAGCCAGCTTCAGGGTCGTATGCTCTTATTTTCATTTTTTGCTTAAGAAGTCGCGCTATGCAGTAAATCGCCGGTGACTGTCTCACATCATCCGTCTTAGACTTAAATGCCAAACCCCATACAGCCAAGACAGTTTCGTCTGTGTGCCCACTAAAATAGTCTATAATACGTTTGGCAAATCGCTGCTGTGAGAGCTCATTCACCTCTTGTACCGATTTTGTTATCTTCATCTCAACGCCATGCTCATGACCGACATGGATTAACGCACTAACGTCCTTCGGCAGGCAACTGCCACCATATCCTACACCCGGAAACAAAAATGAGGGCCCAATTCGAGAGTCACTTCCGACGCCATGCCTGACCAATTCGACATCAGCACCAAGTTTTTCGCACAGTGCGGAAATCTCGTTCATAAATGATATCCTCGTGGCCAGCATAATATTTGCTGCATACTTGGTCATTTCAGCCGATGCCGGGTCCATAAATAGTATACGGTTGCTACGCCGCATAAATGGACCATATAATCGCTTCATTGTCTCTCGCACAGTCGTGTTCGTTGTCCCGATGATTATACGGTCAGGACTCATAAAGTCCTCAACCGCAGCTCCTTCTTTTAGAAACTCCGGATTGCTGACATAATCGAAAGCCACTTTAGTCCGCGATCTAATAATATCTGTAATCTTCTGATGTGTCCCTACTGGTACAGTGCTCTTTGTCACAACAATTCGATACTCACTCAAGCAGGCAGCAATATCGCCTGCTACCGAAAGGATCGCTGACATATCCGGCGAGCCATCTTCTGCAGGTGGAGTGCCTACTGCAAGAAATATAATCAGCGAGTTGTTTACGCCGGATTTCAGGTCTGTTGTGAAGTGCAACCTGTTAAGCTTTTTATTATGTTTGACCAACTCAGTCAGACCCGGCTCATAAATGGGAATTATTCCATTTACAAGTCCTTGTATCTTCTTTTCATTGTTATCCACACATGTCACATCGTTGCCCGCCTCCGCCAGACATGCTGCCGTCACCAATCCCACATA
>CAYSPM010000163.1:0-4047 GCA_964432925.1 uncultured Pirellulales bacterium | reverse complement strand
ATCTCTATCATATCGATGTCTATTTCTACACTTGCAGCCTGGCCAAGCATGTCTATCTGTAAAACCAGACGCGTGGTACCTTTTGTTTTAATCACTATGCCCTCTAAGCCCATGAGGGGCCCGGCTATCACTCTGCAGTGTTGACCTACTTTGATATACCTGTAAGGTACCAGTGGAGCACCAGCTCGCAGGGCTTGTTCAATCTGAACGAGTTCGTCAAGCAGTTGCTCCTGGCTCTTTACCTCTATCAGGTTCGCTACACGGTTCGTTCGCAATAGCTCGATTCGTTGATTTTCTTCGCCACAGAAGAATAAGTATCCGGTAAATAACGGCAGAAGCGAACGTATCGTTCGGTGGCTGCGGCGCCGAACCTTCCAAGTCATCGGAAGAAAGTAATTTATGTCCTTGCCGATCAAATCGTGGGCAAGAGCCTTTTCGTTTCTACTTCTTGTATGGGCAACCCACCATAAGCCCGCAAACTCACGAATTGACTTAACGTCGGGCCAGATAATAGGAGGATTCTCACTTACTTTGAGCAATTTACTCTCCGAATTTCAGTGTTCGATTAACTATCAGAGCAAACTTTCAATATTATCGATAAAACTCAAACACCTTCTGCGCAATGTATTCTATTTGTCCAGGCGTAAGTTCAGGATAAATCGGCAGTGACAAAACCTCCTTGCAGAGCCGTTCAGCCACTGCTAAATCCCCTTCTTTATAACCGAGGTAACTAAAGCATTCCTGCAAGTGAAGCGGTTTTGGGTAAAAAATCGCTGAGCCGATCTTGTTCTCAGAGAGAAACTTCTGCAGCCGGTCTCTTTCCGGTGCGGTAATTGTGTATTGATGGTAGATACTAAAATTGTTCGGGTCGATTTTGGGCGGCTTGATTAGCGAATCGGTAAAGTACTCATCATATAAGGCAGCGTTTTGTCTTCGTCGCTCGTTCCATTGATCCAGGTATCTAAGTTTTACATTCAAAACTGCGCCTTGAATGCCGTCGAGTCGAAAGTTGCCGCCGATCATCTTATAGAAATATGTCGGGTTCTGACCGTGGTTACGAAGAATCTTTACCTTTTCTGCAAGCTCCTCGTTATTAGTTGTCACTAATCCACCATCACCAAAGCCACCAAGATTCTTAGTCGGATAGAACGAAAAACATCCAAATTCACCAAAGCTGCCGCATTTTGTTCCATCTTGCACTGCTCCAATAGCTTGTGCGGCGTCCTCAATTACAAAAAGACTATGACGCTGGGCCATCTCCATGATGGGTTTCATCTGCGCTGCCTGCCCAAACAGATGAACCGGGATAATCGCAAGCGTTTTCTCGGTTATTCGCTGCTCGATCTGGTTTGCGTCAATGTTGTATGAATCCTGATCAACATCCACAAAAACCGGCTTTGCTCCTAATCTAACGATAGAGCTTGCGGTCGAAAAGAAACTAAAGGGTGTCGTTATAACTTCGTCGCCCGGCTTTATATTTAGAGCCATCAGGCTAACAAGCAGCGCATCGGTTCCACTTGAGACACCGACTGCATATTTACACTCAAGGTAAGTACGAATCTGCTCTTCGAATGCTGCCACGGCAGGGCCAAGGGCAAATGATTGGCTGTCGCAAATCTCGCTTATCGCCCGCAAGGCTTCGCTTTTATACGTAGCATATTGGGCGCGTAGATCTAAAATAGGAATCGGTAATGGAACCTCTGTGTATGTTAGTTCTTGTTGACTTCGGTTCGCCATTGCTTCTGCCCCTATTTGTTAACGGACTCTAAGTACTCCTAGTTGCGACATTTACTAAACCATCAGTCTATTTCAGTCGATTATTCAAGCAGGCAGTAGTGTAGTTTTATATACCGGATATGTCAAAGGAATTGGGCATTGGGCTAATAACTATTTCGGCTTGACGGCTTATAACGTGCGGCTTAGCATCTGTTACACCGATTTTCGCAGTATACTCATGGTGCTTTAGGAGAAATAATGGTTAAATCGCGGCCAACTCCGGCCCCTATTGTCGTACACGATAAGTTAGGAAGCAGCAAGCATCAAGCGAGTCTGCGCGTTCTTTTTACGTGCATTGGACGACGGGTATCACTACTGAACAGCTTTCATCGGGCTGCGAAACAACTAAAGACTGATGCAACGTTCTTTGGAACGGATACTAGCCAGCTTAGCTCGGCGTTGCAACTTTGTGACAAAGGCTTCCTTGTCAAGCCAACGGTCCACGCCAGCTATATCAGGCAACTGCTATCAATTGTCAAATCTGAAAGAATACAACTAATTGTGCCCACAGTCGATTTGGACCTTAAGCTTCTGGCACAGAACAAATCGAAATTCGCCGAAACGGCTTGTCGTGTGCTCGTATCGAATCCCGAAGTTATTGATATCTGTCAGGATAAGAGAAAAACATATCGGTTTCTCGTCAAGAACGGCTTTGGTACCCCAGCGACCATGAGTGTCCGTTCGGCTCTTTTAAACAATAAAAAACAACCCAAGCTTACCTGGCCTCGCTTTCTAAAGCCCTGGGATGGTTATGCCGGCAGAGGAAATGCAGTAGTGCACAATCGTGATGAGCTTCTTCTTTTCGCAAGGATGATACCCAATCCAATATGCCAGGAATTTATCCAGGGAACCGAGCACACTTGCGACGTTTACATAGACTTCAATATGAAAGTCCGCTGCGTTGTTCCTAGAAAACGCATAGAGGTAAGAGCCGGCGAAGTTAGTAAAGGTCAGATCGTAAAGAATCCTCGCATCATGAGCGAAGCTGCAAGATTGGTGGAAATCCTCGGTGCAGGCCCCGGGGTCATAACTATACAGTTATTCCTGACCCCCGATGGAAAAGTCACATTTATAGAAATTAATCCCCGTTTTGGGGGCGGCGTTCCACTGTCAATCAAAGCAGAGGCGAATTTTCCAAAGTGGATTCTACAGGAGCTCCTCGGCAATAAGCCAAATATACGCTTCGACGGTTTCAAGGACAGGCTAATTATGCTGCGATACGATAGCGAAGTCTGGCTGGAAAACCCTAAGTAAGGAAAGTTAAAACCGATGCTGGACTATCTTATAGGTGGCGAAAGAAGCCTAACCTGGGTGACTCAATTTTGGCCCGTTTTAGCAGCATCATTTGTTGCTTCGCTGGTGGCTACCTCGCTTTGTAAGAAGATTGCCACAAAATTTGGAATCGTTGACAAACCCGATGACCTGGTCAAGACCCATAAAGAGCCAATCGCTTATCTTGGCGGTATTGGCATACTCGTTGGGTTAACCGTCGGCACTCTTGCGGGTATTAGCAGCTTAAGAAACGAACAGTTTTTCGGCCCGGCTATGAAGTTGCTTTTAGGAATACTCGCCGGTGGAGCAGTAGCATGTTTTGTTGGTCTTACCGATGATCTATTTGACATTAAGCCGCGTCACAAGTTCCTTGGCCAGATTCTCGCCGCTATTATTCTGTTGTTAGTGGGCATTACTCCAAATTTGCTCCGTATAACTGATCCGCTGAAAATACCCATGCCCCATGATTTCGAAGTGGTCCTCGAAGTATTAATCGTGATGTTCTTTGTGCTCGGAGCCACAAACTCACTGAATCTGCTTGATGGCCTCGACGGCCTATGCGCCGGTGTAACTGCGATAATAACAGTGGCCATGCTGCTTCTGGCAATCCACCTAGCAACATGGGGCTTCAGTGAAGTGGGCGATCCGGTGCGGATAATCGTATGTCTCGGTCTTGTGGGAGGTGTTTGTGGGTTTCTGCCTTTCAACCGGTATCCGGCGAAGATATTTATGGGTGACGCAGGCAGTATGCTTCTGGGTTTCGTCGTTGCTGCCCTGATGCTCCTTTTTGCAGAAGGAGTTCCAAGATGGTGGATGGCCTCTATCGTAGTCTTCGGCTTGCCGATCCTCGATACCGCTGTGGCACTGATTCGACGGCTGCTAAATCACAGGCCTTTATTTGTATCCGACCGCGGCCACATTTACGACCAGATGATCGACCGGGGTATACCTTTGAAGAGAACCGTTGCTATCTCTTATATGCTCGCCGGTTTATATGCT
>CAYSPM010000162.1:0-5548 GCA_964432925.1 uncultured Pirellulales bacterium | reverse complement strand
GTCCGGCACCTGGCTAACTGCCATCGACGCTGGATGCAACTGGCCCAGGTCGTTAAGTATGGCAGACCAGCGGAACGAAAGGCGAGCATAAGAGGTGAAGCTGCGGATATAGCTTCTTTTATCGGGGCGATGGATAACTTCTCGGGACCGATTGCCGAGGAGATTGTGCGTAAAAGGCTTATCCTTAAATCAAAGCCCTTGACATTTACCCATTTGCTGGATATCGGAACTGGCTGCGGCACATGGGCAATCGCATTTCTTCGTATAAATCCACAGGCAAAAGCCACGCTGTTCGACCTGCCTGATGTGATCCCACTAACTCGGAAGTACCTTGACGATGCTAACCTCACCCATCGTGTCAGCTTTATTCAAGGCGACTATAACCAGGATGATTTACCTGAAGGAGCAGATTTGGCCTGGTTAAGTGCCGTCACCCATCAAAATTCAAGAGAAGGAAATCGTGCACTCTTTACTAAGATTTATAATGCCCTCGCCGACAACGGCTCTTTCGTAATCCGCGATGTGGTTATGGACCCTTCACGAACCACACCCGTAGCTGGGGCTTTATTTGCGATCAACATGCTGGTCTCAACGGAATCAGGAGGAACCTTCACGTTCGAAGAGTTTGAAGAAGACCTCATCGCTGTCGGCTTTACTAATATCGAACTGATTTACCACAATGAAGCTATGAACTCACTCATCCGTGCTGAAAAGTCAAGGTGATAGTTTAGCCCTGCCATTTACTCGCCTTTGCGTAGCCGCTCTCGCCTTCGCGTAGCTATGGCGAAGCGAGGTCGGCGGAGCGAGGTGGCAGGGTTCTTATTACTTTTGACACCGCCTGTCATGAGTTTATCGAATAAGCAGTTAGGAATTATTTATTATTTTTTAGACAGGATTAACAGAATTTTTAGGAGATTAAAATGCTATCCCCAGATTTCCTTACCCATGCTAAGAATTATGTTGTATCGTAGGAAGATATCATTTCGACCGAAGTGAGCCTTTAGCCCTGAGCGAAGTCGAACTAAATCGAAGGGACAGAAACCCGAACCCTTCAACGGTGTCTACCCAGTGCGTAGACGAACGGCTTCAGCACAGGCTCTGCACAGAGCAGAAGAGCTGATGTCAATAATAATTTATATTTAAGACGCGACCATTTAGGTCTTCGTATTGCCCACATACCACAGTAATGGAAAACTGATTCGGACGACAGCCGAGGGACGATCGTATAAGACATCTATTCACTGTCCCATTTACTGTTGCCACCGAGTCCCTTCAATCATGTCCAGAAATTCAAAGAAGTGCTGTGCCTCCGCGTTGAAGCGGTCGCTGCCCGTCATCCGCATGTGGTGGAGCCGGTCGAACTCGCGGTCGATGAAATCGCTTAATGCCTGGGTAAGCTCCCCCTGCACAAGATGGGTTAAGTCAGGCATATCCTGCTCCAAGAACTCCGCAAGGTTAAAGGCCTGGCTGACGTAGGCTGGATCACCCGTTCGCAGTCCCGCCGCGATCCGAAGTGCGTCGTTCATAACAAAGTCTTCAATAGCCGGCTCAATGGTGCTCCATATATCTGTTCGGACCTGCTCCGGAGCAAAAAGAGTGATCTTATCAGCCAAGGTTAAGAAGCTTACATCTCCTGCGCGAAGCCCGGCTGCGACCCGCTCTGCCTCCACGGTCCAGAATTCCTCCTCCATCTTGTCCACCAACTGGTCAATCCATCTGTCTATCCACTTATGGACACTTTTACGGCCTGACTGTGTCGGTTGTGGCGAGAATCTGCCAGACACCTGTTTTCCCTTTGGATCTATGTGCCTCAGCGGATTCTGACTGGCGTACTGGTACGGATTGAGACCTCGGATGCTAATAAGCACCGGCCAGACCGGGTCGCGGCTCAGGAACCGGGCGATAGTCGGTTCATAGGCGCGAGCCCGCATGTCGTAGAGATCCCCCACCGGCTCCCAGCGCACGCCGTAGCGTCCAATGAAGGTGAATGGCTGATCGCTTGTTCCTGTATGGCTCAACAACCTGCCATACGGTGAGTAGGCGTAGGCATCGGTCGCCTGGCCCCCTCCGTCGGTCAAGAACAGCGTCGAGCCTACCCGGTCGAAGTGGTAGAAGCGCACCTCATTTGTGGCCACGTCGATCGAGTAGAGCAGCCGGCCGCCAGGTGTATATACGTAGAAGCGTTTGTACGACGCGCCCTCTTTCTCGGCTATGATGGGTGCAAGTCCCAGCGCGTAGTTGTGGTAGAAGTAAGTGGTCGCTCCGCCCGCCGTGCGGCTGCGCAGATCGCCCAAACAGTTGTACGTGAAGGCAACGATATTGCCGTCGGCTGTAATCGAGGTCAGCCGGGATGCGCCGTCGTAGGCAAACGTTTTGCCGGGCGCAGCGGTCTGGCGGCCACGAGCATCATACTCGTAGCTGGCACTACTAATCTGAGCCGCGGCATCGTAGTCGTAGTTTTCCTCCGTCCGTACCGCGTCCAGCGTAGTAATTCCCGACCGGCTCAGAAGATTGCCTGAGACATCATAGGCAAGGGCCAACTGGTTGTCCCCGCCGTAATCGGCGTCGGTTAACCGACCGGCTCCATCATAAGTATATCGGATCGCACCTCCCCCCAGAGGGACGTTCAGTACCGCTTCCGTCGGTTCTCCCTCGGCGTTCAGTGTGTATTGTTGATCGGCCAATGTGGCATCCTGAATGCGGATTACTCTGCCGGCATTGTCATAAACAAAGGTTGTACTCACACCGTTGGAACGGTGGATCTCTGTCAAACGCCCGTCGTCATCATAAGCGATTTCCATCCATGCGTTGGAGAGATCGTCCTCCACGCGGGTCAGCAGGTTCCGCTCGTCGTAAACGTAGGTGACGGTGGCCAGTCCGTCATACGTCACGGTCTTGAGTCTTTGTCCGGCATCGTAAGAAGCACCAAAGCTGGCGGAGCCATCCTTACTGTTGGTGATATCGCCCCGAGCGTCATAGGTCAGTGTTAGGTTATCTGCCGTTAGCAGTCGTCCGGCATCATCGTATGTGTAGTTCAGGCTGAGACCATCAGAATAGGTAATTCGCGTGACATGGCTGGTTTCATCGTAGGTGATATTGGACACGTCACCATTGGGTGAGGCCACCCGCTGGAGCCTGTTTCGAGTATCGTAGGCGTAGGAATACTCGCGGCCCAGAGGGTCGGTCTGAGAGATCAATCGACCCATAGGCGAGCGGCCAAAGTCCCACTCGTTGCCTTGCATATCCGTGATGCGGCTGAGTTGCCCCAGGTCGTTGCGCGTGTAGGTGGCGCTGCCGGCAACCGGCTCTGTGGCACTTATTAGTCGACCGGACGTGTCGTATTCATAGTCTGTGGACCGCTCCATCCGATCGGTGATGGAGGTCAGCCGGCCCAATCTGTCATACGCATAATGGATCTTTTCACCTAACGGATCAGTAATACATGTGTTTCTGCCCAGTTTGTTGGTCTGATATGTAGTGGTTAATTCCAAAGGTGTAGTGGTACTACTGGGTACCCCTTCGTCATCGTAGTTCGTGATCCAGGTCTTGCCCGCCGGGTCGGTTAGGCCGGTCAACCAACCACGCGAGTCGTAGCCGAACGTCGTCGTATTTCCATTGCGGTCGGTGAAAGACGCAGGACGGTTGAGCTCATCGTATGCGTAGGTGCTATGCTGGCCAGAGGGATCAGTGCGGTCCATGATGCGGTCCATCAGGTCGTAGGCGTAGGTCGCTGAATGAGTCAAAGGATCGGTGTGCGAAACGAGGTTGCCATTGTCATCGTATGCAAAGGTTGTGGTCTTGTCTCGCTCATCGGTAACAATCTGCAAACGGTTATTGAGGTCATAGGTTAAACGAACTGTACTGTTGTCGGGCCGGGTGATCCGGTTCAGTCTCTTGTAGGCATCGTAGCTATAAGTCGTAATACCAACATCTGAGTCGGTACGACCGGCCAGCGTGGCGTCGGTGGTGTAGGTAAAGGTCGTTATCCCACCAGCGGGATTGGCAACGGTCAGGACTTGGCCCCGGTCGTTGTACGTGTAACGCCAGTTCTTGCTTGATCGGTCCGTGTACATGAGCACATTGCCGTGGTCATCGTATGTAGAATCCTCATGGCTGCCGTCCGCATACGTGATGCGGCTGACGTTGTAGAAGGTGAAGGTAACACTCTCGCCGTTGGCCGGATTCGTGATGACCTGATCCTGGGCGGCGTAAGTGAACGTCGTGGTCTGCCCCTCGGCGTTGGTGGTCGAGGCGATCTTGCCCGTCTCAGAGTGGTAGGTGATTTGCGTCGTGTCGCCCAGCCGGTCAGTCACGGAGGTAGAACGGTTGTTGACCGCGTCCCGGCCAAACCGGATGACTTTGCCCGTGGGGTCGGCCAGGGACTTGGGCAGGCCGTGGTGGCTGTAGTGCTTATAGACCTGGGTCGTCCCATCAGGCCTTGTTTCAGTTACTATATAGTCGTTCGGGTCGTAGGCCAAGGTCGTGGTATTGCCGTAAGCATTCTCCTGTGAGGTAACGCGCACTGCAATGCCGCCGTGCAAGGACTGTTTCTCATAGCTCTGGGCATAGGGCACGTTGCCTGCCGGCTGCTCCACACCGATAATCATGTTGGTCCATATACTCCATTGATCCACTTCCACCCAGGTATAGTGGAACATGGTGGTCTGACCCATAGGGTCAGTCACTGATCGTAGGGTCCAGTCATCGTCATTGTCGGCCCCTTGAGTTTCGTGGGTAAGACTGACCTGGCGACTGGCCTGGTCGGTTACCCCGACCAAGACGGTGTTGCCGCCGATGGTCTGGTACGTAAAATCTAAGGAGCGACCGAGGCCGTCCTCTACGCGAATCAGCAGTCCCTGCTCGTCATAGGAGTAGATCAGTTGGTTGCCGTTGCTGTCCACGATGCGGGCGATGCTGCCTGACTTGTGGAAGATGCGGACCTTCTCTGCGATAGGATCCATCAGATAGAAATAGTCGCTCGTCTCCTGAAGAACCCAAGGAGCTGGATAGACATTGTCTTTGAAGCCAAAGTCATCCCCTTCGGTGGGTACCCACTGATCGCCCGACTTCTTGAAGGAGATGGCATCCCCGTTGTGGATCTGGATGGTAACCCAGTAGCCCTCGTATACTTCCATAGTCTCCAGAGGCCCCCACCAGAAGCGATAGGGCACACCGATCCCGGAGAACACTATCTGATCAAAGTCTGAGCGATAGTGCAGGGTGAAGTTCAGGTTCATGGGTCCGCCCAAGGACAGCAGTGCCAGGTCGAAGTGATACGCCCCACTGTAGGCTGATATTGGGTCTCCCAGGGTCAGCCCGATGTCCTGCTGTCTCGAGCAGCCGCCAGTGCTATACTGATTTGTATTCGGGTCTGACGCAGCAAAGGCCAAAGACCCAACAGAAGTTAATAGCACGCTCAAGATAACCAGAAAACAAAAATTATCTATCCTATGTCTTCTGACTTTTGTCCTGCTCTGTGTACAGGGATGAGGTTTATTGAATTGTATCCGCGGATTTACCATTTTTCAGTCCTCCTACTCTCCCATAG
>CAYSPM010000161.1:0-5551 GCA_964432925.1 uncultured Pirellulales bacterium | reverse complement strand
CAATCTTATGTCCACTAACGGGATCCTCCCAGATTTGACCACGCCTCAGACGGCAATGAGGCAGCAACAATTTTCTGATGTCGTGATTGCTGTCAATCCTTTGCAGAGCTTCATTAGTCATTTGTTCAGCGCTCCTTCAGTTACCGAGCTTTGCGGTTCTTTCAGCCAACAGTTGCTCGATTGTACCTATATCTTCCTGGCTTAGGTCCCAGTCCGAAGCCGGTGCAGTCTCGGTAATCTGCTCAGGCCTTCGCGCGCCCACAATCGCTGCGGTGACTTCTTGCCTGCGAAGAACCCATGCGATTGCAAGCTGAGCCAATGTTCTGTTATTTCGCTGGGCTATGGGACGAAGATTCTCCACAAGCTCTAACGTCGCAGTAAACTGTGGCTCATGGAATTCGGGGCTTCTTCTTCGGTGGTCGTCCAGAGCCAGATTCGCGAGCCTTTCCTGGCTGAATTTGCCCGTAAGCAGTCCCCGCTGCATCGGGCTGTATACGACTACGCCGATATTATGCTGAGCACAATACGCCAGCGCCCCGTCTTCTACTTCGCGACGGTTCATATTATAAGCAGGTTGAAGTGAGGTAACAGGATGAATTTTACGCACCCTTTCTATCTGCTCGATTGTGGAATTTGATACTCCGAGGTATCGAATTTTACCTTCATCGGCCAGTTTAGCCATTTCCTCCCAGGCCTCTTCGAGGTCCTCATCCGGCTCAGGCCAATGTATCTGATACAGGTCGATTGACTCTATTCCAAGCCGTTTAAGACTCCCTTCACATTCTTTGCGTATGCTCTCTTTCTTCAGGCAGCTTACCTTTTCTCTTTTCTCGTTCCACAACAGCCCGCACTTGGTCGCTATAAATGGCTTATAGTCTGTCCGCTTTAGAGCCTGTCCGACGAGCTCTTCGGAATGGCCGCACCCATAAACCGGCGCCGAATCTATCCAGTTGATGCCCTCATCCAGAGCTTTTAGAATCGCTGCTATTGCATCGTCGTCGTTCTGTGGACCCCAGCCGAACTGCCAAGGCCCGCCCATCGCCCATGTGCCTAAGCCGACCGTCGTAAAATACAGTCCAGTGTTTCCCAGTTGTCGTTTTTGCATAAATCTATCCCCCTGCAAAAGTGTGGCAGAACTAATATCCATTCACACCGTAGAATAATGCGCCTAAAGCCTTTTATCAATAATTTTGTGATTTGATTTTGCTCGGCTTTTCGCCACTGGCCCAAGAAAGCCCGAACTTGAAACAAACGTTGCCGCTGGTTAAACTCTAATAGCTGGCGTCGAAAGAATTGAATATGCCATTGAATTGATTATCTGGATGAGGTGGATATGCAAGCGAGCAAAATATTGGTGCAAAGAATCGTGTTCGGCATGCTTTTAGTTTTCTTGTCGGTTTTCTTTTACTCGATCCATTACGTGATCTTCAGAGATGTCCATCATATATTCATTTACTTTGTTGGCGATGTAGCTTTTGTATTTATTGAGGTGCTGCTTGTTACGTTGATTATCCATCAGATACTAACAGAAAGGGAAAAACGTTCGATGCTCAAGAAACTCAATATGGTCATCGGAGCGTTTTTTAGCGAAGTCGGCACCGATCTGCTAAGGTATTTCAGTAGCTTTGATACGAACGCCGAACAGGTGTCCAGGCACCTGATCGTAGATAATGACTGGTCACCCGAACACTTCGTTAAGATGCAGGCGGCACTTAGAAATCATAACTATAGGATCGACAGTCGAGCTGGTGACCTTCAGGGCCTTCGGGATTTCATAGTGGCTAAACGCGAGTTTTTACTTAGGCTGCTGGAGAATCCAAATCTGTTGGAGCACGAATCTTTCACTGAACTTCTCTGGGCTGTTTTCCATTTAGCTGAGGAATTGTCTCACAGGTCTATGATTAAGGATTTGCCCGACACCGATTACGAACATCTAAGCGGCGACATAAAGAGGGTATATCAGTTACTCGTCCGCGAATGGCTCTCTCACATGGAGCACCTCAAACAGGTTTATCCATATCTGTTCTCCCTTGCTGTCAGGACAAATCCATTCGATCCAGAGGCATCTGCTGAGGTTAAATAACTGTCCCTATTAGCAATAATCAATACCTCAAAGAACCCACCAATCAACAAGCCCTCTACTAAGCTATAAGCAATCGCCAACTGTACAACTAATTTTCGGTTAGGATTACAACCCTCCAAAACAGAGCAGCAAACAACATCTCAAACAGCTATTGAAAAAAAGCGTTTCCAGGATTGAGATCGCCTACCTTATAGGGCTTAGGTCAACTATAAAAAATTTGCAGTAAAAATTAGTCTAATATAATCTTTGCCTATAGCCGAATTATAACGTATATGTTTTTTAGAGGGATCTCATTCTGGAAGAGTTCTGCCAGAATGGGGGGGACTGGCTCTGGCTTGTCTCAAGGTGGTAACACAACGAACCTGGGGCGAAGGCTCTGGAACCACTTTTACAATATTTTGTCTTGGTCCGGCTGCGTAAAACGGCAGAAGCCGCAAACAAAAGGCCTGGACAGGACGGTTTCTACTCCGCGTTCCGGCAGATTGGCAGAGCTTAGACATATTAGTGGGGAGGTTGTCATGGACAAACTGGTTATGCTCGGTGGTGATGAATCCGGCGAAATTCTACGCATGGTAATTGAAAAAAAAGTACCCGCCATTATGTCATATTTATCTAAAGATAAATGGCATGTAGCGAAGGTCCTTGTAACGGATATCTCGGGCGGCAGAATGACCATTGAGAGTACGCACTCCGATGAACGGCAACATCCTATAAATATACGCATTGGCCAACCTGTCGGCGTATCGTTCAAGTACACCTACGGCAAGTTTATCTTTGACACGACTGTTGTAGCCCTGGAGCCATCGACTGATCCGACACGAGGTGGAACGATGGTACTCGACTGTCCCGCTCGGATCGGAGTAGTCGAGAGGAGAAGCTACTTCCGAGTCAACGTTCCCGAATCGCTCAAGGTAAATGTGGTACTCTGGCATCGCAGCCAAAAGCATGAGCTCAGGGAACAACTGCACAACTACTATCAGGCCAAACTTGTAGATATTTCCGCCGGTGGTGCACAGTTACTGCTGCCAGCACAAGACCTTGACGCCCCAGGCCATCCGCAAACATTAAAACCCGATTTCAAGAAGGGCCAATTCATAGGCCTTCGCTTCACACCCCTGCCCTATGAAACGCCATTGATGTTCAATGCCCAGATAAGGAACATCCTACCCACGGCTGATAACCAGAACCTTTGCCTCGGCCTGCAGATTGTCGGTTTGGAAGCAAGCCCTGAAGGCCGCCGGGTCCTTTCTCGAGTAGCTGCTGTGGTCGAGCGATACTATCAGATAAGCCAATCCGGTGCCAAGCAGCAAGACCTTCACGGCACCACGAAAGCTGAGGCAAATTCTTCCACAATCTCTGCACCGACCACGCAGACGGATTAACCACTCGTATATAAAATTCAAACTCACAAGAGTCTAAAACGGCATGAATCTGCGGATGTGCAAGGTGTAAAAATCTTCGGTTGATCGTATCAATTCTTAATCATTGCTTTTCTCGTTTATCTCGGTGCGCTCAGACACCGTAGTGGCTGCCTGTTTGGCTGCAAAGGCAAATAAGCTCTTGCCGCGGACAACCCTAAAATAGAACCACTTCATAAGACTGCTCGCAGCGAAAACGCAAAAAAGTATTGCCAATGCCGCCTGCATGCTCCAGATGACAAGTCCTACGAACAAGAGTACTCTTATCAGATACGCAAAAGGTTTTTTGCCGCTGAGATACTGGTTCAGAATATGAGGATAGCGAATCCTGCTTACCATCAATACCGCGACGCCGAGACTGATAAAGGGCAGCATTATTATGATAACGCTCAGACTCGATGCTTTCACTTGATATAGTATTACCAGGCTGACAATTACACCCGCAGCGGCAGGACTTGGCAAGCCCATAAAGCTCATGTGCGCAGACTCATTTTCTTCATTCTCAACATTGAATCTTGCTAGTCGAATCGCCGCGCAGCTTATATATGCCGCTGCTGCAAGCCAGATGAAGCGCCGAAGCATTCCATAACTTGCAAGGCCGGCTGAGCCAAGCGTGCTTTCAGATACCTTGAGCATTAAGAATGCCGGTGCCACGCCAAAACTTACCATATCGCACAAACTGTCTAACTGCCCGCCGAAGCTTGATGTACTCTGACTCATTCGTGCTAATCGGCCGTCGAGCATATCTGCAAGCATCGCGAGCAAGATCATATACCCCGCCAATGCAAAGTATGAAATATGGCCGATTCCTGATTGCGCCCCCTTACTTGCGAAAATAATTGCGGTGAATCCACATACACCGTTTAAAACAGTTATCAAAGAAGGTAAAATGGTAATAGTCTTAACACGTTGCCGTCGCACGCGCTTCAGTAAGCGCTCACTTGTCCGCCGTGTTCGTGACCGGGCCATCGCTCTTGCCTTCTAAATTAATAAGCCTCAGGCTTATTAAGCTCTAAGATACAGAACACTATCTTTGGTACCGTTTGGTTTACAAACCGGTGATGTAGCTCTGTTTCATTGCTCGGTGATCGATTACTCATATTTCACAATTGGTGTTAATCCTGCCTTTACTTTATCTCCAATCTTGACAAGACATTTGACGTTTTCACTGATCGGCACGTACAGCTCGGTTCTTGAGCCGAACTTTATCATTCCGAATTTCTCACCGCGGATTAATTGTTGTCCGGTCTCGGCCTTGCAGACGATACGTCGAGCTATAGCGCCGCTTATTTGTCTGACAATCAATTTATCTTGCGGCTCGTCTTCTCTAACCAGGCCCAAGTCATTAGACTCGTTTACAAGGCCTGCCTCAGGACTCATCGCGTTTTTATATTTGCCCTTTCTGTAGGTGGATTTTTCGATCTTCACGTCGCACGGTGCACGATTGATATGAACATCAAAAATGCTCATAAAAATACCGATCCTAAGTGCAGACCCGCCGATGAAATTATCTTCATTTATGGTTTCAATATCGGTTATACGACCGTCAGCCGGCGCCAATAGGAGGTTTCTATCAGAGGGGCTCCGGCGGTCAGGATCGCGAAAGAAGATAAGGGACCATACAAAAAAAAGGGCCAAGACAAGCTCTACTATAATTATAGACCATACAGGTAGAATTGCTGCTGATAACAACGGCAGGATAATCAACGCAGCCAACACTATGGCCGGAAAAACAACAACCTGTGGCCAGCCGAATTTTGTCAGAGGAATTCTCATCGGCGCGCATGATAGTCCTGGTACTTTCAAAATTCAAGAAAAAAGGCCGACTCGGTTGATGCCGGCCTTGAAGGAGGAAAATTATGATTTGGGTGTGTGTGGCTTTAATCCATAACCACAAAAATCTCTTTTTAATACGGTATATCGTATCTAATGTTCGCAACTTTTTTCTATATTTTAGGACGCTTAAAAACAGCAAAAAATTAAAAAGGCTTTACAGAATTTTTCCAAGCGTTGTGTAATCACTGTAAAATGTGCACTACTAAAAGTGAAG
>CAYSPM010000160.1:0-5593 GCA_964432925.1 uncultured Pirellulales bacterium | reverse complement strand
GGGTGATGGGGTGGTAGATTATCAAGACCTGGCTGTACTTGCTGAGGCCTGGCTAACCAGTTCAGACGCTACTACTTGGAATCCACAAGCTGATATAGCTCCGCCGTTAGTGCCTGATGGCGTGATTGACTTTCTGGATTATGCCGTGCTGGCTGAACATTGGCTCGAAATCAGTACACCCTGACACCTACTAGGCTGCTTGACTTTGTCAATTCAATTAAGTACCTTCGCAGTTTAGGTATACTTATTTGTTGATATTCACTTCTGAAATCAGGTATCGCCTCTATCGAAAGTCCTTGCAAGGTTGATGGTCTGTAGCTACTATTTGGGGCGACTCTTTTCGGGTGCGGTAGTACAATGGTTCCGAGAAAAAACTTGTTAAAAGGAGTTATCAGTGTCGGTCTTTCGCTCGCCAAATAATCCAATAATCCGGCCGGAAGATATCAAGCCAAGCAGGGATGATTTTGAGGTTGTCGGTGCTTTTAATGCAGGGGTGGCTAGGTTAGGTGATGAGGTAATCTTGCTATTGCGGGTAGCGGAAAGGCCGATTAGTAAAGAGCCAAAGGTTACTTTGAGCCCAATCTATGATGTCAAGACTAGCAGTATTGCCATTAAGGAATTTGCGAGAGACGATCCAACGGTCGATTTTTCAGATCCGAGGCTAATAGTCACGCCAAAGGATACATATCTAACGTCTATTTCTCACCTTAGGCTGGCACGTAGTAAAGACGGAGTGAGTTTTGAGATAGACGATGGGCCTTGGCTTGGACCGGCAAATGAGTATGAGACGTACGGCGTTGAGGATCCAAGGATCAGCTTAATCGACGGCATTTACTACATCGATTATGTTGCAGTTTCACCGTTAGGTGTGATAACGTGTCTGGTGAGCACAAAGGATTTCGCTACATTCGAGCGGCATGGCGTCATTTTTTGTCCAGACAATAAAGACGTTGTCATCTTTCCGGGGAAAATTGGCGATAGATACTACGCTTTGCACAGGCCGAGTTCGTCACTTTTTCAACGGAATGAAATATGGATATCAGAATCACCCGATCTGGCTTGCTGGGGAAATCATCGTCGTTTGATGAGCTTACGTGAGGGCTATTGGGACGAAGTAAAGATTGGTGCGGGGGCTGTTCCTTTTAGAATCAAGCAGGGCTGGTTGGAGGTCTATCATGGGGCTGACTGTAACAACCGCTATTGTCTTGGTGCAGTGTTGTTGGATGGCAATGAGCCGTGGAAAATCATCGCCAGATCAGAACGGCCGATTTTAGAGCCGGAAGCTGAGTATGAGCGTGGAGGCTTTCTCGGCAATGTGGTCTTTAGCTGTGGGCTGCTTTACGAGGATAACATGTTGAAGGTCTACTACGGTGCTGCTGATACATGTGTCTGTTACGCGGAGTTGCCCTTAGAGGACGTACTCGAAAATCTGGGTTTGTAGCCCTTCTTTCCGGACAAGTTAGGACACATACTGCAGAGAAATAACCGTGTAGATAAGTTTAACCCCACGTAAAAAATCGGGGAGACAAGATTTGAACTTGCGACCTCTGCGTCCCGAACGCAGCGCTCTGGCCAAACTGAGCTACTCCCCGGAAAACGATGCAAAATATAACATATTCAATGTGCGCCTGCAAGCTACAATAAATTGATAGGATCAATATCTATAGCTATGTTCACGGCTGGACGAACCGGCGATTCAGCTTTAAGCTGGCTGAATATCTGTCGGACTGTCTCAGCGTGCGGGGCTTGGATTATTATTTGTATCCTGTGGAAACGCTGGATTCGACTTATCACCGCAGGCACCGGGCCACGAATAATAGCAGTTAGTTTATCCCGGCGAACAATGTGGTCGAGTTTTCGACGCATTGCATTGCAGGCAGCTTCGAGCTTATCAAACTTGTGGTCGCGCATAATTATTCGAGCCAATCGCCAGAACGGCGGCAGGTTGCAGGCCTTTCTGTGTTTTAGTTCCTCTTTGACAAAGCCATCTAAGTCTGCCTTAAGAGCGAATTGTATGGCTGGCTGGTCGGGTAGAAATGTCTGAACCAATACAATGCCTTTTTTGGTAGACCGCCCTGCCCTGCCGGCTACCTGTGAAATTAGTTGAAACGTGCGCTCGTTGGCGCGAAAGTCAGGTAAAAACAAAGAAGTGTCGGCGCTGATAACACCCACAAGCGTCACATTTGGAAAATGCAGTCCCTTCGCCAGCATTTGAGTACCTGCGAGTACGTCAATACGGCCATCACTGAAATCCTGGAGGATCTTATAATAGTCTCTGCCTGTCATGGAGTCGCTGTCAACTCTTGAGACACGGGCATTGGGAAACTTTCCGGCCAATTCCTCTTCGAGTCTCTGTGAGCCAAGGCCTATCATTGCCATACCTTTTCCACACAAAGGGCATTGCTGGGGCACAAGCGTTTGTGCCAGGCAGTAATGGCAAACGGCGTAACCATAGTTGATGTGTCTGCCAGTAACTGTCTGTATTTTGGCATCGGCTTTGGTTTTGGCTTTATGGAAGGTGAGCGTGACGTCGCAGTTGCGACAGTGCAAGGTGTGTTTACAGGATGGGCAAAATATGAAATTACTGTAGCCACGCCTGTTCAAAAGTAAAATGGCCTGCTCTTTTCTTTCAAGAGTTTCACTGAGATATTTTGCTAAAGGTTCACTTATTAAATTGATGCCCCTTCTTGTTGTGTATTGTTGTCGCATGTCGATTAGTTTCATCTGTGGCATCGGCAGGTTCATTACCCTCTTGGGCAAGCGAACGCGAGTGAAATACTCTTTAGTCTGGCAGTTGGATAGCGTCTCCAGCGAAGGTGTGGCACTACCCAGGATGCAGTGAGCGTTTTCGATCTGTGCTCTTTTTACAGCAACATTACGGCCATGGTATCGGGGAGTGGTGTCCTGTTTGTAACTGGGTTCATGTTCCTCATCGACGACGATAAGACCGAGATTTGGCAGCGGTGCAAAAATCGCAGAACGTGCGCCGATGACTACATCGGCATCGGCGGACTTTATCTTCTGCCATTGAGCATTGCGCTGAGAAGCTGTAAGGGCCGAGTGCATCACTGCTACATTTTTGAAACGTGCGCTGAAGCGCTGCACGGTCTGAGCCGTAAGCGCGATTTCCGGAAGAAGAACGATGGCACCTTTGCCCTTTGCCAAAACGGCCTCGATTGCTCGTATGTAAAGCTCGGTTTTGCCGCTATCGGTGACGCCGTGCAATAACGTTACACCAAAAATGCCTGTGTCTATCTTGTCTTTAATATGGGATAGTGCGATGCGCTGGTCTTCGTTGAGAACCACATGCTCGGTCTGTACGGACAAGCCTTTCGGGATAGCAGGTAGCGACTTCAAGATTGTCTTCTCGACGATCTTGACGATATGTTTTTGCGCCAGTTTTTTCACAGGCTCCCTGCTACAGCCAATTGTCTGCAAAACCGCATCTAAGGGTAAGGCCTGGGCCGGCCTTAGAGCGTGCTTTTCGTGAAGGTGTTTGACAATTTGCTTTTGCCTTTTTCCCCTCAACTGCTTGATGAGATCACTGGTTTCCCCGGCAAGATAGATGTATCTTTGTGTTTTGACTCCAACTGCCTTCTTAACGGCGGCTGGCACCATTGCAGCTAAGACCTGGCCTAACGGACAGACATAATAGCTGCTGATCCAGCGAGCCAGCTCCATAAGCTCTGGTTTGAGCAGCGGTTCTTTGTCTACTATCCTAGCGACCTTTTTCAGTCTCCTTCCTTTAGCTCGTGCGACGAAAGAGTGGTCAACAGGAATATCCGACTCGACACAGAAGCCAATAGAAGAAGTGTTTTTTATTCCGAACGGGGCCTCGATTCGCTGGCCTGGCCGAATTGGCCACAGCTCGTCGGGTACAAAATAGTCAAACTCTGTATCTGCTGCCGACTCAAATGCGACACGGATGATGTATTTATGTAAAAGTTGTTCCTCAGTTTCTTGCAGAGCGAATAGACTGTTAGTAGCAAATCTTGTCATGGTTTCTATGTCGAGATCCTGGGCTTTCTCCACGCGAATGTTGCGATATGGTTTATGACTAGGAACAGCGCCAAGACCAAAAGCAGTGTAACAACGCTGATTATGCCGATCACGGTTTGATCCTTTTAGAGCTTGAAGTGCTCGGTGGCAATACCCTTTATATATTCACCAATAGCCAACGAAGCTGTTGCAGCAGGTGAAGGGGCATTTAGAACGTGGATGGAGTTGCCGCATCTTTCGATTTTGAAATCATCGATTAGCTGGCCTTTGGGTCCGAGTGCTTGAGCGCGAACGCCTGCAACGCCGGGTGTTATATCATCAGAGTTGAGCGATGGAATTAATTTTTGCAGTTGCCTGAGAAAAAGCTTCTTGCAGAAGGCGCGAGTGTATTCACCCAATCCATATCTCCAATGTCGCATAAATAATCGCCAGGTGCCCCAATAGGTGAGCGATTCCCAGGTGTCAGTTAGGCTGAAATCGGTTTTGCCATAACCTTCTCGCTTAAACGATAACACGGCATTAGGGCCACATTCTACGGAGCCGTCAATCTTGCGAGTAAAATGGACGCCAAGAAATGGAAAGTCCGGGTCCGGTACAGGATATATCAAGTTCTTGACCTTTTCGCGTGCCTGCTCGGTCAACTCATAGTAATCGCCACGGAAGGGAACAATTCTTACGCCTGGATTAATGCCGTCCATTCGTGCAATTCTGTCGCTCTGAAGGCCGGCGCAGTTTATAATGTAGTTGGTTGAGAAATCACCATTGTTGGTGACAACGTTGGTATAGAAATCGTGCTTGTCAAAAGCGGTCACTTCATGTGAAGTTAAGACCTTATTTGTCTGACCCTTTTTTTCTATAAGCTCAGCTAACTTGTATGCGACCTGATTGTAATCAATGATGCCGGTACAAGGCACACGTATGCCAGCTATGCCGGAGCAGAATGGCTCGATTTCTTTTATCTCATCAGACCCTATTCTTTCAATACCCTCGATGTTGTTCTCCAGGCCGTTCTGAAAGAAGTAATCAAGGTTGCCCAGCTCACTTTCCTGTGTAGCGACGATGACTTTGCCGCAGATTTCGTAAGGGATGTGGTACTTCTTGGCAAAGCTTATCAGCTCTTTTCGGCCCTGAGCGCAAGTCTTCGCCTTGCTGGAGCCGGGTTTGTAGTAAAGCCCGGAATGGATAACATCCGAATTGTGCCCTGTTTGGTGAGCGGCTAGCCTGTCTTCCTTTTCCAATACTGCCAAGCGAACGTCAGGATGACTATCTGCTATTTGGTAGGCTGACGCCAGGCCGACAATTCCGCCACCAATAACCACTATGTCAAAATCGAGTGTTTGCTTCATTAGTTAAAAGTCCCTGGTCAAGCTTTTCGAATACGATATACAATGATTCGCGAATCGTCAATCAAGAACCAATCGTGACTGAAGGTGAAAGCTTAGATAGGTGCGATTATAAGAGCTGCTCTCAGATGCTACATATCAGGGATGATTTCAGGATAGACCTGTCCGCTGAGACTTATCTTGAATACGTAGATCAAACCCTCGGTCAGCCTAGAATAGACAACATTGCCGTAAATGGCCTTTATGCCGTA
>CAYSPM010000159.1:0-5613 GCA_964432925.1 uncultured Pirellulales bacterium | reverse complement strand
CATTTTTGTTATAATTTAATTCTTGCTCAATAAAATCGCATTCCCCTAGCGTTCCTTGAACAAAACACTCATTATCATATTTATGCGCATAATTCTCAAATAATGACTCATACCACTGCTTCATTATTGTCTCCTCTTATTCACCAAATGTTATTTAGATAGTTTAGAATAGTCGTATAATACTGTTTCCATCGGTCATCCGAAGCTCTTAATATGTGCGCTTAGGGCATTCATAATTAAATAAATATACAGCACATCGGATTAAGAATCAAATGGCATGCCGTGCATATTTAGCCCACGGGTCTTTACAGGTGGTTTATATATTAGGAAGTGCACGATTCAGTTTTCGCTGAAGGTCTTTTAGGCGATTCACCTCTTCAAAGCCTAGCCGGATAATTGGAAAAGCTGTTTTGTTATGCATCAACGGCTCATCCATATCGATCCAACGCCGACAATAATCGCCGTCAGGCGTCCCCGGGATCGGTGAAAAATCAGCTAACATCCCACGAATGCCAAGGCTGTTTACAAAGCGCATTGAGTCTTCGAGATGCTGAACGTCACTATAAGGATGACCGAGTATTTGATAGGCTGTAATACTTGTCGGTTCTGCACCGGCAGAAACAAAATGTCCCACCGCCTGTGCGAGTTCGTCAGAAGAGACCTTTGAGCCTGTGCGTTCTTGCCACTGCGGGCAGGAACTCTCAAAACCCAAATAGAATGTCTTGAAACCTGCCTGCACCATTAGTCCAGCCAGTTCTTTCGTGACAAAACGAGCGTTAAGGGCATTGGGACAGTGAAAGTTGATGTCCATTTTGCGTTTAATAACCTGATGCAAAAATGGCATTAAAACTTTCTCTGCTTTAAAAACCAATGCATCGTCATAGAAGGCAATATTTTTAACACTGTGCTCCGCTAACAATTCTAACTCAGCAAAAGAGCGTTCTAACAGCCGGGCCTTAAAACCACCATAAACCTTCGGCACGGAACAGTACGTGCAGTTAAATGGACAACCGTCACTCAATTTTAAAATACCGACATTCAACTTGTCATACGCTTCCCATAAAGCCGGCTGGTTCATATCTGGCGTGACTTGAAGATATTCCCAGAGCGGTTCAAGGTCAGGATCTGAAACTAAAAAGTCGGCTTCCATTTTTGTTGCATGATTTCTGCAAAGTGTAACGTAATTACCACCCAGTATGATTTTAATTTTAGGATAAGCTTTACGAATATCTTCAATAACTTCTCGAACACCTAAGTACCAGTAAGTCATTACTGTTTGTATGAGCGCGAAATCGAAAGGTTCCTCCTGTTGCAGAAAATTCTGAAAGGCAGTATGAGGTAAACCAAACCGTCGAAAATACCGCGGTATTAATCGTAAGCACTCTGGGCTTTCGATTCTTTTAATGTAAAATCGGCCCCTGCCCCACCGGTCGGACTGAAGTTCCTTCTGATTTGCCATGAAAGGATGCAGACGATCCAGGAAGTCAAATAACTTGAACTCGGCTTTACCTCGCAGATAACCTGCTACGCTCAGTAGGCCATACGGCTTTAGCCAGAAATCGTAAGCTGCGAAATCGTAGATAGGTGGGTTGACCAGCAAAATCCGCGGTCTCATGATTTTTGCTCATAGACGGATGCGACTGTGCAATCTTTTATGGAATCAATGAAAGTCTTAGGCTCAAGATTTTCCCGCGCAATCATCGCATGTTGAATTGTAGTTCTAAAAAAGCTGGACATCTGCGCACAAACGCTTAACCCGGCTACTCGCAAAATAGCGTACCTGTTACATATTGTCAATACCCGTTTCACGAATCAATGAGATGGACAACCATCGCACAGCTAACTTTTTTACGCTGATAGCAGTTGACTGTCAAGGGTATCTGTGTTATGAAAGTGTTATCTTTTCGCGTGTGCTGTTTATGTATGAGCGGAACATGTATGGGGATGTAATAATGTAGGGGTACTCAAGATGATGTGGAAAATGCGAGAAGCAAGAGTGTTAATAATTGGTTTGATGAGCTTATTTTCTGTCGTTGGTGTGCTGGCCACAAGATGCGCAACGGCTCAGGATTTGGCGGAATTTGAGAAGCGAATGACAAAATTTACATTGGATAATGGCCTCAATTTTCTGGTCCTCAAGCGACATGAAGCACCGGTCGTTTCGTTTCACATTTACGCTGATGTCGGATCGGTTGACGAAGTTAAAGGGATTACCGGCCTGGCACATCTTTTTGAGCACATGGCATTTAAGGGCACCAGAACCGTTGGTACCAAGAAATATAAGGCAGAAGCCAAGGCTATGGCCAAAATGGACCAGCTTTTTGAGGTAATCAAAGAGGAAAAAAGAAAAGGCGGCCAGGCAGATAAGGAGAAACTTCAGCAGCTACAAGAGCATTTCGAAAAGGCTCAACAGGAGGCCCAAAAATACATCGTGCACGATGAATACGAGGAGGTATACACACGGGCGGGATCGACAGGTTTTAACGCTTATACCAGTGAGGATGCCACTCAGTACATCGTTAGTCTGCCATCCAATAAAGTAGAACTGTGGATGTTACTTGAGTCGGATCGGTTCGCTAATCCTGTGCTTCGGGAGTTCTACAAAGAAAGGGATGTTGTAACAGAAGAACGACGTTTAGGTGAGAATTCCCCTCATCGGCGTTTGTACGAGGAGTTTCAGGCCATTGCCTTCAAGGCTCATCCGTATAGCGAGCCTGTAATAGGACATATGAGCGATATCCGCACGCTTACCAGACCTGAAGCAGAAGCATTTTTCAAAAAGTATTATGCACCAAGCAATCTGACGGTTGCGATAGTGGGCGATGTAGAACCACAAAAGATACGGGGATTAGCAGAAAAATATTTTAGCCACATCAAAAGCGGTCCCAAGCCTGAACGAGTCGAGACCGTAGAACCACCTCAACTGGGAGAGCGCAGGGTGATAATTGAGGATCCGTCACAGCCGCGCCTTTTAATCGGTTATCATCGACCAAGCGTAACCCATCCCGACCATGCTATATTCGAGGCTATCGCTGAGATCATCGGTGTCGGTCGTACCTCTCGGTTGTACAAGAGCCTTGTTAAGGACAAGAGGATCGCAGTCTCAACTTATACCTACCGGGGGCGGGAAAAATATCCTACCTTGTTTATTATTTCAGCCGTACCTGCTAAAGGTCACACGAGTCAGGAATGTGAAGATGTTATTTATGCTGAAATCGAAAGACTGAAAACCGAACTTGTCTTGCCAGAAGAACTGGACAAGGCAAAGAAACGCACACGTGCCAGCTTGATACGACAATTGGCATCCAACCGTGGCCTTGCATCGCAGCTTACATTCTATGAAGCCGTAACAGGTAATTGGCGAAATCTCTTCAATCAGCTTGATATGATCGAACATGTTACAGCAGAGGATATTCAACGTATTGTAAAAGAATATTTCACAAGGAAGAACAGAACTGTTGGCTTGATTGAGACAGTTTTAACTGAAAATGAGTCCTAAAATCGGGAGCGATAAAAAATGAAAATAAAAAAAACATGTTTGATTACAGCTATCGTTTTGCTGGCTTTATGGCCTTGTTTTATCTTACCGAGTTGTTCGCCACAAGCTGCTCAATATACTAAGCTTAAATACACCAGATTGGGCGATATCGAGATCCCGGATGTTGAGAAAGTCACTTTGGCCAATGGTATGCTTTTGTTTCTGGTGGAGGATCACGAGCTGCCACTGATCACGATGTCCGCAATGATTCGGACCGGGTCAATTTATGAACCTACCGAAAAAGTCGGCCTAGCGGACATCACCGGAACGGTGATGCGAACAGGTGGCACCACCAGCAGGACCGGTGATGAAATAGACGAACAATTGGAGCAGATTGCTGCATCGGTGGAAACAGGTATCGGTCTGAATTCAGGCCGGGCTTCTATGTCTGTTCTGAAAGAGGACCTTGACACTGCTTTAGATATTTTCGCTGATGTGCTGATGAATCCGGTTTTCGCTGAGGAAAAGGTAGAATTGGCAAAAATTCAGCATCGAAGTGCCATTGCACGCCGTAATGACCATCCAAGCTCCATTACCTGGCGGGAATTCTGGAAACTCATATATGGCCCGGAAAGCCCCTATGCACGCCACACCGAGTATGCAACTATTGATAAAATAGCGCGTAATGACCTTATCAAGTTTCATAAAAAGTTCTTTCATCCCAACAACGTTATGCTCGGTATCTGGGGTGATTTCGATACAAGGGAAATGGCTGAGAAAATCGAGGAGGCATTTGAGGATTGGCAAAAGGCTGATGTGCAGTTGCCGGAGAAGCCTGAAGTTGAATATCACTTCCGTCAAACGGTCAATGTAATTCATAAGGACGATATTAATCAGGCATATATATGTATGGGCCATATCGGTGGTATGATGAACGACCCGGATTACTTCGCGCTGGTCGTGATGAATCGAATTCTTGGCGGAAGTTTTACCAGCCGATTGTTCAAGAACATCCGATCACGCCAGGGATTAGCGTATTCGGTCTACGGGTATTATGACGCCGAGTACGACTATCCAGGAGTTTTCTATGTCGGCTGTCAGACCAAATCTGAGTCGGCAGTGCACGCTATTCGCGCCATGATACGAGAAGTTCAGATGATGACTGAGAGCGAGGTAACTGATGAAGAACTTGCTCTAGCCAAGGAAAGCTTTCTCAATTCATTTGTTTTCAGCTTCGATTCGAAGGGTGAAATTGTCAGGCGTCTTATGACTTATGAATATTTTGGCTATCCAGCCGATTTTCTTCAAAAGATCAAGGATAATGTAGAGAAGGTAACTAAAGATGATGTTCTGCGCGTTGCCCGAAAACATATTCAACCGGACGCGATGCAGATTCTGGCAGTTGGCCGGCCCGATGATTTCGACGAGCCTATGTCGGTTTTGGGGCCGGTACGCGGGATTGACATAATCATTCCGGGGCCGGAAGAGTGACACTTTTTTCATTAGAAAGACTTTGAGAAGAATCACATTAGAAGTATTTGATCCTGCTATTTGAATCTATATTATGAACCAATTCGTAGATCAGTTAATATGGAGGCAAATGTGGGAGAGTTGCATGGCAAGGCTAACATGCGGATGAATCGACGCAGTTTTCTTAAGAGAGTAAGTTCTGCGGCACTTTCGGCAAGTGTTGTTTCGTTATCGTCGGGCTGTGCCGATGCTAGTTGGGAATCGGCGAGCCGGAAGAAACGGCCAAACATCATTTTTATCCTGGCTGATGATCTAGGTTATGGTGATTTAGGTTGCTATGGACAAAAGCAGATCGCCACACCAAATATAGATCGGATGGCAGCAGAGGGGATCCGCTTCACCGATCACTATGCCGGCAGTACGGTATGTGCTCCATCGCGTTGTGCGCTGATGACTGGACTGCATACAGGGCACTGCTTGGTTCGTGGTAATGCTCGCGTGCCACTGCGACCATCGGATGTCACTGTGGCGGAGCTACTAAAGAAAGCGGGCTACACCACAGGTATCGTTGGCAAATGGGGACTCGGCGAGGCGGCAACTACGGGCGTTCCGAACAAGAAGGGCTTTGATTACTGGTTTGGGTACCTGAACCAAAAACATGCCCA
>CAYSPM010000158.1:0-5684 GCA_964432925.1 uncultured Pirellulales bacterium | reverse complement strand
ATTAAACGTGCTGATTTTTTGACGGATTGGTTCCGGCACAATACCTAACTATCTTGTGTATTAAGGTTAATTAAAAGTGTCCGGTACGTTTTAATTAAGAACCGGGGTGCAGTCGTTTTTTTATGAGCAACGGATCAAAAAATGTAAGTATTCATTGAACTAGACACAATTTTCCACCTATGGCGGACAAGTAATTAAAATTGTGCGAGGTTTCGCACCCTACATGCTATTGCATATACCATCGCAGAGAAAACCCCCCAGGACAGGCCTGGGGGCTAAGTGAAACTCGCCGAGGAAATTGGCGGGCGGAATAAAACCCCGCCATAATATGGCGGGGCTAAACATTTTGATTCCGTATCAAGGTAGGGTGCGATGAATCGCACCAAATCCTCTAACAGGGGTTGACTGCCAAGAGAATTTCAGTACACTATTAACTCCTTACAGAAGGTGAAATGTTAAACTTACGGCAGCGCGGATGTATTGATTGTGGGGATGAGTATGATAGAGGTAAAAGAGCTTCGCTGCAGTTTCGGCCCAGTAATCGCCGTTGACGGTATATCCTTCGAGGTCAAAAAGGGACAAGTCCTGGGGCTGCTTGGCCCGAATGGAGCCGGTAAAACCACCGCGATGAGAATGCTGGCTTGCTTTATTAGGCCTGATAGCGGCACCGCTTCAGTATGTGGATATGATATTCTGCTGAATTCTATCCAGGTAAGACGCTGTCTCGGATACTTAGCAGAGAATTCACCGGCATACAATGAAATGACGGTAGGAGGTCTGCTGAACTTTGTTTGCGATGTCAGACAGATCAATGGCAAAAAGCGTAAGCAAGCCCTCGATCGAATTGTGCCCATGTGTTCAATCGACTCTGTCTACCATCAGACAATTGAAACACTATCCAAAGGTTACAAGCGACGCGTCGGCTTGGCTCAAGCACTGATTCATGATCCTGATGTCCTTATCCTTGACGAACCTACAGACGGCCTTGATCCCAATCAAAAATACGAGGTCAGAAAGCTCATAAGCAATATGGCTAAAGAAAAGTGCATCGTCGTTTCCACGCACATTCTTGAAGAGGTTGAAGCTGTTTGTTCCAGAACAATCATCATTGCTGCAGGACGAATACTTGTCGATTCCACACCCAGACAACTCAAAGAAAAGTACAACTGCAGTTTGGATGAAGTCTTTCGCAAGATTACCAAGACAGTAAGCACGTAATTGGTTAAAGGTAGGAGTGAAAAATGAATAGCTTTTGGGCGGTATTCAAAAGGGAGCTGAAAAGCTACTTTACAACTCCACTTGCGTATGTATTTCTTGTAATCTTTTTGTTTTTTACAGCTTATTTAACGTTCAAACAAGGCTTCTATGAGGTGCGTCAGGCAGATCTGCGGGCGTTTTTTATGAACCTGCCGCTTTTGTTCGTCTTTATGGTGCCGTCCACTGCCATGCGTCTCTGGGCTGAAGAGCGTAAGGCTGGTTCAATAGAGCTATTGTTCACTCTACCTGTCACAATCACTCAAGCTGTCTTAGGAAAGTTCATTGCTGCATGGTTCTTTCTTGCGATAGCATTAGCATTGACGTTCCCAATGGTCATTACTGTCTCTTATCTTGGTGAGCCGGACGACGGGTTGATAATCACTGGCTACTTAGGTAGTTTCTTAATGGCAGGAGGCTTTCTTGCGATTGGCTGTTTCTTTTCTGCCCTTAGCAAGAATCAGGTCATAAGTTTTGTCCTTTCTGTCGTGGCCTGTGCTATCCTGGTATTTGCAGGTATGCCAACAACGCTGAACTATCTTTCCACTTTCTTACCCGCCGGCTTGGTCTCAGCAGTAGAGGGCATGAGTTTACAGAGTCACTTCGAATCGATACAAAAGGGTGTTTTGGATTTCAGAGATGTTTCTTACTTTATTTTGTTGATCATGGGTTGGATTGCTGCATGCACTATCGTTTTGGATGAAAGAAAGGCTGCCTGATAGACCCTGTTTCAAATGTTACAAGAGGGTATTTTAGGAAATTTAGACATGGCACAAAAAAGGCAAATTTCTAACGGGGTGAACCGAACGATACGAGCAGTTATAGGTGCGGCCCTTATTTTGGTCATCACATTCAGCGCGATTAGTATTTGCCAGAATCTTGGAAAGGGCCTAAAGCTCGATGTTACAGATCAAGAACTTTACACACTCTCTGACGGCACCAAAGCCATTTTGGCAAAGCTCCATCAGCCGATCACAGCCAAGCTTTACTACGCCAAGACCGCCGCTCTCAAGGCCCCTGATCAGATTCGCTATTTCAATAATTACTACGAGTTTGTCAAAACCCTGCTTGAGCAGTACGTCGCAGCAGCCGATGGCATGGTCCGTTTGGAGGTAATCGACCCCAGGCCATTCTCCAGCGAGGAGGAAGAAGCTCTGCGATACGGCTTGAAGCGTTTTCCCATCACTCAAGAGGAGGCTTTCTTCTTTGGTCTGGTTGTCCAGACCCAATTCGGTGTTGAAAAAGCAGTACCTTTCTTTTCGCCTGACCGCCAGAATTTCGTCGAATATGATATAAGTTATTTAATAGATACCGTAATTACTCGACAAAAGAAGAAAGTCGGCGTCATGAGCTCACTGCCCGTTATGGGCGAAGACGTCAGCAGCTATATGGCCCAAATGATGCGTATGCAAGGTCAAGAGCCCACCCCGCCCTGGACTATTGTTCAGCAGTTACGTAAGAAATATGAAGTCCAGCAGATTTCAACCGACGTCAACGACGTAAATGACGTCAACGACATCGACATTCTCTTAGTAATTTATCCCAAGGACCTGCCTGAAAAGACACTCTTTGCGATTGACCAGTTCGTGCTAAAAGGTGGCAGGACAGTTGTATGTGTCGACGCCCATTGTATACAAGACAAACCCAGCCAAGGGCAGATGTACTCGCAATCACAAAGTTCTAATCCGGATATTCTTTTGCGTAACTGGGGCCTTGAAATGCCACAGAATACGTTCGCAGGAGACAGAACCTTGATGTTGGCAGCGCCGGTTGGTGCTGACAGGCGGCTGGAAAACATCATCGGCTTTCTCGAACTTAATGCGGCAAACAAGTGTTTCAATCCGGACACCGTTATGACCGCTAACCTAAATCAAGTCAGGCTATTGTTTCCTGGTGTGTTAAAAACTGTTGATATCTCAGCGGACACTCAACAGGAAGATGACGACAAAGAGCAGAAAGAGGACAAAAGCACAGTTCAGATAGATCGAACACCTCTGTTATCTACGAGCGATAGGGGCAATAGCTTCAAGGTCAGCAGTCCATACGAGGTCACGATGATGCCACCCTCAAAGCTCTTGGATAGGTTTATTGACGGAACACAGCCTGTGAACATGGGTTATCTCGTCACAGGCAGATTTAAAAGTGCTTTTCCCGACGGAATCGAGATAGAAGTCGAGGCCAAGGAGGGTGAGTCTGAGGACAAAGAGGAATCTGAAAAGGAACCTGAAAAGGTTACGAAACACATCACGGGGCTAAAACAAGCCACCCAGGACTGTGCTGTTGTTGTCTTTTCTGATGTTGATTTTATTACCGACAACATTGCGTATCGTGACTCATTCTTCGGCAAGCTGATTGTTGGTGACAATAGTTCTTTGTTGTTGAACGCTATTGATGATCTGACCGGTTCAAGTGATTTAATATCGATCAGATCACGAGGCAATTTCAAAAGACCCTTTACCGTTGTTGATGAGATTGAAAGGCAGGCTGAAGCTGAAACCGCTGCGGAAGTTGCCAAGATCAATGTACAGATCGGGGGCTTCAACAAGGAGTTACAGTCTATTGTATCTTCAGCTCAGCAGGGTCAGGAAGAGGTTGTCGGTAGCTCCATTGTCCAGAAAAAACGCGAGCTTGAACTAAAGATTCACCAGGCTCAGCGACAGCTAAGGGATGTTAAGGCAACTAGGCGCGAGCGGATCGAGCATTTAGGTAACATGCTGCGTCAGATTAATATGCTTGCAGCCCCAATCGTAATATTAGTCATTGCCGTTGTATTGGGCCTGCGGCGCAGCATTCGAAAGCGACATTACATCAGTCATGCGAGCGATGCTTAATTTCTTTTCTTTATTCCTTGATTCGAGGTCCACCTTGAAAGTTGTGGTTCGCACAGGAGTCTTGTAATGAGCGAAAGAAAGCTTTCAATATTAGCTATTGTAGCGGTTTTTATGGTCATCTGGGCCGTAGTTCAGTCACGTGTCTCTCACAAACCCAAGACTGAGCCGGGCGCACCTACGTATCTTATCCAGGGTCTCGACCCGGCCGATATCGGCAGCATAGTTATTGGCGTTGGTGACGATGCAGTGACACTCAAAAAACAGGCGAATAACTTTGTTGTGGTCAATAAGGACGGCTATTCTGCCAATGCAAAGCAGATAAACGATTTGCTCACAAAGTCTCTGGAAATTCGTATAGGCCGGGTATATACAGATAACCCTGAAAACCATACGACCCTCGGCGTCACAGAACAGGATGCTCGCAGCGTCGTTAAGTTCCTAAAGGCCGATTCCTCTTTGCTTGTGGGTTATGTTATAGGAAATAACAGGGAGGCAGGACAGGGCACTTATGTGCGATTGTTGTCAAGCGATAACGTTTACGTCACCGAGAATGTTCCCTGGATCAGGAATCGGCCGATCGATTATATCGAGCAGCAGCTTATTTCTATAAAGAAAGAAGACATTGAATCGGTGACGGTCACTTCTCCGACCGGCCGATACAAGTTAAATGCAGAGGCCGAAGGTGAGGGAGTCGTCCTTGAAGGTATGCCCCAAGATAAGAAGCTAAAGGAAAGTGACGCGAAAAGTGTTTTTAGTGCACTGACGAGTCTTAGGTTTACTGACGTTAAGATGTCCCCTGCCCAGGACGAGCAGTTGACCTTCGATAGACAGTATATCTGTGAGCTGAAAGACTCAACGGTATACACACTAAAGATCGAAAAATCAGATGATAAAACGTACTACATAGCTTGTAACTCTGAGTTCATGGATCAAACGCCCATTGTCAAGGAGAAGAAAGTTGAGACGGAGCAGCAGCTAAAGGAAAAGGAGGCCAAGCTTTTTGCCCGTGACAAGGCCAAAGAATTCACCGCAAGACACCAAAGATGGATATATCAAATCGCAGATTGGAAGGCAAAATATCTTACCAAGGAACTGGCCGATTTGCTCGAAGACAAACCAAAAGAAGCCGAAAAAGCACCGGAACAGCGGCAAAATGACGATATTGAATCAACCGAACCGTTTGCGGAGCCTAATGTTGTGGCTCCTGGTTCCTAATCCTTTTATACTGATTGTGAATAATAAATGTGCTTATTCTTGTCATTTCGAGCGATTTAGCCTTTAGCCCTGGGCGAAGTCGAAGGGGAAGCGGAGTCGAGAAATCTGCTTTTTAATGGCTAAGCCATAAATAGATTTCTCCACTTCGCCCCTTAGAGGCTTCCATTCTCCGCCCCTTAGGGACTGCGAAGGATGAATCGGTCGAAATGACATAAGCGCAAATTTTAATTACTCAAACTGACCGATTCTTTGTGTCATTCCCGCGCAGGCGGGAATCCATTAAAGTTTTCAGCAAATTGGATTCCCGTTTTCACGGGAATGACAAAGTTCGATATGTTGTTGTCAAATAGGTATTTACGTTGGTTTTCAATTAAAATTAGGTCA
>CAYSPM010000157.1:0-5709 GCA_964432925.1 uncultured Pirellulales bacterium | reverse complement strand
TTTCAATTATTTTTCCGCCGGCAGGTGTCAAAATACTTTCGGGGTGAAACTGCACGCCAAATATTGGAAGCTCTTTGTGCTGCACACCCATGATAATGCCTTCAAAATCAGCGGTTTTTTCCAGACAGTCTGGAATTTCGACAGCGATAAGGCTGTGGTATCTACCTGCTTGCAGCGGGTTCTCAACGCCGGCAAATAATTCTTTTTCGTTGTGCGTTACTCTTGAAGGCTTGCCGTGCACCGGCTCCGGTGCATGCCCGATCTTTCCGCCGAAATGCTGTATGACCACCTGATGGCCCAGGCAAACGCCAAATATGGGCAGTTTATCTTTGAAGTAGCCAACCGCTGAAAGTGAGACACCAGCCGTCTCAGGCGTACCAGGTCCAGGTGAGATCACAAGCAAGTCAGGATCGAATTCAGCAGCCACTGTCTTGAGATCCTCAAGGTTAGTGTCAGCACGGTAGACTTTGGCCTGACAATTACGCTTGCAGAAATCATCGACCAGATTGTACGTGAAAGAATCGAAGTTATCGATGAATAAGACTTTTTTTTCTATCGCTTCCATATATATTCCTTCACAGTAGCCAGCAGGCTGTCGTGGAGCAATTCAAAAAGCCTCATGAGTTGACACTTGCCCGTCATTCTCCTCGCACTGCTCGCAGGCATGACCCAGCCTTATGCTGCGTTTCTTCAAATTCAGTTTTCGGAACACTATCATGTACAATACCTGCACCGACCCGAATGTAAGCCGTGTGGTCTCTGATCTGTAGACTCCTTATCGTAATACAACTGTCGAACTGGCCATCCACAGTCAGATACATAACTGCTCCGCCATAATAACCCCGCTTGGCATTTTCCAGCAGACGTATCAGTTTCATCGCTTCAATCTTTGGAGCTCCTGTGAGCGTGCCCATGTTCATCGTAGCCAGATACGCACTGAGTGCATCGAGCCCGGTTGCCAGTGTTCCTCTGACATTGCTTACAAGATGCTGGACGGACTCATATTTTTCAACAATGAGCAGCTCGGTGACAATTCTACTGCCAGGCTCAGCGACGCGAGCAATATCGTTTCGTGCCAGATCGACCAGCATCATGTGCTCGGCTAATTCCTTGCGGTCGAGTTTTAATTCTGCCTCATATCTGAAATCCGTATCTGCATCGATTGTTTTGCCGATTTTTCCTCTTGGCTTTGTTCCTGCTATCGGCCTAATTTCAACTCTGCGTTTTTGAGTGCCACTGACGCGTAAATTGAGTTCCGGGCTGGAGCCCAAAAGTATTGTGTTAGGGGTATTCAGATAAAACATATAAGGCGAAGGATTCAATACTCTGAGCCGCTTATACACATCCAGCGGCTCATCCGGACATGGCTCGGCTATCGTTCTGCTCAGGACCACTTGAAGAATGTCACCGTCGATGATGTGTTGTTTGGCAGTTCTGACTATACTCTCGTACTCAGATTGGCTAGTATCGGTCGAAGCCTTCGGCAGCGAGCCGGAATATCGCCGACCTTTTGGTACATCGAATCTTGCCATATTAAAGTAATAATCAAAACAGTTTTGTGCTTCGATTATCGCAGCTTCTCTATCGCCATTAGTTATGACAGCATTGACTATCACATAGCCTTTGTTGTGTTCGTGATCCATCAGGAAGATATTGTCCGCAAAGTAAAGCTCATAATCCGGGTTGCCCAGGAGGTCAGTCTTGCTTTGAGGCAGTTTTTCAAACTGGTCTATGAAGTCGTAGCTTATTGCTCCGAGTAGTCCACATGTTACTCTGAACGGTTTGCTGGCCAAACGAAAAGCGAATGCAACTGCTCGCAACACATCCATTTGATTTGTACTTTGCAGTCGAGTTTGCTCATCAACTAGCCTGTCGATTCGCTTTATCCGGCCCGTAATGGCATCTGCGCCAAACTCAACAGACTCACAAAAAGCAAACCTTGCTTTGTCACTTCCAAGGTATTCCAGCATACGCCTGCCGGTACTACTAAGCGCCTTGATGGTAAAATCTGAGCCGGTTCCTGTAATGTATAGAGCGGGTTTCGTTGTGCCAAAACTAAGGGCGCCGCTTCCTGTAAGGTACTCTCTTGACTCAAACAGACAACAGTTTTTGGCCCTGCCGTAATCGCTCAGCTTGGCAAAAAAATTCATCGGGTCACCGAAATCCATTTGCTTGACGATAGGCACAATTTGCCCGGGCTCGGCACTGTTTATTATTTGTCGATAATCATCCATAGTTAGAACCTTTTATCGGAAATTTCTACTCGCAAATTACCGAAAACACAAACAAAAAAACGCAGCCTGCTGTCTTCCAACAGGCTGCGTTTTCTAAAACCTCACCAAATTTTTTATAGCAAACTACCGCTGCCCGCTAGAATCTATCCTGCAGGCCACCACCAATTAATAGCGTTGTAACGGTCAATTTGCCTCATAATAACAATATTAAAGCAACATCGTGTAATCTTGTCAAGAAAAAACTCAAGAATCTTTGATGAGCTGCTCAATGAAAATTCGTAACTATTCACGGGTGCCAACCATCGTTTTTGTGTCATTGCGAGGCCTTTAGGCCGAAGCAATCTCAGCTCTTTGCAACAGAGAGATTGCCGCGCTCGGCTCTGCCTCGCTCGCAATGACGTAAAATGACCCAAATTCAACATATAAGGCCGTGAACGGTTATGAAAATTCTTTTGGCAGCGCTTGCCTTGTGGAATTGAAACTACGCACTACAATTAAAGACGGTTTTCAGGTTCAAATATCTTTGAGATCGTCCAGTGAGGAGTCAGATTCGTCTAATTCACCCAAATCTACGAAACTTCCAGATTCATCAAGGTCTGCGAAGCTATCGCCCAATTCTTCCAAAGACTCTTGCTCTGCAGGTTTTTCTTTCTTGGGTAGTTTTTTTGCGGCGCTGGTAGGTGGGAGAACTTCTTTTGGCTGTCCGTCGATCTGGATCACGAACATAAGTGGACCTACTTTTATGCGGTCACCTGCTTTTAACTCGGCGTGCTCTACGCGTTTGCCGTTTAGATAGGTGCCGTTTCGCGAGTTAAGGTCACGAATCGTCAGACCACCATCATTGTTGCTGAATTGGCAGTGCCTTCTCGACACCGACATCAGCGGGGCACGCAAGTCACAATCGTGGCGTCGGCCAATTATGGTAACACTGCTCGGCAGAGGGAAAGCCTTCTGCGAGCCGTCTTTTTTCAGTAAGAGCAGGTTCGCATCCATAAGATCAACCTCGCCGCCAGCCAAAAGCTCGCTCCGCATAACAGTTAACTTTCGCACTTTTCATAATGCGAAGGCCCTTATAAAATAAAGGCTTAAGTGCTGTTTCGATTTTTATGCACTTTCGGGAAAACTCTCGTAAATGGCAAAAACAATCAATCAAGGTTTTTGGCTCAATTGTCCAGATTAACAACATGCCAAAACTGCGAAAGTTAACATAACATATTATACAAAAAAGACCGTCTGATAACAACGGTTAAATCCACAATGGCGTGTGAAGTGGTCTTTTCCCCGCTTAACCTAATGTCCTAATATCATGTCAATCAAATAGTTAGAACAATCCTATGATGTCTCTGGAACATCGTAACCTGCTCCATCGAAGTCGGCTTCGCTACGAAGGCGGCCCCCTGCCTCGCCCAAATTTAGCCAGCCAACTTGTTATGACCAATTTTCCCATCCATAACTAATCCGTTACGCTGAGAGTTGGCTCTGTTGAATAGGTCGGTTGTCATTTCGACCGATTCATCCTTCGCAGTCCCTAAGGGACGGAGAATGGAAGCCCCTAAGGGGCGGAGTGGAGAAATCTATTAAAAACAGACCTGTCCCGAGCCAAGCCGAGGGATTCCTCGACTCGCCCCCGTTTCTGTCTTCGCCTGCTGCCTCGTCTTGCGACGAGAGACACAGAGGCAGGCGAAAGCAAGAAGGGGAGCTCGCTCGAAATGACAGTTTTTTTAGGTTTTCAACAGAGCAGTGAAAGTTAACAGCAACGAAGACTATATATAAAACTCCGTGGCAGATAATAAAAGAATCTTGTTCTGAGATGAATTAGAGTTTGCGAGATTATCGCCGTTGATGACAGATCGGCTGGGGCCGGGTTATATAACATAACTAAGGATGACTCGTCCCCAAGGGGATACGACGTACTCTCCTGTCCCTACAAAATATGCTCCATGAATCCGCCAGGCAGCAACAGATACACCAAATGCAGCTTTAGGCTTTTGACACTGCTGTCACCAACCTGTATTATAATTTAACTAATGAGCAGGTTCGAGTGCAAATCGTGATGCGAGGTAAGGAACCCGTACGAATTCTATCTACCAGTTTGGGGCAGAGCGCGGGTATGAGGATACCCCAAGAAAAAAAAGCTACAAGCTTCAAAAGGACTAGAGCATGAAGTACAGCAGAGTCAGCAGACTTATGAAAATCTTAACAACATTGCAGGCGGGCAAAAGCTACGCGGTCAGTGATCTGTCAAAAATGTTTGGAGCAAGCCGACGTACAATCTTCCGTGATCTGAATGAACTTCAGGCGATCGGTATACCATACCATTACGATGCTGCAGCGGGCGGCTATGTCATTGAGCCGGACTTCTTCCTTCCCCCCGTTGATCTGAACCTTCAGGAGGCGCTAAGCCTATTAATGATGGCCCACAAGGCGAGCGAGCACATACAACTGCCATTCAAAAGGTCCGCAATCATAGCAGCATTAAAGATCGAAAACAATCTGCCCGTGAAAATGAGACAATACTGCAATGCCGCGCTTCAAAATATCTCCGCAAAAAGCGCTGCCCAGGCACCAATAAGCTCGCTCGACAAAATCTTCGCACATCTCGAAAACGCTATCCTCAAAAAACGCAAAGTTCAGATAATATATAACTCACTTTTCGATGGGAAAGTCATCGATGTTGAGTTGAGCCCATATCGCTTGTTCTATAATCATCGGGCTTGGTATGTCTTGGGGCACTGTAGTATGCACAAGAGCGTCCGCACGTTTAAGCTCAATCGGATAAAGCAGTTGAAGACAACAGATAATTGCTTTACGAATGGCAAGAACTTCGATTTGGACGAGTACCTTGGCAGGGCCTGGTCGATGATACCCGAAGGCCGACTATACAACATCAAGCTGCGGTTTCTGCCCAAGGTTGCGAACAACGTGGCCGAGGTGCAATGGCACAGCACACAAAAAGTCACTTTCCAACCTGATGGCTCAGCCATAGTGGAGTTCCGTGTTGATGGCCTTGGTGAAATCACCTGGTGGATACTCGGTTATGGGGACCAAGTCCATGTACTCGCGCCAAAAGAGCTGCGCAAAAGAATTCTGGAAACAGCCAAGAATATGATAAAGCTCAATCAACATGAATAGGTTCAGCCCGCGAAACAGATGCTGGTAAACAAATTTAGGGATAACTACACCTCGCGGCGCAATCAGCATAGCCAGAATCCACCCTTACTATAACCGTTTCTTTCTCTCAGCACTCCAAATAGTGGAAATAAAGGAACCGTTAGTTGGAGGAAGAATCTGATGACAAACAAGCTACGCTCGCAAAAGGCCGGCTCGAATTGATAAGACGACCCTATTACCTGCGTTCAACCTTCTTGCAGAACTATTAGTTTTGATGTATAGTATTCACCAGCGAATTATGAAAATAGTTTTGCCAACGTAGCTCAATGGTAGAGCTCTGGTTTTGTAAACCAGTGGTTGTCGG
>CAYSPM010000156.1:0-5723 GCA_964432925.1 uncultured Pirellulales bacterium | reverse complement strand
CTTCCATTCTCCGTCCCTTAGGGACTGCGAAGGATGAATCGGTCGAAATGACAACGGAACTTTTCAACAGAGCCACGCCCTATCGCAGAATTTTCTTGGTGTGAATATCGTTTACGGTATGTCCAGAGGGTCGATTTCCTTGATTCTGTCGGTGTATATCTCGTACGAGTATTCTTTTAGAAGTTCTTCTCTGTATTTGGCCAGGATTGCCCGTCTCTGTTCGTCCATCATCCGCCCTTTGACATTGCCTTTCATACCTTCAGAATATTCCCTTGGTTGTGCTGGTCTCCTTTCTAATATACTGACGATACGCCACTTTATTCCATCGCTGTAAAATCCTTTGATAGGCCCGATTATGTCGTTCGGCTCGCCTTTGGATAGGTCTTTGAAGAATATACCTTCACTGCCCGGATATACATTCACAGCCTTGGATTCCTTACGCAGCGAGTAATCTTGTTTTACCTGCTCGAACTCCTTTCCTCCGTCCAGCTCAACCTTTGCTTTATTGGCTGTCATAAGGTCCTCACACCATATTTGATCAACCTTCAAGGCCTCGCTTCCGCCAAACGTTTCTTTGTTGTTGTTAAAATATTCAACTATCTGCTCATCCGTTGGCTCTTCTATGTCCTTTACCTTCTCTCGCTCGGCTTTATGCTGCAATTGCAAATTTTCTTGTTCTCTGACTTGTTTTATTAGCTCTTCATCCTTATCAAGCGCAAGTGACAACGCTTCTGCTAACAAAATCGGCTTTCGCATAGCCCTATCCAGCATACGTTCGACTCCACTGGTGGTATGCAAGTCCTTTGGCCGGCTGGGCGGAGCAATCTCACTTAAAGCCTCGAACCAATCCTTCAAAGTCACTTCGCCCTCATCATATTTAACAAGAACAATAATTTTTTCTTCTTCAGTCAGTTCATTTTTGACTTGACTGTTGCGTATCCAGCCCACTTTTCGCGGCTCTTTGGGCTTTTGAAGCAGCCGTTGATGTATCTTGGCTACCTTGGCGAAATTCTCTTTCACCTTCTGAACGTGGAATTTCTCAAGGAGCTGGCTATAGAACTTATTAAAAAGCTTGTTACTTTTTTCTCTCTTAATAAGTGCTTCCGCACGGGCTCGATCAAGTTTCGGATCGGCTTTGAGTTTCTCATCAACTTCAGCATCGGTTACAACAAGCTTATTGCTCAATTGCATCTGCAAGAGCATATTAATCAACCGTCGATTTTTGTATCGCTGAACTGAACTGCGGATAGTTTCATCCTGATCGTAGCCTTTCTTGCGGGCATCCATGATCATTGCTTTTTCAGCGACCATTTCCATAAGTACCTTCTCGACATCGGGAGGCTCATCCTGCTGAACTTCCTCGTAACGGTCAGGCCGAAGTTCCTGCAGCAGCCTTTTTTCAAGATCCTCTTTTGTGATTACGTAATCACTAATTTTAGCAACTACGCCCGGCAACTCGGCAGGAGCTTTTGCCACCGGCTTCTTCTTACAGCAAAGGCAAAGTGCTACGAATATACACATCCAAGCTGCTACCGTCTTTCTGAAAGAAATTCTCATTTGTTATCCCTCTCAATCAAGCCTTAATAGTCTATACTAAAAAATCTTTCATTTGATATTATATTCATCCTCAGCAAACTAAAAAGTCTCAAAAGCGTTGTGTACTAGAAAAATCTATTCGCTGCGCAGTCACTGGCACAAAAACTATAATACTTTCGGCTTTATAGCGAAGCCATGTTTAATCTTTCCCGAAGCTCTCAGCGTGAAGCAACTGACAAAATCAGCATTTTAGTCTCTTTTGCGGTATTTATCCAGTCTAAAACCGCACAGTCGGCTACGCTTACTGAGGTGAGACATGGATACGGAATATGCAGAGCGAAACGATTAAGTACACTTGGTATCAGACCGAAGTCTGTCGGAGTGTTGTTCGCCTGGTTTAAATGGTAGGGGTTCGGTGAAACTCACGGCGATGCGGCGTAAGAAACCGTTCAAGTTGTCTACACGATAGACGTGGGCTGAACGGATAAAATCTGCCAAATCGAACGAGTCATCATGACCGTAACGGGGGACGCTGAAACGTGTGGTGATATACTGGCCCTGATTGGGACAAGCTTCATGGGCGTAGCAGGTAAATGCTGCTGCTGCGCTGGAAATGTCAGCCATTTGGCCCTGTGAGAGTTCTCCATTAAAATCTTCCGCGAACCATATTGGCCAATGATAGTACAGTCTTTGTTCAGTTCTACGTTCGCTATTTTCATCCATCTTGAAAATCCCTCGAACCTCCGAAGCCATCTGTTAATTTCTCGCTTTATGAATCGACAGATATGGGATATGACTTTATCAACGATTGCTGATACTGAGCTGGTTTCCCGAATGGAAAAAGGTGTGAGTGTTGTTTTTGGTGTTTAATTGGTGAAGAGTTAATTAATATTTTTTTCAAAGTTTTCTGATTTTTTACGAAGATATTCCTATAATTAGCTGATCGTTTCTTGCACGAGCCTTGTAAACGTCCGCCCTCGCTGCTCATAATTGTCAAATATGTCGTAGCTTGCGCAGGCTGGGCTTAGTAAAACCACATCGCCAGGCATCGCTAGGCGATTAGCCTTTTCGACTGCCTGACGCAGTGAACCGACGATGTGGATTTGCGCGCAGGATTGCGTTGGCGAAACATTGCGTATCGCGGCTGCTATTTTCTCGGCAGTCTGGCCGAGCAAAATGGCGGCCTTGGCTTCGTTTGCGATCTTTCTGCCAAGTTCGTCAAAGGGTATATTCTTATCATAGCCACCGGCAATAATAATCTTAGGTTGTTCGAAAGCCTCCAGCGCAACAATCGCGCCTTGCGGCGTGGTGGCTTTGGAATCGTTGTACCAAGCCACGCTGTTTCTCTTGGCGATAAGCTCAAGTCGATGCGGTAGCGCCCTAAAAGCCGGCAGGACACTTCTAATCGCTTCGTCAGTAATACCAAAACATCTGGAAATAGCAATGGCCGCAGCGAGATTTGAAAGATTTGCTTGGCCCGGCAGTTGGAAGTTTTTGTGAATCTCTGAGTTAAAGTCCTGGGCCGAAAACAAAATGCAGGTCCTGTTAACGTCCGATTTATATTTTTCGAACCATTTGCTGCCAATTTCGTCCGCGGCGTTGAAGATCGAAACGGCAGGAGTTCTATCGCTTAGATTCTGAAATTTGAAGATGTTTTCTTTGGCGGCACAGTAGTTATCGAACGTGCCATAGCGATCGAGATGATTCGGAGTAAGATTTGTCAGCAGTGCGACCTTCGGTGCCTTTTGAATTTGCGCCAACTGCTCAAGCTGGAAACTCGAAAGCTCGAGCACAACCAAATCGTCAGGCCGTATTTGCCCCAGCGTCATCAGCAGCGGTTTGTTGCCGATATTGCCGCTGAGCCAAACCGTCCCGTATCTCGTATTATGTGTCTCATATCTCACGTGCTCCAGCAGATGAGCTGTGAGTGCTGCTGTTGTGCTTTTGCCATTGGCGCCGGTGATGCCAATTATAGTCGCAGGACATAACTGAAAAAATATACCTATCTGGGATGTTATAATCTTGTTGTGCCGATGGGCAAATGTAAGATATTCGTTATCAGGGGCAACTGCCGGATTGGCTACAATAATGTCAGCTTGGATAAAATCAGCCGCGTCGTGTGAACCAAGGTGAAATTGCACATTGGTCAGTCCTTCGAGCTGACCTATCGAATCATATAGCTTGTCCGCTGGGGCCAGATCTGTAACTGTTACCGTTGCACCAGCGCTTGCTGCAAATTTGGCGACATCGACTCCGCCGCCGAACCGCCCCAAACCCATCACTAAAACTTCCTTGCCGGTGAAGAATTCCCTGTTCATATCAGGGTCTGCATGGCGTTTGCCAGGTCGACCTTTGCGTCGATGATGGCTTGTTCGATGCACCTTTTCCAGTCGTCGCCGAACTGGCCTTTATACCGCGGTTTTTCATAGGCGTAGATTATGGAACGCGACGCATTTATTAAGGCCCCTGTGCCGTCCGGCTTGCAAAACCGAACGCAATCAGCAGCGGATGCGCCCTGTGAGCCGTAGCCGGGCACAAGAAACCATACCTTATCATAATCACGACGTAAAGCATTTGTCACTTCAGGCGCCGTACCTCCAACCACCATACCTACGTTGCTGTAACCACACTTACCGATTCGCTCAGCTTGATTAGCAATCTGCCCTACAATCTCAGCCATCTTTTCATACATTCTCTGGCCGGTGGCATCTGCAAAGTCCTGTATAGCAGCGGCTGACGGATTACTTGTCCGAACCAATACAAAGACGCCCTTTCCCTGCTCATTGGCCACATCCGCAAAAGGCATGATACCGTCGGTTCCGGTGTAGCCATTGACGGTTATAGCATCAGGAACGAGTATGTCTTCAAAACCAACGAGTTCGGTGTTCTCCAGATGCGCAACTGCGTACGCTTCAGCGGTGTGACCTACGTCGCCGCGTTTCACATCACCAATTATTTCTAAGCCCAAATCATCAGCTTCAGATATAAGCGCGTGGTACGTCTCTAAGCCCTCCCATAGATATTTTTCAAAAAAGGCGATATTCATCTTAACAGCAGGCACCATCGGTGCGATGATTCGAAGAACTTGTGTGCAATAATCAAAAATCGCGTCCACCGCAGCGGCAGCATCAAACTCATCGTTCATCTGACGATGGCTTGTTATAGCTGCAGGCAGACGAGGGTATACAGGATCCAATCCAACAATCAAAGAGGACTTTTTTGCTTTTACAGCCTCGTAAAGCCGATCAGCGAAGTGATTTGCCATTTTTTTACCGAATCTTCCTTTTTGTTGATACAACTCACGCAGATTTACCATCGATCCTCTGGCAGGTCGAAGGTCCACACAACAGTATCTTTTTTCGTATGAGCCTGTTCATATAAAAGCATAATTAGAAAAAAGCTTTCGTCACAAATCCAATCCACTATAATCACACACGTAATTTTGGGCAAGATAGAAATAAATTCAGTGATGGTTTTATAGGTAGTAGGCTCAGGATCGAGGTCTGAGTTGGAAGCGGACAAAAAAGAAAGATACAAAAAACTGATTCGCTGGCTTCTTGTGGATTTGGCTGTAGCGGCGATTATCTTTGCTTTACTGCTCTATAGGCCTTCTCGTTATGACTCACGAAAAGTCGGTTTTACCGTCGGGCAGCAAGGGCAGGTTGAGCCGTATATGACACATTTATCCAGCGAACTCTATAACGGCGCACAATTGGGGGAACCATTCGAGCTTGAGGTCATCGAGCAAGGCATTAACCAGACGATCGCCCGTTGGTCAGCCGAATCCGAAGGTATTCTATTTACAGCGCCAGAGATACTTTTCTTACCCGGTAGCATAGTATTTATGGGAGTGGCCGATGTAAAAAGTGCACAATTTGTTGTAACCATTGCGCTAGAGCCGAATACCGATGAAAAGGGGATGTTGAACCTGCAAGTGGCGAAAGTAAAAATAGGTGCTATGAACATTACTCCTCTTGCCAAGATGATAGCTAAGAAAATGTATAAAGAGCGTATTGCGACTGTGCCTATTGACATGCAGGACTTGCGGTCGCAGATTGCGGCTTCGCTACTGAGCGGCGAACCATTTGATCCCATTTTCAACGTTGACCACAAAAAAGTGAGGCTGGACGGCATAACGGTTAAACAAGGCAAACTTATCCTGCACTTTGTTCCGGCATAGTGGTTAG
>CAYSPM010000155.1:0-5725 GCA_964432925.1 uncultured Pirellulales bacterium | reverse complement strand
CCATCTTCTATTCGACTTCGTCTGTCGAAAATTCACTCATTTTGCAGGAGTCTTTTCACAATACTCTCGAGTTCACTTATCGGTTGTCCTATCTTTCTTTTCCGTATCGATTCAGACCATTCAACATCTCGAACGATTACCGGTATCCAACCGTGATATGGATTCCAAGCCTTTATTTCACCTACTACCTCACGATATTTAGGTATTTCTTCGGAAGTATCTTGGTATCCATTAAGCTCACATTCTACCCAACGTTGAAATTCATCAATTTTTAATTTCTTAGCCACTACAAGCGCTTTGCGCAGCAAATCTGTTAATACAACGGAAGAATCCATAGCATCTCTTTGTAAATCTAAAATTATGGAACCCATAACAACTTCCCCACCAAGTCATAATCTTTATTTCTCTTGCTGCCTAATTCTACCCACCCTTGCCTTGTATTTTCAAGACCTCTTTTTTTGCCTTGCCTACATCGATTGTCGTAGACTGGGGAATTGACAAACGGAGGGTCCACCATAGTCTTGTTTAAGGCGTTTTCCCTATGCAGAGATAAATCGTCACCTGAAGCGCCCATTGCCCCAAAAGTTTCGTTGCATATAGCGGTTTTGTTTGTTACTACTCCGCCAAATGAAGAGCGTTCAGCGTGGAGCGTTCAGCGAACAGTTAAGACCAAAGACGCAAGACGGACGAAAGACGTTTGAAATTAGGAGAAGAGCAGTTATGTCGGTTTCCGCGGAAAAAATAGCAGAGCTGGAAAAAATCGCGAGGAGGCTGCACTACGATATCGTAATGATGATTGGGGCGGGCAAGCGGCTGAACCCTGCTTACTGCTTGCAGGGACAGGCAAGCACGGTTTCGAAAATATGAAGGTTTAAGCGGTTTTATTGACCCTCGAATGAATGACAAAGCAAACGATTTCAACAAGATTATAACGAATTGTCATTTCGCACCCATTCGGTTGCGCTCAGGACAAGCTTTGATGCGGAATCCAGAAATAATGGAATGGATTCCTGCTCCTTCGGCTTCGCTCAGGACAGGTTTCGCAGGAATGACACAACTATAAAACTGAAACTTATTTAATAGAAGCGGCACTAGTGCTCTGTCTTAGGATGTTTGAGGGGTTGTCATGCTGAGCCGAAGGCGAAGCATCTGGCCTTATCAATTGAGATTCTTCGCTTTGCTCAGAATGACAGTCATCATTTATCCTTAGACAGAGCACTAGTGTGCCGCACCATTTGCGTTTCACCACTTTCCGAATTCAAATCACTACCACTTCGCTTGAAGCCGCAATGTAAAAGCTCCTTCGCCAGTAGAAGCATAAGAGAGCCACAGTGATAAATTAAGTACAACGCACCTAAGCCACAAACGATATTTTTCAAGGTTTCCGTCATGTTGCGAGCCTTTCTGTATCAATACCAAATTGCCTTTGGCTAACGTTGCCTCAACACTAATCCATCTACAAAATCCTACTTTAAAGTAATTAAAGCGTAGTTAGTATTTTGTTAAGATTGCGTTAATAAACGGCATATCCACCCTAAATCGAAAATGCTTCTCGGTTCTGGCCTTGACAGGACCGCATTTTAAGGCCATTATTACTGTGTTATGTGAGCATTTCTGAATAACGATCTATTGCCCAATGCTGGTATGAACTAAAAAGGATATATATAATTTTTCACCATTCTTAAGAGAAACGGGAATTGTGTGGACTTTTATAAACAGAGGTTTGCATGACAAAGCCAAACATACTTGTCGTAGACGATGAGGAGGACATAAGGGAGCTTGTTCAGCTCAATCTCGCTCGCGAAGGCTACGGAGTTCTAACCTGTGAGACAGGTGAACAGGCACTACAGATAGCCCATTCGAAGCTACCTAATCTGATAATACTGGACTTGATGCTGCCTGGCATCGATGGTCTGGAAGTATGCAGAAAACTGAAAAGTGACACTAAAACCAGCAATATTCCTATTATAATGCTAACAGCCAAAGGGGAAGAGTCAGACATTGTAACTGGCCTGGAACTTGGCTCTGACGATTATGTGACAAAACCGTTCAGTGGAAAGGTGTTGGTAGCGCGGGTTCGCAGGATTTTACGAAGGATGGCTGAGGAATCTGATGATAAGACAGCAATAAAGATCGAGGATTTGACTATTGAACCTGCCCGGCGGCGAGTAATGATAAAAGATAAAAAAATCGAACTTACCTTCACGGAATTTAATATTCTTCATTTGTTAGCCAGACGTCCGGGCCTTGTCTTTACACGGTATAAGATTGTTGACGCCTTACACGGCGATGACTATCTGGTGACCGACAGGGCAGTAGATGTCCAGATAGTGTCTTTGCGAAAAAAGCTGGGGTCATATAGCAAATACATTGAGACCGTTCGCGGTGTAGGCTACCGATTCAAAGATTGATCCATGATTAGAAGAAGACTAATTTGGCAGCTATATCCTTCCTATTTACTCGTGACACTATTGGCTCTGGTTGCTGTGGCCTGGTATTTATCTTATTCATTTCGTGGTTTTTATCTCGATCAAACTAGTGAGGAGCTAAACACTATTGCGTACGTGGCGGCAGAGCAAATCTCAGCCATTTTAGAGAACGAAGATACAACTGAGATTGATTCACTCTGTAAAAGGCTTGGCCAAGCTGGAGATGGTCAAACTCGCATCACCGTGATCTTGCCTTCGGGTAAAGTCATTGGCGATTCCGATGAGGATCCCACAGTTATTGAAGACCACTCCGACCGACCGGAAATTATCAATGCGCTTCGGCAGGGTTCTGGTTGGTCGCTAAGGTTTAGCCGAACCCTCGGCGAAAACATGATGTATGTAGCGATTTCCCTTCGTGGTAAGGATCAGATTTTAGCCGTAGTCCGGGCGTCGATACCTGCTACCGCAATTGACCAGGCTCTCCATGACATCTATGTTAAGATTTTATACAGTGGTCTTATGGTAGCGGCCTTTGCTGCTATTTTGAGTTGGCTCATATCACGTCGAATAAGCAGGCCGATAGTGAATATGACACAGACAGCCGAACGCTTCTCGCAGGGCGAACTCGACCGAAGAGTTCCTGTGCCGGCTTCTGAAGAATTAGGCGCTTTAGCTAAGGCGTTAAACACAATGGCAATTGAACTGCATGAACGAATTCTAACCATAACCGGACAGCGAAATGAGCTTGAAGCAGTTCTTTCAAGCATGGTAGAAGGAGTGCTGGCTGTTGATGCCGATGGGCATATCGTAAGCATAAATAAAGCGGCCGCAGATTTTCTGAACCTTGAACCCGAAAAAGCCCATGGCCGAAGCGTCGAAGAAATCATTCGCAACGTCGATATTCAGCAGTTTGTATATAATACTCTCAGTGCTCAACAACCCACTGAAGCAACTATTCGTTTGGCTCCGGAAGGTGAAAGATTCATCCAGATTCACGGCGCCAGTCTAAGTGGAAGCGAAAATAGCAGGGGTGGAGCAGTAATCGTTTTGAATGATATGACAAAGATACGACGGCTTGAGAATATACGTCGCGATTTTGTTGCTAACGTCTCACATGAGCTTAAAACGCCAGTTACTTCTATCCAAGGTTTCGTGGAAGAATTGCTTGATGGAGCAGTGAAGGAGCCTGAGAAAGCAGAACATTACCTGAACATCGTGGCCAAGCATTCTGATAGGCTCAACGCCATCATCGAGGATTTGTTGAGTCTGTCACGCCTGGAAGAAAGCAGCGAGAAAAGGCAAATCCCTTTAGAAGAAATGTCTCTACGGCCGATACTGCAAGCTGCTATTGAGCTATCGACTGTAAAAGCCGAAAAGAAGCAGATGAAAATTGACCTTGTTTGCGACGAAAGCTTACGGGGCAAAATTAATACCGCGTTGCTTGAACAGGCTTTAGTTAATCTGATCGATAACGCAATAAAATACAGCGATTCTGGCAGCAGCATTCAACTCACAGTTGACAAACAGAACGGAGAGTTAACTATATCGGTAAAGGATCACGGCTGCGGAATAGCACCGGAGCATCTCTCACGTATTTTTGAGCGTTTTTACGTCGTTGATAAGAGTCGAAGCCGAAAACTCGGCGGCACAGGTCTCGGCCTGGCTATAGTCAAACACATAGCCCAGGTACATAGTGGCCATGTCACGGTCGAAAGCACACCAGGCAAAGGCAGCACTTTTACTATTCATTTACCCCAGAGCTGAATCGAATCAGAGGCCATGTCGTATCAGAGAGCCACCACCGCAGGGAATTAAAATTTCTCTGATTACGCCCACCGGATAATTAGAGGTCCTAACAAAATAAAGAATACTCTACGGCTGTCATTCCCGCGAAGGCGGGAATCCATTCCCTTACGGCTTTTTACATAACTCACGGTTGCTCTGGAATGATAAAAGAAAGCCATTCTTCTCATTCTGTTAGACGCTCTTAGTACATTTCTGACAGAATACTAATAAATTTCTAACATCTGTTTAGTGTTTTTATCTAGCAAAAGCCCCCTTTAAATGACGGATGCAAGGAAATCCGCCTGCGATATTAACACGATTCTAACATATCTTTGATTTTGCCTTAACAAAACCAGAGTACTAATTGCAACGATCCGAACGCGTGTCTGCTCAAGGATGGCTTTAAGCAGACTTAACAATTTAGTTGTTTCCTTTTTGGAGGCACTCAAAATGAAGAAAGGATGGATCAAAAAAGGATTTGTGGGATTAACTATTTTGCTTGTTTTGAATTTTTTTTGGCCAACAGGGACTGTTATGGCGGATGAGCTTAGCGATCTAAAAGAGCAACTGAAGGATCAACAGCAGAAACTGTCGGAGCTACAGCAAAAAATTGTTGAACTTGAATCAAGGCAAAGGCTCAAGGAACAGGCACTTACTGAGAAATTGGATAAAGTTGAACAGAAAGTCCAGGAAAAGCCCAGTGCCGCTCTGCCGGATAGTCTTAAGTGGGCTGAGAAGATCAAGTGGTCAGGTGATTTTAGATACCGCTATGAGTACATTGATAAGCAAGGCAAAGCTGAACGCCATCGCAACAGGATTAGAGCTCGCCTCGGCCTCGCAGCAGAGTTGAATGATGAATGGGATGTTTTTTTCAGAATTGCCACTGGAGGGAGGGACCTTTACGTAGACGTTGATAAAGAAGGTCCAGATCCCAACTACGCCACTGACGTGGGCGTCGGCAGTTTTGGCGACCCAGTTTCGACCAATCAGACACTGGATGAGTTCTTCTCCAGCAAGGACATCTGGCTTGATCTGGGCTACTTCGGCTACCACCCTGTAACGATTCCGGGTTTAGATGTATACGGTGGTAAAGTCAAGAATCCCTTTTACCGCCCCGGCAAGAATCAACTCATCTGGGATAGTGACCTGAATCCAGAAGGTATTAGTGCGCAATATGCGGTTTCACTTGGCAAGAGCACCAAGGTCAACGTCAATGGCGGTGGATTCTGGGTAGAGGAGAGTTCCAGCGGTGTTGACACATCTCTTTGGGGTATCCAGGGCTATGTAGATCACGCCGTAAGAAATCCCGACCATATCATTGCTGGCGTAAGCTACTTCGCTTACGACAACATACGCGGCAGGACTGATACTTACGGTATTCTTGGAGCTAATGCGGCAATGCCTGGCGGTGGTGCCTGGGCCAGCGATTATGATATCTTCGAAGTTTTTGCTGAATACGGAACCAAGCTGATGGATATGCCAGTCTCAATTTACGGAGACTACGCTAAAAA
>CAYSPM010000154.1:0-5769 GCA_964432925.1 uncultured Pirellulales bacterium | reverse complement strand
CGATCAGGCAACTGAAGCGAGACCAGAATCGCACCGTAGCTACTGATCCTCGCTCGTATACCATTCGCATTAGTAAGTGTGTACAAATCAACCTGCTTACCATCGGGCGTTTTCCCAAAAGATTCCTTTGTAATACTCATTTTGGCCTGCTCCTTTACTTCAGTGGACTTTTCTGCGGTTTCGGTTTTCCCTTTGCAGTTTAACACAAACAGAATAACTGCGGCTAATAAAAACGCAAAACCAATCTTCGTTTTCTCTTTCATTTTTCGCTCTCCATGAATTACTAACCTGCTGAGACGTTCACCAAACTGCCCAAAAGCTTATCCTTATCAAGATTAATTGTCAAAAAAATTTGTTTTTACCACACATTTTCGGTGCCCGATTGATTTTCATTGCAAAACAGTCTTTTTACAGATAACCTAATCAGAAATATCCCGTCAGCCGCACCCCTTAGGGGCGGCTCAGGCACAACTTACGACAGAGGGTATAGTCACAAAAGGCTTTTTGACTTTCTTGAGAAAATCATGTGGCTAAAACATACCAAACCAATCTTTTGCCAGAGCAAAGCAACGATTTTCCTGCTGATATTGCTTGTAGCGCTTTTAACCGCCGCTGCAAAAGCAGACTACCAGCCCATCCAAGGCCCTCTTATGACACGATGGTCAAAACAGATCCCAGCGGACAATGCGCACAAGGACTACCCTCGGCCGCAACTTGTACGCAGGCACTGGCTGAGCTTGAATGGAATATGGGAATACGCTATTCGGCCCAAAGATGAGACACAGCCACAAGAATTCGATGGACAGATTCTCGTACCCTTTCCAGTCGAGTCGGCTTTGTCAGGCGTGATGAAATCTGTCGGCGAGGAAAACCATCTTTGGTATCGAAGAACCTTCAAGGTACCCAAGAGGTGGTTGGAGACACCGCGACCCCCGCTATTGGCTTTCCCTCAGCCTGTTCCGAAACGCATACTACTGCACTTCGGCGCTGTGGATTGGCAAGCGTGCGTCTGGGTTAACGGCCATAAGCTCGGTGCACACCACGGTGGATACGACCCGTTCACATTCGACATAACCGATGCACTAAATGATACGGGCACACAGGAAATCGTGGTCTCGGCATATGACCCGACAGACACAGGATTTCAGCCACGTGGCAAGCAGGTAAGAAAACCCCACGGCATCTGGTATACAGCAGTGACCGGAATATGGCAAACGGTTTGGTTGGAATCTGTGCCTGAGGTGTATATCAGAGAGCTGAGAATAACTCCAGATATCGACAGTAAGATGGTGCGTGTTATCGCCGAATGCTCGGACGATCCGAATGGCTATATTGTCGAGGCTCAGGTAAATGAAGGGTGGTTTCAGAAAGCTAAAGGAAAGGGCCAGGCTGGTGAGCAAATTGAATTGTTTATCAAAAAACCCAAGCTGTGGTCGCCCGATTCGCCATTTCTATACGACCTGAAAGTGACATTGAAAAACGAACAAGGCAGAAAGGTTGACGCTGTGGGTAGCTACTTTGGCATGCGCAAAATCTCCTTGGGCAAAGATGAGAAAGGCGTCACGCGATTGTTCTTGAATAACAAACCTGTATTTCAGTTTGGTACGCTCGATCAGGGCTGGTGGCCGGATGGGCTATACACGGCACCGACGGATAAGGCTCTACGGTACGATATCGAAGTGATAAAAAAACTCGGCTGCAACATGATGCGCAAGCATGTAAAAGTTGAGCCGGACAGATTCTATTATTGGTGCGATAAGCTCGGCCTGATGGTCTGGCAGGATATGCCTAATGGTGACAGGCATATAAGAGATAATGAGCCTGACCTTAAGCGCAGCGAAGAATCAGCACGACAGTTCGAGTTGGAGTTGACACGTGTAATTGAGTCATTGCGAAATCATCCTTCGATTGTGATGTGGGTTCCATTCAACGAAGGCTGGGGACAATATGATACGCCACGGATTGTGGAGATGATTAAGCAACTTGATCCAACACGCTTGGTGAATAATGCCAGCGGCTGGGCGGATCGAGGCGTCGGTGATGTTCATGACATTCACAGTTACCCAGGTCCGGCGGCACCGCCGGTTGAAGAGAACCGTGCTGTGGTGTTGGGTGAATTTGGTGGGCTGGGACTGCCGGTTAAAGGTCACCTTTGGCAGGAAGAGAAAAACTGGGGCTACCGCACTTACCAGACACGCGAAGAACTGACCCAAGCTTACATTGGGTTGATTGAAAATCTGCGCCAAATAATTGACGAAGGCTTGTCTGCGGCTGTGTACACACAGACCACCGATGTTGAAATCGAAGTTAATGGCCTGATGACATACGACCGGGAAGTAATAAAGATGGATGTCGATAGGGCCGCGGCAACCAACAGGCGTTTGTATCTGCCTCCACCAGAGATCAAGATAGTTGTGCCGACGTCGCAGAGCGAGGGACAGAAATGGAAATACACGACATTTGAACCTGCTGCCGGCTGGGAGCAACCGGACTTTAACGATTCAAACTGGTCGGTAAGCGAAGGTGGATTCGGTACAGAAACCACGCCAGGTTCTGTGGTGCGCACAAAATGGAACAAGCCGGATATCTGGCTTCGCCGCGAATTCCAACTATCCCAGGCTGTGTTACGAGGGTGGAAGAGCCACGGTCCAATCTTCGGACTTAATTTTTTGTCGCAGACCGACAAACTTAGTCGAGCTTGCCTTTTGATCTACCACGATGAAGATGCCGAAGTTTACATAAATGGCCGGCTTGTCACGAAGCTCAAAGGATATACGACAGATTATGTTTTGGTTGAGCTTGATGACGAGGCGATCGCTGCCCTTAGACCCGGCCCGAATTGCCTGGCGGCGCACTGCCGACAAACCACCGGCGGCCAATACATCGATATTGGATTAGTAGAGATAGTAGAACACTCAGTGAATTGATCTTGAAACTTACAGTTCGAGCGACAAAGCAATTCTTCTACCGGCGATAATAACTGAACTTGACAATCGGGTTCGACCAACTATGATGTGGTGCATCTATAATGGGCATAATTGAACGATGTTACAGGGATACGTTGCAGAGGATTTATCGAAGTCTGCACTTACAAAAATAAAAGGAGAAAAGTAGATGGCACTTTTACTGGGATATGATGTAGGAAGCTCATCGATAAAAGCGACGTTAATGGAAGCTGAGACCGGTAAGGTACTTGCAGCGGCAACGTCGCCTGAAAAGGAACTTGAGATAATCGCAGAGAAAATGGATTGGGCTGAGCAGCAACCAGAGACATGGTGGCAGCACGTCGTAAAAGCTACACAGAGCATAAGTGCACAAGTTCAAAAGGGCATTAGAGCACAAGAGCATAAGAGCATAACTTATAAGATGGCTGATGTGCGGGCCATTGGGATTTCCTACCAGATGCACGGATTGGTCATCGTAGATAAGAACAAAGAAGTGCTTAGACCCTCGATAATTTGGTGCGACAGTCGGGCGGTGCAAATAGGCGAAAAAGCAGCAAAAGATATCGGCCAAGAAAAGTGCCTGAAGAGACTATTCAACCTGCCAGGCAATTTCACCGCATCAAAATTAAGATGGGTCAAAGAAAACGAGCCTGATGTCTATTCTAAAATCTACAAGGTCATACTGCCCGGCGACTACATCGCAATGAAAATGACAGGCGAGATAAAAACTACCCCATCAGGATTATCCGAAGGAATAATGTGGGATTTTGAAAGCGACGAACTTGCTGAATTTGTTTTGGAAAACTATGGCATCGAAACTAAGCTAATAGCAGAGACCGTGCCGACATTTTCTATACAGGGAGAGCTAACCAAGGAAGCCGCAAAAGAACTGGGACTTGCAGCAGGAACCAAAGTAAGCTATCGGGCTGGCGATCAGCCAAATAATGCGCTGTCTCTAAATGTGCTTAATCCCGGTGAGATTGCTGTAACAGCAGGAACATCGGGTGTCGTATATGGTGTCAGTGATCAAAAGAGCTACGATCAGAAATCGCGAGTAAACATCTTCGTGCATGTAAATCACACCAGGCAATATCCCAGGTATGGCGTTTTGTTGTGTGTGAACGGCACAGGAATCTTAAATAGCTGGCTCAAACATAATTTCGTAGCTGGCGATGGGCTCGACTACCAGCAGATGGACTCCCTGGCTGCGGAAGTGCCGGTGGGCTCCGATGGGCTGGTGATACTACCCTACGGCAATGGAGCGGAAAGAACTCTGGAGAATAGAAACATAGGCGCATCCGTTCACGGCTGGAATTTCAACGTTCACAAAAGAGCACACTTTCTGCGAGCCGCTCAGGAAGGAATTGTTTTCGCTCTAAACTACGGCCTTGGAATAATGCGTGATGTGGGTATCGAGCTTACCACTGTCAGAGCGGGACACGCCAATATGTTCCTCAGCCCACTTTTTGCCGAGGCTTTCGCGACAATAACGGGTGCAATGGTAGAACTATATAACACAGATGGCTCACAAGGTGCCGCAAGAGGTGCAGGCATCGGCGCAGGTATCTACAAAGGCCCAGAGGATGCCTTTGCCGGCTTAGAACCGGTCAAGACCATTGAGCCAAATAAGAAGCTGACAAGGGCATATCAAGATGCTTATGAAAATTGGGCTAACATCTTGAGTAAGCAATTATAGATGACAACACGAACAGTCATCCGAAAAATATACGTTAGAAATAATCAATTAAAAAGGAGTAGATAAAATGGCAGCAGAGAAATCTTTACACAGTATATGTAGGTGGACGTTTAATCCGGGAAAAGGTGGTTTTGTGCCGGCGGATATGCGGCCAGAATGGGGTGGCGAAGATTTCGGCACGCCGGAAATGATCAAATTAGTAGCTGATAAGATAAGACCTCGAATCCCGGACAACATCGTACTCGGAATCGAAATGCACTATGACGCAGAGGTTGACGACAAAAATGCCGCTGCGGTTGCCGATGCCCTCGTAGATAATGGCTTGTATCTTGCCATGATTACGCCGGGTGCACATACGCACTTTGCGTATGGTGGAATTGCATCGCTCGATCCAAATGAGAGAAAGGCAGCAGAAGAACTGGGTACCAAAACAGTTGACCTGGCGTATGGAACATTGAAAAAGGCCTGGCATCCTGATAAGGCACCAGCTCTTGTGATCTGGAACGGCTCCTTCGGCTATGACATCGCAACTATCGGCATAAAGCAGATGTACCAGAACCTCAAAGAGAGCGTGGCCGGATTGTGCAAGTACGAAACGAAAAAAGATGGCGATTTGCATATTGGCTTTGAGCCCAAACCCAACGAAGGCCATCCTGCGATGCTCATTCCGACGGTGGCAAGCGCAATTCTATTCTGGAGAAAGATTGAGGAGGAATTCGGCGTCTCCCGAAAGAATAAGGGTGTCAACAAGGAGTTCGGCCATTCAGAGATGATTGGCCTCGACCACGTATATGACACTGTCGAAGAGCTGGATAACGGCGCTATGGTCCACATGCATCTAAACAGCCAGGGTTACAACGACGGCATCATCTTCGGCGGACCTGGAAAATACGACATAGATCACGGCACCAGAGTGAATGGTATGAATATCGCCATTGCCGGTTTAATCCAGCAGGCTGGCTATGACCGCTGGAAGGGCCATGACATGCAAACACGGGCTTACGATAACGGCCAGCAGGGCATCGACAGAGTCGTCAGAAGCGTACTTAGCTGGGAGGCCTGCGAGAAGGCAGCCCGGGAGCTCGACACTAAGGCCCTAATGAACGTTCTGGCCAAGCGCGAAACCGC
>CAYSPM010000153.1:0-5804 GCA_964432925.1 uncultured Pirellulales bacterium | reverse complement strand
CAGTCGGGATCATCAGCAGAACTTTTTGGATTGTGTCAGGTCCCGCAAAAAGACCATCACACCAATCGAGATTGCTCATCGTTCCATTAGCGTAGCGCTTCTGGGTGAGATTGCGATGCTTCTGGGTCGCAAGCTGCGATGGGATCCGGACAAAGAGGAATTTCTCAACGATGATACGGCTAATAGGATGCTTTGTCGGACGATGCGAAGCCCATGGCATCTGTAAGATGTTAAGAAAATTACAAGAGAGTTGGCAGGCCTAATATGAGATACAGTATATGGAAAAAGAGGGCAGTAGAAATGAGACAAGGGTCAAGTATTTCTAATATTGTGTTACCAGTAGTTTTGTGCGTAGCTTTAACTGTTCAATTGCCCTCTGTCTTGGCGGATGTTTCGCCTCTGAAAGCGCTTATCGTGAATGGCCAGATGAACGTGTCGCATGATTGGCAGGTAAGCAGTCCAATTATCAAGAAAATATTAGAGCAAACAGGCCTGTTCGAGGTTGATTTTGCCACGAGCCCTCCCAAGGGCGGCAATATGGAAGAATTTAAGCCCAATTTTACGGCCTACGATGTGGTAATACTCGACTACGATGGTGAATACTGGTCAGAGCAGACACAGCAGGCCTTTGTGGATTATGTCAAATCAGGTGGTGGTGTGGTAGTTTATCACTCTTCAGACAATGCCTTTCCAAAGTGGGTCGAATTCAACAAGATAACAGGTCTCGGCGGATGGGGGGGCAGAAATGAAAAGTCCGGCCCTTATGTTCGTTGGCGTGATGGCAAAATTGTCCGTGACATGAAACCCGGCAGAGGGGGGTCTCATCCGCCACAACATGTTTTTCAGGTTATAATACGAGACACGGACCATCCTATCACAAAGGGATTGCCTGTAAAGTGGATGCATGCCCAAGATGAGCTTTATAGCGAACTCCGGGGACCTGCTAAGAATTTAACTGTTTTGGCTACCGCATACGCAGATCCAAACAAGGGTGGAACTGGAGAACACGAACCAGTGTTGTTTACGATAAACTATGGCGAGGGAAGAGTCTTTCACACCGTTTTAGGTCACGCAAAAAGGCCTCCGGTGCCAAGCATGGAATGCGTTGGTTTTATCACGACGCTACAGAGAGGTACCGAATGGGCGGCTACCGGCAAGGTCACACAGAAAGTCCCTGCCGATTTTCCAACCGAAAATGAAGAGCGTAAGTGGAAAGATTCTACCAAACCGCAAGCTGATACTAATTCAGAAAAGGATTAAGAAATGGAACAATTGTTGGAAAAAGTTAAAACCTATGATTGGGGCCAGAGCCGTTTAGCGCTGACCGAAGTCAGTGACACTATTCAAAAGGCGTACGGTAATCCAGCAGAGCTCAAAAAGATTGAAAAGAGCTTGCTTGAGGTGCTGAAATCTGGCGCAACTTATGCCGGCAAGCAGTTCATCTGCAGAGAATTGAGTATCATCGGCACCGAGCAATCTGTGCCTACATTGGCTGAGATGCTCACTGACGAGAAATTGTCTGATATGGCAAGATATGCACTTGAGCGTATATCAGGTGAAGCTGTGAATAAAACATTACGTCAGGCTCTGTCTAAGACCAACAGCAAGATAAAAGTCGGGATTATCAACTCTTTGGGTGAGCGAGGGGACAGCAAAGCGGTTGCGGAACTTGAGAAACTGATGAATGAAACAGAGCCGATGATAGCTGAGGCTGCGATCAGTGCCCTCGGTAAAATCGCCTGCCCCGATGCTACGAAAGCTCTTGCAAAAGCAAAGGACAAGGTCTCCGACAAAATGAAAGTTATCGCTTTGGATGCTTATCTTAGATGTGCAGATAAGATGACTGCCCAGGGCAAAAAAGATGAGGCTATGACCATCTATAAAGAATTGTATAAAGAGGAGTATCCAGAGCTGATTCGTACCGCTGCGATGCGAGGTATGGTCGGTTCAGCGACAGACAAGAAAAAATGAAAGCAACGGGGCCCTATGCCGCAATAATCGCTGGGTAATTAAGTGCATAATATCGTAATGGGGCATTCTTTTACGCAATTAAGTCGTATAGTGTAGATACTTTTTGTTCGTATTCTTGGGGCTCTGAGTGTGAATCGTTATTTGAAAACGTTTTGTCATTTTTTTAAGCTCATTTTTTTGATTCTTGTATTCTCAATTGTCTTACAATCTATCGCGACAGGCCAGCCGAACCATGAAGTTGTCAAGATGGTAATCACCGCGCTCAAAGGCGATGATCCCGCAATGCAGACCGCAGCTATTGCGCTGGTAAGGGAAATACCTGGGCCGGAGGTAACAAGAGCTTTAGCCGAGGAGCTACCGAATCTCCCTCCTGCTGCTCAGGTGCAACTGCTTGCGGCATTAGCTGATCGCGGCGACCGCATTGCTTTGCCAGCGGTTATCCAGGCTACAAAGGTTGAAAATATCTCTATTCGTGTAGCAGCCTTAAAGGCAATGGGTCAATTGGGTGACACTTCCAGCGTGCTACTGCTGGCTCAGACGGCGGCAACCAGTAAGGCAGAAGAGCAGAAAGCCGCACGCGAGAGTCTATATCGTCTACGCGGCCCAGATATTAACCAGGCGATTCTTGCCAATATTCAATCAGCCGAGCCGGAAGTTAAAGTTGAATTGATTCGCAGCATAGCTCAACGGCATATCGTAGCAGGAACCCAGACCTTGTTCAAAGCTGCACAGGATCCGGACCTAAAGGTCCAGCGAGAGTCTTTCAAAGTCTTGAAGGTGATAGCTGATCCAAATGATTTACCTGCGTTGGTCGAGCTTCTTATAAACGTACCAAGTGAGTCAGTGCGAGGTGAGGCTGAAAAGACTGTAGCTGCTGTCGCTCATAAGATAAGCGACAAAAACCACCAGGCCGAAGCCGTCCTTGCAAGATTGCCTTCAGTTGAGGGCGTAAAGACCAGGTGCTCTTTGCTAAGCGTGCTTGGCAGGATAGGTGACGATAGTGCTCTGCCTGTTTTGCGTACGGCTCTTAATAGTAATGACGAAAAAGTGAAGGATGCTGCAATACGTGCATTATCAGATTGGCCTAGTCCCGAACCTCTTACGGATTTATTGCAAATAGCGCAATCTTCCGACAACCAAGTTCACCGTATCCTAGCACTGCGGGGTTTTGTCCGTTTGCTCGGTCTCGAAAGTGACAGGCCTATCGGTAAGACGATCGAAATGTACCGAAAGGCTATAAGTCTTGCTCCAAATGAAGCTGAGAAAAAAAGAGTTCTATCCGGATTAGCCGAAGTTAAGTCTCTTGAGTCTCTACAAATGTCAGCCGAATATCTGGATGATAGCGATCTTTGCCTTGAAGCGGAGTTGGCTGTTGTCATGATCGCTTCAGACATTTATCGCAGTTTCGGCCAACAGACAAAGCGAGTGTTGCAGAAGGTTGTCGAGACCACAGAGAGTGACACATTGCGTCAGCAGGCCCAAGAAATAATAAATAAGATAGCAGAATAGGAGAAGTAATATGAAATACACGAATAAACTCACCAAACAAAAAGACGGTAAGATATCTCGGCGTGATTTCATAGGAGGTGCTGCGGCAGCGGTAGCTGCGTTTACAGTTGTACCGCGTCATGTACTTGGTGGCCCAGGAAATACGCCGCCCAGCGAGAAGCTCAACATAGCTGGTATTGGAGTGGGTGGTATGGGCCAGAATAACGTGAGGGCTTGTGAGAGCGAAAACATTGTGGCACTTTGTGATGTGGACGACAATTATGCAGCCAAGGTATACGAGAAATATCCTAATGCCAGAAAGTGGAAAGACTTTCGAAAGATGTTAGATGAGCAGAAGGATATTGATGCGGTGATCGTTGCTACGCCGGACCATAGTCACGCCGTGGTCGCGATCTCGGCAATGCAGCGTGGCAAACATGTATATGTCCAGAAACCTTTGACACGTACGGTCTGGGAAGCACGTATGCTAACAGAAGCTGCCCGCAAGTATAAAGTTGCGACCCAGATGGGAAATCAGGGCCATTCCGGCGAAGGAACTCGTCTGGTATGTGAATGGATATGGGATGGTGCCATAGGCAATGTGCGCGAGGTGCATTGCTGGACCAATAGGCCTGTTTGGCCACAGGGAATTGGCCGACCCGAGGATACGCCGCAAGTACCGAGTACATTGGACTGGAATCTTTGGATTGGTCCGGCACCGGAGCGGCCATACAACCCGGCTTATCACCCATTTAATTGGCGGGCCTGGCTTGATTTCGGGGCAGGGGCCCTGGGAGATATGGGATGTCATGTTATGGATGCACCATTCTGGGCCCTTAAATTAAAATATCCCGTGAGCGTGGAGGCAAGCCACTCATACGACGTTCGTGAGATGTGGAAACGAGTTGACAATAAGGAAACCTATCCCAGAGCCTCTGTGGTGCATTATCAATTCCCTGCTCGTGAAGGTATACCGCCGGTTAAGTTACACTGGTATGATGGTGGAATATTGCCGGAACAGCCGGTTGGTCTTGAACCTGGCCGGCATATCACAGACCTGGGCAGTGACGGCAGTGGGACACTCTTCATAGGTGACAAAGGTATTTTAGTATGTGGTTGTTATGGCGGTAGCCCTCGATTGATACCTGAAACGAAGATGGCAGAGTACAAGCGGCCACCAAAAACACTGCCCAGGATAGATACCGGCAGAGACGGCCATGAACTTGACTGGATTCGAGCATGCAAAGACGGCAGGCCGGCCTGCTCGAACTTTGATTACTCAGGTCCGCTTACCGAAACCGTCGTTATGGGCAATCTCGCTATGCTCAATCCGGGCAAAAAGTTGGACTGGGATGGTAAAAATATGAGGATCACCAACGATGACAAAGCGAACGAGTATGTCAGGCCAGACTATCGCGAGGGATGGTCGCTGGAAATATAGATGATGGACGATGGACGAGGGACGAAATATTTAGCCCCGTGTTTTACACGGAGTTTTTCAAAAACAAATACATCGTAATAGAAGGGAAGTGTCTTTATGAGAACCAAAAGCATTTCCAAACATAAAGATGAAAAAATTTCAAGGCGTGATTTCTTAGGAAGCGCTGCTGCGGCAGCGGCTGCATTTACTATTGTTCCGCGCCATGTATTAGGTGGGCCTGGCAACAATCCACCGAGTGAAAAACTCAATATAGCTGGTATAGGTGTAGGCGGACGAGGAGCAAACGTCCTTGAGGGCGTTGAAAGCCAAAATATTGTCGCCCTTTGTGACGTTGACTGGCACAATGCGGCTGGGACTTTCAGGCGCTACCCTGAAGCTATAAAATACCGTGACTTCCGCGAAATGCTCGACAAAGAGGACAAAAACATCGACGCTGTCACGATCGCAACACCAGATCATGTTCACGCAGTTGCTTCCATAGCTGCTATTAAAAGAGGCAAGCATGTCTACTGTGAAAAGCCACTAACGCATTCGGTATACGAGGCTCGCAAACTCGCTGAGGCGGCCCGTGAGCATAAGGTCGCCACACAGATGGGAAACCAAGGCCAAGCTTCTGAGGAAACCCGTATTATGTGTGAATACATCTGGGACGGTGCAATCGGCCCTGTGCGTCAGGTTCATGTTTGGACAGACAGACCTTCTAATGGCCTTTTCAATGTTTTCTGGCCACAGGGCGTTGACCGACCCAAAGAGACGCCGCCGGTACCAGAGACCCTCGGTTGGGACCTCTGGCTTGGGCCGGCCCCGTATCGACCGTATCATCCTGCTTATTTGCCGTTCAAATGGCGTGGCTGGTGGGATTTTGGAACCGGCGCCTTAGGTGACATGGGTTGTCATCGTCTTG
>CAYSPM010000152.1:0-5816 GCA_964432925.1 uncultured Pirellulales bacterium | reverse complement strand
TGGATTCCCGCCGGAGTTTACCCCATGCTTTGTCACGGGGCGGGAATGACAGCAAAGATGTTCTATGCAAAGCGGCCTTGTCATTCCGCACTTGTTGCGGAATCCATGCACTGACTGGTTGATCCAACGACAACCGTATGCAATCCATTATACAAATCATTCCAATCCGAATTGGCTGACTCGATGAGATTAATTTTCCATTGCCGATTCCATTTCTTCAGCCGTTTTTCCCTTTCAATTGCACTATAGATATCTGAATACTTCTCATAATACACAAGCATATGAACGTTATACTTGCGAGTGAAACCCGGTACCAATCGTTCCTTATGTTGATATACCCTTTTTAGGAGGTCACCAGTTACGCCGGTGTACAAAGTACCGTTTTTCTTACTTGCCAGGATATATACAAAATAGCTCTTGGTCATCTTTCTGGATTCCCGCCTGCGCGGGAATGACAAAAGTGCTCGTTATTTAGATTTCTGCTCCTATTTTTTGTACCTTCTGACAAACTCCGCATATTGCTGCGGTGTGTCGATGCCATCGCAGGTGTGTTTGACTTTGCCGACAAGGATGTCAAAGCCGTTTTCGATCGCCCGCAGTTGCTCAAGCTTTTCGATTTTTTCCAGCGGCGTCTGTGGCAGGGCAGTTATCTTGGTTAGAAAATCCTTCCGATATGCATAAATGCCAACGTGTCGTAGATATTGTCGGATATTTCCTATGCCGGATTTTTCCCTGTCATAAGGAATCGGCGCACGGGAGAAGTAAATTGCGATGCCGCAATCAGTTTTGAGTTTTAAGTTTTGAGTTTTGAGTTTTCTGCTATCCGCTCCACGCTGTACGCTCCACGCTACTACGACTTTTACAATGTTTGGGTCGCTGATTTGCTCTAACGTTTCAAAAGAAGCAGCTAAAGTTGCCATCGGATAATCGGGATTATTAATTAAAAGTTGGGCGATGAGATCTATGTTAGCAGGGTCTATTTCGGGCTCGTCGGCTTGGACGTTCACAACGATATCGTCAGCGTTCAGCCCTTCGACTTCGCTCAGGACAGGCGGATAGCGTTCAGAGCTTACTTTTCCTATCCGCTCTACGCTGTCCGCTATTTTTTTTAAAGCTTCGGCGATGCGATCGGTGCCGCTTTTGTGCTCAGGCGAGGTCAGGATACACTGGGCGCCGAAGCTTTCAGCGGCCGCAATAATTCTCTCATCGTCCGCTGCGATTATTACTTTCTCAGGCAGCCTGGCCTGGCAGGCCTGTTCGTAGGTATGCTGGATGAGGTATTTGCCCGTGTCTTTGGCGAGAACTTTACCGGCGAATCGTGTAGAACCATAACGAGCAGGAATAAAAACTACAATTTTCACTCTCGATTATACCTTTGTGCCAGCAAAGCTTCTCTCACTGCGCAAATCGCCAATCCTGAATGTGAAAGGAAAACTCGTTGCGGCAGAAACGCACAACAGCCTTACTTCAACTGGGCCTTTATAATAGAGCAGAAAACCTTCCTTGTCAACGGTGGCTAACACAAATTTTCGGCTTTGCGAAGAAGAACTAAATAAATAGCCCAGCCAACGCCTGTTCTATTTGCCCGGATTCTGTACGGACATCTAAAAAATACGACAAGGATATAGACAGATTATCGATGATCAAACGAGGCCTAGTCTTGAATGGGCTTGGCTTCTGTAATATCAGGGGTGGGTATCTGAGAATCAGGTTGGGAATGGGAAATCTCTTTGATTTCAATAGCAGGTTCAGGCTGTTCAGGAAATGCTGTAGCCCTATCAGTATTGTAAATAAACTGGGCAACCTTTCTGTAGTCCTCTGCTCCGTGGCAATTTTGCTCATATTCAAAAATCGTTTTGCCATAACTCGGTGCTTCAGCGAGCTTGATATTTCTTCGAATGACCGTTGGCAGAATTCGGGCTTGCGCCCAGGCGCTGTTTGTGCCACGCGCGTTATCAAGAAATCTCTCAATGTCGGCTTTGACCTCGTTTGGCAGTGAAGCTCTGCTATCGAACATACACAATAGGATCCCACCGACTTTTAGGCCTGGATTTATTCTTCTATTGACCAGGTCGATCGTTTGCAGCAGTTTTCCAAAGCCCTGTAGAGCGAGAAAATGCGGCTGCAAAGGTATCAGAACCTCCTCGGCGGCGGCAAGGGCATTCAAGGTCAACAAGCCAAGCGAAGGCGGACAGTCGATAAAAAAGTAATCGAATTTATCCTGGGTTGGCTCAATAGCTTCGCGGAGAATCGTTTCCCTGCCAACAAAACTGACAAGCTCACCTTCCGCACCGACCAGATTAATGTTTGCAGGCAAGAGCCAAAGATTGGGACGCACCAGCATGATTTCTTCTTCGAACTTGGCTGACTGGGTCAGAACCTCGTACGAGCCGGACGTTGTGATTTGCGGCTCAAGTCCGAGGTGTATCGTCAGATGTGCCTGCGGGTCCAGATCGATAACGACGACCTTTGACCCCATAGCGGCAAGAGCAGCGGCTGTATTGACCGCTGTTGTGGTCTTGCCCACACCTCCCTTTTGGTTTAATACTGCAATCCTTCTCATTTTTGCAGCTTATTAGCTATGCGTATTTTTCCAATGCAGTTAAGCAATTAATAAGTCGGTTGTTTACACGGCAATTAATTAATTTATTGTCGGCTTTGTCCGGTTTAGTAGGGTGGGGCTTCCAACTCCGGCCTGGCCTTCACCAAGACGAGTGCCCCACCTAAATTTTATATTTTTTTATTTGTTAGGCTAAAGCTTGTCCCAAAGGGATGCCCACCTAAGCCTCTGCGCATTTCACAAGGCACGATTTTCGAGTTTCTTTAAGACAGCGTCGAGTACGCCGTTAACAAAAGACCCTGACTTTTCGGTACTGAACTTCTTGGCAAGCTCGATGGCTTCGTTTATTACAACCTTCGGCGGAATATCAGGACAGAATTTCAATTGATAGACCGCCAATCTCAAGATGCTTTTGTCAACAGGTGACAACCTCGAGAACTGCCATCTTATAGTCGAATCAGTAATTAGTTTGTCGCACTGTTGTATGTTTTCCCAGGCTTCCCTTGTCCAGTCAAAAGCCAATTTGCGCACAAAATCGTTTTTTTCTGCCTCCACTAAGAAATCGTCATATAAGCGTTCAAGCAATTCAGACCCCTGGACATTAAGCTGATACAAAGCTTGCATTGCCAGTTCTCTGGCCTTAGTCCTTTTGTCCACTTGCATCCGGCCTACAAGTTTGTGCTTAAGTAGGGTGGGGCTTGCCCCACCAAAATCAAATATTTCTTCACAGGTCTTATGGGCTAAAGTTTGCCTAACTTTTACAATGCTTACCTTACGTTACTAAGCATTGTACTTTGAAGCTAAATCTGTTGCATAACGCTGGTCATTTCCATAGCAGTCGTCGCAGCGTCAGCTCCGGCGTTACCCATCTTAGTTCCGGCTCTTTCTATTGCCTGCTCAAGCGTTTCGCAGGTCAGCACGCCAAATACAACCGGCACGTCTGAATCGTAGTTTATCTGTCCTATACCACGAACCACTTGTTGCCAAACGGCCTCGTAGTGGGTGGTTCCGCCTCTTATGACCGCGCCCAGGCAAATTACTGCGACGTATTTGCCACTGACGGCGAGCTTTTTGCAGGCTTGTGTTGACTCACAGGCACCGGGCACCCAAACGACAAATATCTGCTGATCGGTCGCGCCGTGGCGTTGCAAACAATCTATAGCACCAGCAAGAAGTTTGGATGTTATGAATTCATTGAACCTGCTTACTACGATAGCATAATTGCCTTTACCGACTGTTACCTGCCCTTTTATTTGCTTGATCATGTTTTACTTCTCCAAAGCCACAATTACGAATGGCTATTCGCGGTTAAGTCTGTGCCTAGCGCACATTTACGATACACAAGTGTCCTAACATTATAAGACTATCACCGAGAGCTTTCCAGAAAAACACCAACTTGTGTTGTAGTTACAAGATGAGTCAGCTTGCCCTGTCGAGCTAACGTGCGCCTATTTAAGAGCTTATAGATAAACCGTCGGCTTGATTTCTCTGTCGGCAAAAAGCCTTGCTACCGAGAAGAAGTCACTAAGGCAACGGTACTTTGTTGGCGATAACACCGTTGGGTTAGCTGGGTTGCAAAGCAACCAAGCAAGGTGAGGTACGACTATGCTTTTTGAAGGTACGGATTTCAATTCATACGACAACGCCGAGAGTAAAGCCCACGAGGCATTTGAGCTATACGAAGATGGCAAAATGCCACAGGCACTCGAAGAACTCGACGGAGCTCTTGAGATAAATCCCGCCAATAGTGCATGGCATTTCGACAAGGCCTTGACTCTGGATTCTATGAACCGGTTCGATGATGCGATAAAAGAATACGAGATTGCGTTGCAACTGAATCCCGATGATTTAGAGATATTGAACTCACTTGCTATCGATTATACGCGTATTGGGTATTATGATCGGGCAATTGAAACGTTTGAGTATATTCAAGAACTCGACTCCCAATTTGAGCCTTGTTACTGCAATCGTATAATTACCTACACGGAAATGGGCCTGCACGATTTGGCCGAACAGATGTTCTACCTCGCCCAGCAGATAAATCCATATTGTGCGCTGTGCTACTACAACATTGGCAATAGCCTTTTTGCTCGTGGGGAGTATAGAAAAGCCATTCGTTGTTGGCAACGAACAGCGGAAATTGAGCCAAGCCATCCGCAAATAAATTATCGAATCGCTCAAGCCTATTGGTCCAACGGCGAAAACGAGCGTGCCCGCGAGCAATTCCTGGCTGAGCTCCGCGTCAGTCCGGGCGATGTGGATGTCATTCTTGATTTTGCTCTATTTTTGCTCGAGCTTGGTGATACCGAATCCGCAAAGGAAAAATTCAACAGGATACTCGAACTGAAACCTGGTTTTCCGACCGCCCTGCTTCACCTGGGAGAGATTGCTTTTAATTGCGGTGACTACGAGTGCGCGGCCAAGCTATTTAATCAGGCAATCCAAGAAGACGGTAAACTGCGTGGTCCTCGTTACAGATTGGCTCAGTACGCACTAATGCAAGACCAGGAAATAAAGGTAAAGGCCTATTTAATTGCTGAACTGAAGCTCAACCCCGAAGATACAGGTACTTTAGTGTCCATAGGCTCAATGTTCCTAACGATCGGCGAGACTGATCTTGCAACGCACTGCCTGCTCAGAGCTTTAGATATTGACTGTACAAATCCCGATGCCCACTATTACCTGGGGCTTATTAGTATCGAGAAGGGCCGGTTTAGTGACGCTGCAGAATTCTTCAGGCACACGCTTGATCTGAACGGCGAACATATCGAAGCCCTGCGAGATTCAGCCTATGTCTATCTGATGATGGGTAAATTCTCCAGCGCCACTGAAAGGATAACCAAAGCAAGCAGCTTATCAAGCGATGATCCGCAAATAAGAAGCCTGCAACGCAGTATCCAGATCGCCCAAGCTATAGAGTACATTGCGGCTTTATTATCGCGATTCAGTCCGTGGTCATTTCTAAGAAGATTACGCCGATAAGTCTTTGCCCTCCCGCCTTTTGTGATAGCACTTTTCAGAAAAGCCGATAAAAATCCCTGAACAAAAATCTTCAAGCCGAGTGTAAAAAAGAAGTTAGGCCAAACCGGTTATAGAAGCTGCAGATGCAGTTTGCGGCCCTTAGGTGAAACAATTTGCAAAATTTGGCCAATTACAGTAACGTATTGAGCCGGGCCGAGTGGCGGAATGGCAGACGCTGGGGACTTAAAATCCCCTGCCCGAAAAGGGCGTGTGGGTTCGAATCCCACCTCGGCTA
>CAYSPM010000151.1:0-5936 GCA_964432925.1 uncultured Pirellulales bacterium | reverse complement strand
ATGAGGATACATTTGTGGCTGGTGGGATTGATACTCAGCCCAAAATAGATGGCGACAGAATGGTATGGTCTGGCGGGCCAAATTATTTGGGTTTTACAGGTCCTGAATGCACCGGCGTTTTTGTTGCCGACATAGTGAGTGGAGAACAACAGACCCTACGGGCTGCGAGGAATACTGAATCATACAGCTATCCAGTTATCTCGGGTAATAAGGTCGTTTGGTTGCAGCATCTTGGTGTAAATAAGAACGACTATGCGAATTGGAACAACATGCCGTATGATATATGCGGTGCCGATATCACAGACTTAGAGAATCCTGTATATTTTACAATCGCAGAGGATGTTGGCCGACGGGCACCATACCCGTATGACAGTGCTTACTATGACTTTGATGATGTCATTGATATATCGGGTGATATAGTTGTATGGGAGGGTGATGGCAACATCTACGGTGCAGACATCTCGAATATAAACGATATTCGTGTATTTATTATCTGCGACCATCCAGCTCAGCAGTACGACCCCGCCATATCCGGCAATTTGGTTGTTTGGACGGATGAGCGTGATGATGCAGGTGACATATATGGGGCTAATATCTCTGATGTAGAGAATGTCCAGGAACTGGAAATCATTAAGGCCTTTGGCGCACAGTTGCAGCCGGCTATAGATGGATGTTTGATTGCATACGTCGAGGGGGACATCTCTGGAGGTCAAATTAAGCTCTGTTGTATGACCAAGCGACACGGTGTGTTGGATATTCCAATTGAAGATTATTTATACGGTGCAGCACCGGCGATAGACGGCCAGAGAATTGTTTGGGGATCGGCCGATGGGCAGAGCCGTGGGATTTTCTTAGAGTTTGGGTATTCTGTGCTTGATGGAGCTATCCAGAATTTAACTAAAGGCAAGCGTTATGATTATATACAACACGCTATAAATGCTGCGGCAGATGGGGATAGAATCGTGATTAGTGAAGGGGTGTATCACGAGAAGGTCGATCTCGCGGGCAAAGCCGTTATGGTGAGTTCTGCTGACCCCAATAATCCTGCTGCGGTTGCTGCTACCGTTTTGAACGGCAGCGGACAAGTGGTCACTTTTGCCGATGGCGAGGGGCCAGACTGCGTGGTTAGAGGCCTAACGATAAGTAACGGATACAGGAGTATTTATTGCTCGGGTGCCTCACCGACCATTGCCAGGTGCAGAATTATCGGGAATCTTGACGCAGGTATCAGGCTGTGGAACGGTAGTAATCCGACAATTGAAGGATGCACAATCTCCGGCAATGGAGGTGCCGGTATTGAAATGTTTATGCCGAGAACAGGCCGACGTGTTCGTGAAAATTATGCCACCATCAGCAATTGCCTTGTGGTTGCAAATCGGCAGCAGGGTGTTTCCAGTGGCGCAGCTACAATCAATAACTGCACCATTGTCGAGAATTTTAAGGCTGGTGTTTCGTGCAGCACATCTACAATTACCAATTCCATCATCTACTACAATGGATTTCTAAGTGACGGCGCGCAGATAGATAGTAGTCAAGCAACGGTTTCCTACTGCGATGTGCAGAGCGGTTGGCAGGGCGTGGGCAACATCGATACTGACCCCTGCTTTGTAGAACGAGGTCGCTGGTCGGCGGCCGATATAAATGTTAGGCCTGAGCCTGGTGACCGGAACACCGTTTGGGTTAATGGGGGGGATTATCATTTGCAGTCCGGCTCATTGTGTATCGACGCTGGGGACCCGACATATATCCCCCAGTTAGGCGAGACCGATCTCGACGGTAAAGTGCGGGTAGTAGGGCAGGCAGTCGATATGGGTGCTTTCGAGTTTCAAGCTGCAGTGGACATTGAGTAAGCTGTTAGGTGATTGCCCGAGATCTGACGGTCAATAACCACTAACACGTCATAGATTGTGAAGATGTGATTCGGTATACTGCTAACATTTCTTCTTTAGCAGTGCGTGCAGGCGCTCAAGCTCACCCGGCTTCATGTGGTAGCTGTGCTCGGCATTGGGGAATTGCCCAGTGCTAACTTCTTTGCTGTAGGCATTTAAGGCGTCGATTGTATTCTGGTTTAGATTGCCGTAACTTTTAACAAACTTGGGGCTTGAATCCTTAGTCAATCCAAGAATGTCATTTATTACCAGTATTTGACCATCACAGCCCGACCCGGAACCGCAACTGATTACCGGCACTTCGGAGCGCTTGGTGATGATTTCGGCGATTTCGGTTGCAGTCCCTTCGAGCAGTAGCGACTGTGCCCCACATTTAACCATCTGCTCTGCAAGGGTTATCAGTTCCATAGCCACGTCGGCAGTTGTAGCTACGGCTTTGAACCGTCCAGTCTTGCCTATGTTCTGTGGTAGTATGCCGATGTGTGCCATGACGGCTATACCTGCGTCGCTGACGGATTTGATGATGTCAAGGTGCGCTTGGGTAGCTTCGATTTTAACCATCTGTGCGCCGGCTTCAGCGACAAATCGTCCCGCGTTTCTGATCGCTTCAACATCGCCGAGCTGGTAAGAAAGAAACGGCATATCAGCGACCAAAAATATATTGGGTGCCCCCCGCCTTACGGCGGCTGTTATGGTGACCATAAAGTCCATTTTGGCAGGTAGAGTTGAATCAAAGCCAAGGACTATCTGAGCGGCTGAGTCGCCGACCAATATCATTTGCATGTCAGTTTGAGAAACGAGCTTCGCGGTTGTGTAGTCGTAACAACTCACAGCGACAATCTTGCGATTCTGATGCTTGAACCGAAACAAATCTGCAATGGTGACTTTAGTATCCATAGTCGAGTACTTTTCAAAGTCGTTACATAATATGGGGACTTCGTAACCGCCTACATCTTTCGTGCGGAAGCGACAATCCTACCTATCGATTATTCCATGTGTCATGTCACGATGAGAGTCCCTTCTACTCAAACTGGTATTCCAGGAGAAGAACTAACAGGTTTATGGTTAAAATATTAGAACAAAATTATTTTAGCAAGCGTAAAAGAAACTAATTATAGGTCGCAATTTGGGGTTTGTCGAAAAAAGTACTAAAAAAATGACTTTTTCTGCATAAGGGACTTGATTCTTCGCAAAAAAAGTGTAATTTCTTTTAAGATTCAACTGATTTCGCTAAAGAAATTTCATGTGTTTTTTCGATTTATTTAGTAATAACAGACATGTTCGAGTTTAAAATATAAGAGGCCAATAGAGGCCATCAAATAGCTTTTCATCACCCTCCTCCGAAGCCAGATTCTGTTGTATCAAGAATCTGGCTTTTTTATGCCTGTATATATCAAAAAAGGCTGCATAGGCAATCTTTGTCACGTTAATTTGGGGGGCAAGCACAAAGTAGAAACTCTGCTGATTCCGATTGTTTTCAAGATTTATAAATTAGGAGTCCATTACCCTGTGGTTGCGTTCGGTGTTTGAACGAATGGTTTGCAGGATTATTAATTACAAATTGATGCGACTGCATGTAGCAGATTTATCGACCGGACCCAGCGTGACCTAAAGGGAACAGCGACCTGACTCGGCTGAATTTACCTTGATAATATTTGGCTGCACTCAGTGTAAACTTTGCTGAACGGACTCGGGATAAAAGAGCATTGCTAATATGATGCTTTTTCGCTCTGAGGGGATTTCTATCAATACAACTGTCAAAGAAATGGTGGGGTAGTAGACAAGATCGGCATCTATTGACCATATACATGTGAGGTAAATACCAGAACTTATAATGGTTTATCTGCCTTATCTTGTGGGGTACTTGGGGGCTCGATCAGGTGGATGGTAATGTGGAAAGTATTGGGCCAGCGATTAATGTTAGTTTGAGTTAGAAGTTTGCTGTGAAATTCGTTGGTTTGGGATAGAGTCGTGCTTAATTCCGCCCGATAAGTATAGAGACACTATGATTGTGCCGGTTTTATATAACCGGACCGAAGAAGGGATTGAATGACTGGATCGGTATACCTGGACAGAACATGAGAACGATAGCAATAGGTAATCAGAAGGGTGGTTGCGGTAAGACTACCACAGCTATAAACGTCGCGGCGGCTTTGGCCAGCTTAGGAAATCGCGTCCTGTTGGTTGACTTGGATCCTCAGGCACATTCTACGCTGAGTTTGGGTTGTAATCCTGATGATCTGGACAAGACGATATACGATGTTATGACTGATCCACAACTGCTTATATCCGACGTTATTTCGGGCACGAAGGTTAAAAGGCTTAATCTGGTGGGAAGTAACGTTCTGCTTGGAGGCGCTGAGTTGGAATTGTGTAGGCTAATGGGCAAGGAGTTTGTATTAGGTGAAAAACTGAGGACAGTGGAAGATGAATATGAGATGTGTGTAATCGATTGTTCCCCTTCGCTCGGAATTTTGATGCTTGAGGCGCTTGTAGCCAGCAAGGACGTTATCATCCCTGTTCAGGTTCACTACCTTGCGATGGAAGGCCTTAAACGGTTTCTGGAGACCATTCGTATAGTCAGTAGTCGTTTTGAGCCTTGTTCTGTGGAGGCTCTCGGAATATTACTGACTTTTGTTGAAGACAGACCCGCTTTTATCAAGCAAGTTCGAGATCATCTGCGTGAGTCTTTCGGAGAGTTGGTTTTTAGTGCAGTAATTCACAAAGCAATTAAACTGGCTGAGGCCCCCATCGCCGGCGAGCCTATCCTGACATACGCTCCCGAAAGTCGCAGCGCTGCTGAGTACAAGGCTCTGACGAAGGAGATAATTGCGCGGTTTAAGATTCATGAGCCTGTATATGCCACGACATAAGTCCACGTATGGTCAATCTCAGGGTAGTGTAGGTTGTTTTAATAGGCCAGGTCTGGCTTGGCAGCAATGATTTGAGACGGTCGTGGTGAGATCGGGCTGAACCTTCCGATTTTTCAAGGACATTCATGTCTGTGACAATTCAGTTTTCCTGAAATAGGCCAGCTCATAGACCGAAAAAGTGTGATTTCGTCCTTGTCTTTCAGTTGTGAATCATGTTTAATTCATGCTTTTAACTGTGAAAGACGCGAAAATCAGTGGACTTTTTTCGTTGAGGTGATTTGAAATGGCAGATCTTCAAGCCTTAGCTAATGCCGTCATTAAAGGTGATCAGAGTACCGCAGTGGACATCACCAAAGCAGCCCTGGCTGACGGTACAGCACCAAAGATTATTCTGGATGAGGGGCTGATAGCAGGTATGGACGTTGTTGGAGACCGCTTCAAAAAAAGCGAGATTTATATACCGGAAGTGCTCATCGCTGCGCGGGCGATGAAAATGGCTATGGAGGTGCTCGAACCAGAACTTGTCAAGGCGGGTGTCCAACCTCGCGGACGATTTTTGATAGGAACAGCCCAAGGCGACTTACACGATATCGGGAAAAATTTGGTGGCAATGATGCTCAAAGGTGCAGGCTTCGATGTCATCGATCTCGGAGTCGATATCGGGCCCGACAAGTTCGTCCAGCAAGCTAAGAACAATAATGTCCAGTTAGTTGGTATTAGCACGCTTTTGACCACAACAATGCCTGGTATGGAGAAAACCATAAAGGCTTTGAAAGAAGCTGGAGTCTCCACGAAGGTTATGATAGGTGGCGCACCAGTGACACAGAATTATGCCGATAAGATTGGCGCAGATGGTTATGCGCCTGATGCAGCTTCAGCCGTCGATCTAGCCAAAAGCTTAGTCACCTAAGCCTTATTATCAACACGAGCATTTGCAAACCGAAGGCAAAATAGTACATCCCCATTTTTGTCGCATCATAATATTCTTAGCGATTTGGCAAACAAAAAGGAATGTAAAAGCAGCCATATATACGGCTGTTTTTTTACGCCCAATTTGGTAAAATGGACACTTGGTTACACGAGAAATCCCGGATATCGAATTTTATGTCCAGATATACTAGTTAACTTTCGCAGTTTTGGCATGTTGTTAATCCGGACAATTGAGCCAAAAACC
>CAYSPM010000150.1:0-6031 GCA_964432925.1 uncultured Pirellulales bacterium | reverse complement strand
AGACTATCGTGATGCGGCAGGACATTTACGTCGGCTTGGCAGTTTGCAGCCACAATGCTAATGCGGTATGCACTGCTGTTTTCTCTGATGTAACGACCACAGGCATCGTAACCGATGGTGATTGGCAGGTTGAGGCAATCGGCGTAGAGATGCCTGTCAATGATGCTCAGCCGCTGTATGTGGCTGTAGAAGGTGGTGGTACGGTTAAGGTTGTCGAACATCCGGATAATCCCAATGCGGTGCTTGAAGATAATTGGCAGCAGTGGGATATCTCACTGAGCGTTTTAAGCGATGCCGGAGTGGATTTAGCTTTGGTCGATAAGATGACCATCGGCGTTGGAAGTCAGACAGATCCACAAGATGGTAAAGGGAGTCTTTTCTTTGATGACATTAGGCTGTACCTGCCATCACCATCAGAGCCATAGCCGAATGAGTTGAGTGATCTGACTGCTCTGCTAAGGAGTAACTGTGAGGCTGACTACGGCATAGCCGTAGGGAATCCTTGAGGTGATGGTTGGATGATGTGATTGAATGAGTCCGGGGCCCATACTTGTTTAAGGATGGGTCCCGGTTGTTTTTTGGATAAAGTGCGATATATCAGGCGCAATGACAGCGCAGACGTCATTGTGGATTTCGCGTCAGAGTTTATGATGTTAGTTGTTTCATCGGGAGTTCTTGCAAGTATATATTGGCACAGCGTTTGAAGTAGTCTATTATAATTGAGTAGGGTTGCTCAACAGCGAAAATTTGGACAGACTTTGGACTAACTGGATTTTAGCTGCATAAGAATCTGCCTGCAAATTCAATATGAATCGGTAGCCAGCATCGGCCATATTATTGTTTTGACTATGCGATGGGGCATAAGTATACTAGATTATTAACAACTAGTATTTCGATTGTCAGGCTGATTAACAAAACACCTGATTTGGTGTTACAATAAGTACGTGCAGTTAATGGGAGGCGAGTATGGCTGAACATATACAATATATCCTGGCGTGGTTCGGACTGCCCGGCGGATCGGAATGGCTGATTATCCTTGTGATCGCCTTGCTGATATTTGGCAGGCGATTACCTGAGCTTGCACGGAGCTTAGGCAGAAGCCTTACAGAATTTAAGAAAGGCATTAATGAGGCTAAAGACAGTAAGGACGAGCTTGTGAATGAGGCCAGAGAAATCAAGGACGATGTAGTAAACGAAGCTAAGAGCGCTGCTGGGCTCAAAGACTCCGATACGCAGGACTGAGCTTCCTGAGCTGAGGTTTTTTACATTCCACATGATCCGTTAACATGGGCGGTACCAAGAAAAAAGACCCACTTAACAGCACGATGAGTTTAGGCGACCATCTTGAGGAATTGCGCACGCGGTTGTTCCTTGCGCTGGGGGGAATGTTGGTCGCTGTTATTGTGTGTCTGATTCCTTTTTTCTTCAACTACATAAAAGCGTTTATTTATTATCCACACGACAAGGTTATGCCTGGTGTACCACTGATAGTGCTCGCACCGGCAGATGCCTTTATAGTGTACATGAAGATATCATTGATTGCTGGCTTGATAATCTCATCACCTTGGGTTTTTTATCAGTTGTGGATGTTCATTGCTGCGGGTCTTTATCCGCTTGAGAGACGGTATGTAAATAAGGCAGTACCGTTCTCTGCGGTGCTGTTTCTCTTTGGTGCGCTGTTTTTTCTTGTCATAGTAGCGCCGATATCGCTGCGTTTTTTTTTGAAATTCGGTGAGTTCATTAAGGTTGAGCCGAACTGGACGCTTCAAAAGTATGTCTCTTTTGTTACTGTCCTAATGTTGGTTTTCGGCATTGCTTTTCAGACGCCGATAGCGATTTTCTTTTTAAACAGGACGGGACTTGTTTCGCTACAGTCACTTCGAAGATCAAGAAAATACGTTCTGCTTGCCATGTTTATCGTTGCCGCTACGGTCACTCCGCCGGACGTGATCTCTCAAATAACTCTGGCAATACCGCTGTATGCGCTGTTCGAATTGGGGATTGTATTGAGTTATTTTGCAGAACGAAGGAGGAAGTCATCTAATAGCCTGCCAAGGACCTGATCGGTAATCCTTTTTAATCGGCGTTAACAGGCAGCGGTATAATTGTTTCATTTCTTTGTACATCTTCAATATGCAGATTTGTTTCACCTGATTATTTGTTTGAGTGGAGTTTAGTTCTTTTTGGCGTATCCGATGCACGCTCAAAAAGAAGCATTGTCGCCATTGGCGTCATCATCCATAAAGTATTATATACTGCACTGCTCCATTTTTCAGGCACTTGTTATGAAGCGGTAAGCGCTAGTTTGGCACTGTGTTTTATAGAAATCTTGAATTATGCCTTTTGTCTGGTTAATATTACAAGAATATGTTGACGCTTATAAACACAAACAGAATGGTTCCTGCGATTGGGCCAATTGGGCTTGATTATCTCGCAACAAGCGCCAGAAGAGCAAACATCGATGTAGATTTGTTGGATTTGTGTCTTTGCGATGATCCCGATGTTTCATTGCGAGACTACTTTACCAACCATAGTCCCAGGCTGGTTGGATTGTCATTCCGTAACGTTGACGATTGTTTTTGGCCGAGTGCAAAGTGGTTTGTTCCCGATTTGGCTGAGACGGTACACAAGATACGAAACCTAACCGATGCTCCGATTGTGGTTGGTGGGGTTGGATTTTCAATCTTTGCTGAGCGCATTGTTGAGTATACGGGAGCTGACTTTGGTATTCGCGGCGACGGTGAGCAGGCAACCGTATCGCTTTATAATGAGCTGCAAACCTCGAGGCGCTTTAATAGCGTGGATGGCCTTGTTTGGCGGTTGAATGGGACCATCCAGAGTAACCATCCGGCTTGGCCCATGCCGCTTTCCCTGCCGACGAGCCGAGACGCTATCGATAACCTCACGTATTTCAAGAGAGGAGGTCAATGCGGACTTGAGACTAAGCGAGGTTGCAACAGACAATGTGTGTATTGCGCCGATCCTCTGGCTAAGGGCACAGAACTTAGGCTACGTGATCCCTCAGAAGTGGCTGATGAGGTGGAGTCTTTAATTGCGCAGGGGGTAGAATTAGTGCATTTGTGTGATTCTGAGTTTAACATTCCTCGCAGTCATGCGCTGGCAGTATGCGAAGAGTTCATTCGAAGATCGCTCGGGGACATAATAAAGTGGTATACCTATATGGCGGTGGTGCCGTTTGATGCTGAGCTTGCCCGATCTATGCGGGAGGCGGGTTGTGTCGGCATAGATTTTACAGGTGACTCCGCCAGCCATCAGATGCTCAAGACCTACCGTCAGCTTCATGATAAGGAAGACCTTGCTTTGGCAGTTCGCTTGTGCCGAGAGAATGGAATAAAGGTCATGATTGATCTGCTATTAGGTGGGCCCGGTGAAACGCCTGAAACTGTGGCTGAAGCTATTGAATTTGTAAAGCAAATCGGCCCAGATTGCGCAGGCGCGCCACTCGGTGTTAGAGTTTATCCGGATACGGAGATGGCACGTATTGTAGAATTAGAAGGCCCGTTGGAGGATAATCCGAACCTGCAACGGAAATATACTGGGCCGGTAGATTTTTTCAAGCCGACATTCTACATACCTCAAGCTTTGGGTCCGAGACCTGCGAGGCTGATAAAAGACCTAATTGATGGGGATAGAAGATTCTTTGATCCAATTGAGGAAACCACGCCGGGTGCCGCTACAACTGCTGCGCCAACCGACCACAATTATAATGATAACACGCAGCTTGCAGAGGCAATCAGCCAAGGAGCACGTGGTGCGTATTGGGATATTCTCCACAAGCTTCGCAACGACTAATCGAGGACGACCTCGTCTTTATAGGCTGGAACAGCTACATTCCAGCCGGTTTTTTCTCTGATGTAGTGGCCGAAATGCTTGGCGCTGTCTGATTCACCATGGACGACAAATAGCTTTCGCGGAGGCTTCTTTAATCCACTTAGCCATTGGGCAAGTTCTTCTTTGTCTGCGTGAGCTGAGAATCCGTTGATTTGCACCACGTTGGCCATTACGGGATGGTTTTGTCCGAGTATTCTGACCTCCTTTTCACCATTAACGATTCTTCTACCGAGTGTGCCGATAGCTTGATAACCCACGAACATAATGGTACTTTCAGGTTGAGAGATGTTGTTGACAAGATGGTGTTTTATTCTACCACCTGTGCACATCCCCGAGCCTGCTATCACCATAACTGTGCCCTTTATGTGTTTGATCGCTTTTGACTCTTTGGTCGTTTCGACCATTTTCAGGCCAGGGAATTTGAATGGCGATTCGTGTCTACTAACGAATTCTGTCATCTCCTCGTCAAAGAGTTCTGGGTGGTGCTGAAAAACCTTAGTGATGCTGGAGGCCATTGGACTGTCCAGGAAGACCATTATGTGCGGTATGGCGTTTTCAAGAAGCAATTCGTTTATGTAATAAAGAACTTCTTGGGACCGCTCAAGCGCAAAACTGGGGACGATGATGTTACCTCCAGCGGCTTTTGTTGAATTTATGACATCGGCGATCGTTTTCTTAGTGTCTTCACGCCCCTGATGTATTCTATCACCGTAAGTTGACTCGACGAGGATGTAGTCTGCTTCATCGACATAAGTTGGATCGCGGACTATGGGTCTGTGGGGTCTGCCAATGTCACCGGAGAACAGAACGCTTCTTGTTTTGCCTTTTTGGTGAACTGTTACTTTTATGATCGAGGAGCCAAGAACATGGCCAGCATCACAAAATCTGGCTTCGATACCGTCGCCGATTTCGACGGGCTGTTTGTATCGTACGGGAGTAAAAAGTGGGAAAGATGCTTCGGCGTCGGCGGTAGTGTAAAGGGGAATCTCAGGATACGGACCTTTTCGCCCTTCGCGTTCGTGCCTCCTGCGTTTGTATTCGGCATCCTCTTCTTGCAGGTGTGCGGCGTCCAGCAATATAATTCGCGCTATCTCTGAAGTCGCAGCGGTACAATAGATTTTGCCTTTGAATCCGTCACGCACAAGCTTTGGTAGCAAACCGCAATGATCAAGATGGGCATGGGTTAGAAGTACCGCATCGATACTTTCGGGCAGAACATTGAATGGCTCCCAGTTTCTTGCTTTGAAGTCTCGCTCCTGGTAGAGCCCACAATCCACTAAAATCCTGGTGCCATTAACCTCAAGCAAGTGTCTTGAACCTGTGACGTTTTGAGCAGCACCGAGAAACCGTAATTTCAATTGCATATATACCTCACTATGGTGTTTGGCATTTTGTAAAGTACGGATTCTATGGGCCTTTATCCGTGTTGTCAAGGAAAGAACCAAGCACTAACCGTCCCAAAGAATGTGGGAGAATTTTTAACAGACAGGGTATTAACTATGATTATTCTGTCAAAATACCTTCCTGAGATCGCATACCCCATTTCCACTTCGCATAAACAATCGGGGCCTATACCGAATCGGTATAGACCCCGAAACATTGCAAAACAGCTATTACTACTGGTAACAAACAAGATTGCGAGCTACCGGCGTTTGTTAATTACCAGCAAGGAAAGCAATCTCATCAGCAGACAAAGCCCGGTCGTACAACCTGACCTCATCGATCATGCCGTCAAAGTAGCGACCCGGCTTCCAGCTCATGGGCTCGGAGTTGCCGCCGATCCACACGTTGTACGGATCCACGTCAATGCCATCCTTGTCCTCGTTCGTCGCGTCGAGTATCCCATCGATGTACAGGCAGGCACCTACGCTCTTATCATACGTGCCGCAGATGTAGTGCCATTCGTCAAACCCCACCTGCGTCACTGAGTTGGCACCCTGCCAGCCGCGGTCGGCGCCTGTGAACGCGAACTGGAATCCGGTGGTACCTATGTAGGTGGCAAGTCTCCAGGCGCTGTCGCCCTTGGTGACAATGGCACGCCATTCATCGGGTATGGACCGGATGTTGACCCACGCCCCAGCGGTCATCGCGTCCGTGAAGTCAAACAGCGGGCTGTTCCCGCAGGACGATGTCCCATCTATAGTTGGAGGTTGAAATATACGATGGCTACTCCGGCCTG
>CAYSPM010000149.1:0-6449 GCA_964432925.1 uncultured Pirellulales bacterium | reverse complement strand
CTTGAAGATAAAAGCAATTTAACAGCTTAGTTCCAGCTTTATGCCCAAGGTCGTCAAAACCCCAGTATGGCGAAGGAGAAGACCTATAGCACCTTCATAGACTCAATGAGCTTTAATCCTTTGTGCAACTGCATGTGGACGGTAAACCTAATTCCCTCAGGTGTAAGATATAGATTGTTGTGAGTCTTGGCAAGCAATCCCAAATCGGTGGCGTAATTGGTATACATCCTTGTAGCATTATACTTCGCTTTATCTGTTTGCCAATCAAAGTATTTTCCAGCATGAAAGGTGAAGTAAGCCATCATATTCGCCATTGGCACAGGATACGTGTTCTTTGCAAGGGCAAAAACGGCCTCTACCGCGGAGGCGATACCAAGGACAACAGATGATTCATAAGGATTGCTCATTACAAAAGATCGAATAAGGGCAGCTTGTCTTTCGCTCAAACGAGATGGCAAAATAGGGTCCTTAGATTCACAATATTGCTGACCGAGGGCTGTTAATGAGATAGTGTCTTTATTTGGAGACCAATGTACAAGTCTAAGTTCATCTGTAAATTTTATTTTGTTATAGAGCGTTCGTGGAGAACCGCTAATATGCTCTCGTAGCTGTTTCACGCTATTTATTCCATCTTCTATTGGGTAAAGGAGCTTATGAATAAGATGGATGTTCCATATGCCGATGTCAATCGGCTTGGTTTCAGTAAAGAGGGCTATTGGCTTCATGTTATTGTAAAAATAGTTTAAGACTTCCTCAGGGTTGTAAACGACGCACTGTATGTGATTAGCAGCGGCGGTTTGAGACTGAGCCTTGGTTATTTGGGTAACCAGCAAATAGGGATAGATTCGTCCCTGAAGAAGTTGACCTCCGCTTTGCAGTTTGAGTAAGTCACCCACATAACCAGAAAGTTGCCGAACGAATTGCTTTTGAAAAGGAACAGCTTTCAATTCTATTAGAAGTAGATCAGTGCGATGTGCATAAAGAAGATCAAGACGTCCCGATGGGATTAGCATTTGGCGAGATAGAAGGTGAGGTTCTTCTTGAAGCCGCAGTATATTCTGGGTTAAAATGGGAGCACTGACCAAAATATCTTCAATTTGAGATTCTCTAACTTCCATTTTTGCTATGGGTATATTTCAAACTCCGTGATCCCCAATTTTTTTTCAAGTTCGTTCACAATTACGTCTCGAATTTTGCCAATCATTTCGATGTCCCAAGAAATTTCTTGGTTTGCTGGATTTATTTCCTGAACCAGCGAAAATATAGCATTATCTACAAAATCTTGCCTTTCGATTTGTTCATCGGTCATTTCATCAACCATCTTGTAGCTCCTATCAAGCCAATCGATATCTTCTAAGGATTCATTTGGCAATTGAGTGTCGTACCGCTACCAACGAAGGGGTCGAGTACCAGTTCTCCTCTGTGGGTAAATAGATCAATTACTTTACGTGCAAGTGCAATTGGAAAAGTGACAGGGTGTACTTTTTTATCCCTGATGTCTCTTCCCTCATATGTAAACTGCCATACGCCTAATTGACACCTAAGCCATTCCTTTGCAGTTAGGCAGTTAATATGAGTTTTGGGACAATCGCACGTGCGTGTATAGCCTATGTCAAGAAGGTTTATTTTTACGTCAGTAGCAGGACGGGACCCGGTAAGTGGTTTCTCTTGTTTTACTGAATGTTCTTTTTCGATTACTCGGGTGCAGTTATTGTCGGGAGTGACATTGTATGTGCTTTTATCAAGACGGGTGATGGTTATTGTATCACCAGGTTCAAGACGATTGGAGGAGATGAACTGTTTAATCCAAGACCTTTCTCTGAATATCCATCGCGGGCGTTTTGTATTTTTGTCGGTTGGAATATCTGTTTTTATAGGTTCTGGCAGGCCTTCAACACGCAATGTGATCGGCGTGCCGAGGCCGGTTTTTCTGGATGGGCCCCCGAAGACGTCTGGCGGGAAAAAGTCTTTACCGCACGAGCGGATGTTCAAATTGCCGTATTTTTGAGTTGCCAGCGTTAATTTGATTATGCGTGAGTCCATTACTGCATGGCCTTTCCACAGAACCACCCAAGTATATTCTATAACATATTTAGCATAACGAGATTTGCCGCGATGTAAATATCGTTTTTGATGTTATTAATGAAAACACGGAAAGCACAAATATATCCGGGGAGAAACAGCGTAAGACCTTAAGAAATTAGGGGGGGTAAACATTTTCGTATAGCGTAATGCGTACTGCGTGGGTTTCTAATCAAGTTGGGAATGACAAGAACCCCCGGCGATGCCGGGGGTTAAACGGAGAGGTGGGTGATAACGATAACTATGAAAGGAACAAAATATACAGTGGCCAGATGCTTCGACTGCGCTCAGCATGACAGAGCGACGGAACAGGATAGAAAAAAACAGGAGGAATAAATCCACAACGACACGATAAGAATAAGATAAGATCATACATTCCCCATCATTCATTAACTTGCAACTACAGGCTGAGCTTTTTGGACTGGCCTTTTTTATGCATAATACTGTTTTTTGCGTGGGAACTGAAAAATCATGCCAAAAAGTATTTTTTTCTTTAGACCCAAATAGACATCTAAATTGTTATATTTATGACAAACGTTTGTTCTAAAGGTTTTTTGGATGGGCCCAATTATAGAAGACAAGCTGCTTGTATTTCGATGCAAGCGTGGGAGCAAAGAAGCTCTTACGCAGATCTATGAAAAGTACAAACGTGATTTGCTGTTACTGGCGGTAGCCTTGCTGAACGACGTAAGTGCTGCGGAAGATGTCGTGCACGATGTTTTTGTCAGCTTTGTTGAGGCGTTGGAGAAATTTCGTCTGACCGGCAGCCTTAAAGGGTATCTTCTTACCTGCGTTGCCAATCATGCACGCAATAAGAACAAAGCGATACAAAGACAGCTTACCAGCACAAGCAATCCGGGCGAAGCTATCGCTGAGAATTCGGATGAGCCGTCCGTTTTGACAGCCTGCAATGAGCAATTGCAGCGACTAAGTGAAGCCATGGCGCAACTGCCTTATGAACAACGAGAAGTGATAATGCTGCACCTGCAGGCGACGATGACATTTAACGCTATTGCCAAAGCACAAGCGATTTCTGTGAACACAGCGAAAAGCCGATATCGGTACGGACTTGAAAGATTGCGAACAATCTTGAACGAAGAGGCTGAAAAATGAATTCTGCAGATAAACTAAAAAAGTTGATTAACAAATCCGAAATTCAAATCAGTTCCCAGACGGATAAGCGGATTCTTGGTGACGCCTTTGAGCGTATGGACGAGCTAAGACAAGATAGGCAAGCTGGGACTGGAGTAAACATTTGGAGAATAATCATGAAAACGAAGATAACTAAGATGGCCGCTGCTGCGGTGATAATCGTGGCGGTGCTTATTGCAATACATCAGTTGGCTGGTAATGGAGCGAGTGCTGTCTATGCCAGCGTTGTTGAGCAGCTCCACAATGCCCGCACAATGACGTACAGCTTAATAACGCAAATGAACATTGAAAATGTACCGACTGTTCGGGTAGATATGGCGTTTAAGGAGCCGGGATACATGCGAATAACAACCACAGATGGTTACTTGACCGCCATTGATTGGGCACAGAACAAAGGCATTTCAATCTTGCCGACGAGAAAACAGTTCATCGAGTTTGAGGCGACCAACTATCAGCATGACCCGGCTCAGGATCCGTTCGCGGTCATTGAAAATTTGAGAACACTCCCTTCTCGGGCAGATGCGGAGCTTGGCGAAAAGGAAATTGACGGTCGGCTACTTCAAGGATTCCGTGTGATAGAAGAGGGCGTGATCAATACCGTTTGGGTTGATCCGAGGACAGGAGAACTGGCCCGCGTGGTGATGGAATTTCCGGATGCTCCCGGCATGAGCGTGATAATGACAGATTTCCAGTTCAATGTAGAGCTGGATGACTCGCTCTTTAGTCTCACACCGCCGGAGGGTTTCGAGCGTGTTGAAATCCAGGCGGACGTCTCCGAGGTTACAGAGCAAGATCTGATCGGGTACCTGCGAGCATGGTCAAGTTGGACCAAGGATGGGACTTTCCCACCGACACTTGCCGGCATGCAGTTACCAAAGGTCGCTATGGAGATGGAAAAACAGGGCAAATTCGGCGAAGGTCAAACGACTCAAGAACAGCGTGAGCGAGATCAACTGATAATGTATCGCGGGATGATGTTTGTGTACCAATTGCCTGCGGAAAGCAACTGGCGCTATGCCGGCGAGAATGTAAGCTACGGTGACGCTGACACGCCGATTTTCTGGTATCGTCCTGCAGGCTCTGAGAACTATCGCGTGATATATGGTGATCTGACTGTTGAAGAGGTCTTGCCAGAGGATTTGCCGAGATAAATAAGCCTCTTACTTACAAATAAGTCTCAGACTTATAAATTTGCTGTATGCTTATAACACTATTCCCACCCACAGCCGGGCTCGTTCGCCCGGCTTTTTTTACGTATAACCACACACAAACGACATTTCTTCCTTTCGATCTACAATTTCTTGTTTTTCTCTGTCGCAAACTCAAGCCATCATACACTATATAGTGAGAACGCGAATAAGAACGAGATTTCGAGGTACTAATATGTCTGAGACAGATGAATACTACGTAGGGCGTTGTTTGGATGGCCATCCGGACGATTTTCGGTATCTTCTGAGGCGCTATCAGGCAGTCTTGCTGGCACACCTGGCAGGGAAGCTGGGCAATAAAGAAGCGGCTGAAGAGACTGCTCAGGAGAGCCTTGTGCGAGCCTATTTCAAGATGGGCACGCTGAAAAAGCCAGAGTCGTTCTTTTGCTGGCTTCTTGGTATCGCGGACCACGTTGTCAAGGAGCATCAAAGACGCGAGCAAATCCGCCGACAGCGAGAGGTTCTCCGCTCGTTCTCAGAAGAAGCGCCCAAACCCGAGTTCTCACAGGATTACGCTCTTGAAGCAGCGATTGCCGAGCTGCCTGAGGCGTACAGGAAGGTTATTTTGCTGCGATATTACGGGGAACACTCGTGCAATCAAATTGCTGAGCGGCTGGATATGCCGCTGGGCACAGTAACAAAAACGCTGTCGCGGGCATACGCCATACTACGAACGTCATTGCAGCAACAGCATAAAGAATTAAATGAGGTGTGAAAATGAACTGCGCAGAATGTAAAGAGCTGTTGGTTGGATATGTTGAAGGATTCCTGGACGATTCACGTATGCGTGCAGTGGCGGAGCACCTGCGAGGGTGTTCTTCTTGTCGGGGGCAAGTACAAGAGATAGAGGGCCTCCGTGAACGTTTGGTTACTAATGGTAAGGCTCTAGCCGGCAGCGATCTTGAGAATGGAGTTATGAATCGAATTATACGGGAACAGAAGATTCAGTTAAAGGCACAAGGTGGGCCTGGCGAGGCCCCTAATATTTGGAGAATAATTATGAAAAGCACAATTACAAAATTAGCCGTCGCAGCGGCGATACTTATCGCAGTGGGCATTGGATTTCACTTTATTGGCAATCCACTCGGAGCAACTGTAACCTTTGCCGAGGTCATCGAACCTATTCTCAATGCGAGGACTGTGATTCTTGACCTGATTATAGGCGACGAAGAAACAGGTCCCGTCATGCATGAGATAGTTGTTGGTCCACGAATGAGAAGGACCATATCAAACATGGAAAATATGATCCATATTATTGACCTGGAAAGCGGCAACATGCTTCTACTTGATACCGAAGAACAAACGGCCGTTTATGTTGATATACAAGGCTCAGTTCAGGAAAGAACAAGAAGCTATGTAGAGTTTCTTCGGAAGATGATTGTCAAGGTGCAGGATAATTATGAAAAACTTGGCGAACAGGAAATTGATGGGCAGAAAGCTATCGGATTTGTAGCCAGGGGCCCAAATGAAGAAGTGAAGGTCTGGGCCGATCCTGAAACGGCTCTTCCGATACGGATAGAGCTTCGAGTGGGACAGCTACTTGCGATTATGAAAAATTTCAAGTTTGATGAGCCGATAGAGGACTCGCTGATGAGTATGGATGTGCCTGCCGGATATACTTTAGAGCAGAATGAGCTCGACCTCACAGGGGCTACCGAGCAAGACTTTGTTGAGAGCCTGCGGGTTTGGGCCGAGGTTCTGTTGGATGGCACGTTCCCCGAGGATATAGGCACCGAAAATGCTATGAAACAAGTACCTTTGCTTGGAGAAAAAGTTGCTCAATTGGACCTTTCGGATGAGGAAAAAACACAACTTGGGATGAGCTTTGGACGGGGAATGCTGTTCCTCCAAATTTACGAGACTGGCGGCAAGTGGCACTACGCTGGAAAAGGCGTGAAACTCGGAGATGCCGGCAAGGCAATATTCTGGTATCAGCCAGAAGGCTCAGAAACCTATCGCGTCATTTATGGCGACCTGCATGTTGAAGACGTGGCGCCGGAGAATCTG
>CAYSPM010000148.1:0-6467 GCA_964432925.1 uncultured Pirellulales bacterium | reverse complement strand
GTTTTTTTACTCATTTTTCAGGCAATTTTTTGTTAACATGATATTAGATAGTGCGTCCTAAGTGATAGAATTAAACATAAGTAGGCGCCTATGTTTGCTGAATCAGTTGGTTATGAATTGTGGGGAGAATTGGCTGGCCTTTCTGCTATGGAGGCGAGCCAGAAGTGGATACTGTCTGCCATGCAAAGACACGGGCCGGAATTGGTACGGATGCTATGGCGGATACTAGGTAACGAGCAAGATGTCTGTGATGCATACCAGAGCACATTCTTACAGCTCGCTCATTACCAAGGCAGACAAAAACCTAAACACGTGAAAGCTTACTTGTTTCGTACAGCAAGCAACACAGCTATTTCAATGCTGAGACACAGGGCCGCTGAAAAAAGGACTTTATCAAAGGCAACCAACAACGCTGAAGCCACACAACCCCATGTGAATGAGATTGACTGCAAATTTCTTGCAGAAACTCTACGGCGCTATGTGGCGCAATTACCAGAGCATTTGAGGGATGTTATAACGCTACGAGATCTTGCAGAGCTCTCGTACGCAGAAGTGGGTCGATTATTGGGCATATCACCAGCAACAGCAAGAGTATATCGTTGCAAAGCAGTCCAATTACTGGCAATTTGGATGAACAAATAGTAGGAAATATCGCCATGATAAAAATTATAAAAATTTTATTCAACAAGCACTCACATAAAATGAACCATAATACTTGCAGACAAATCAGAAGCTGGCTAACTAAGGTTCTGAGCAAGAGTTTTAATGCTGACGCCGAGTGGGTACAGAGACACGTAATGCACTGTCCGAGATGTCAACGCAGACTCGCAGGCATTGGCAAGGTGAAGCTTGCACTTTCAATGGCGAAGTCTCAACCACACCAGCTCGATCTACTGATGCGTGCAAACACACAGGCGATCGGTGTGCTCAAACACAGTCTTCGTAAGATGCCAAAGGCCGAGAAACTGCGCACGGCGGTACCGGAGCCAAAGCTGTCGGAGCGTTGCAGCAAGTACAACCGGCCGGTGACAAATGTGGCGGCCTGTATCGCGATTCTGTTCCTTATGAAAGTGGGGATTTTCTCCTCGGCGAATATGTTTCAGTCGCATGGCCAAAAGGCCCTCAGGCAATACTATGTCAGCCACGTGGGGGAAGAGTTAACTAACGATATATTCACTACGTGACCCGGCATCAGTGCTTCGCAGGGCTCTGTTACAGTTAACTCAGCTAATTGTGGTTCTGTTCTTTGATTGAGTGCTCGTCTACGGTCTTTATGAACATCAATATCCACATATTACCGGACGGCTATCTCCACCTTCAAACACCAACAATATCACTTCAAGCCACAAGGTAATTTGGTCAGGCTCGATTATTACGTATATTTTAGTTGGCAGTTTTCACAAGGAATTACTGCGCAGGTAAAAAGTTTACGCATGGTCAGCCATCGAAGTATAAGTTATGCTTAAAAGGTTTTCAATTCTTGGATTGGTGTTGCTACTCGCCGGGGGCACCTGTCTTTGGTGGATGCTGTCGGGGATGAGAAAACAACAACAGGAGGTTACTTTCTACAAACTCAAGTGCAGAGCCAATGCTAATAATTACCTGAATGAGTACAGAGAATGGGCGAACTTGTCTGACGACAGTCAAGATTTGCCACCTGAAAAGCAAACCAGCCCGCCACCAATACCGGATGAATATGAGTTAGGTAAAACGAATGATCATCTCCGGCAAGAACAACAAGAAAGGCTCATAGCCGACATGGATAAACTGGCTGTTACCGAAATCGTTAACGATGCATTCACAGATCTACTCTATGGAAACAACTGGCAACAACAAGTCAAGAAATATGGTAAGTGGAAAGAACTAAAAGAACTGACATTAACAGGCTCTACAGTCTGTGTGGGCATAGGAGGAATTATTTTCGCATGGTGCGTGCTGCTGGCCACTGCAAGGCTGATTATCAAAGCTGTGTCCTACGCCTGCAAATTTTTTGCAGGCATCTATAGAAAGATAAGAGGAATCGAGGAAAGAGAAAGAACGGATACCTGCCCGGAAGAGCCCGAAGAAGGATCTGAGAATAATCAAGCTCAGATTCGACCGCTCGGTGAGCAGTCCAGGCTCTCAAGAATTCTCGCGGGCTCTGGCTGGCACAATTTCAATGAGAGTTTTGTCGCTGGTCAGAAAGAACCAGGCCGACGAGCTAACGCTGTTTCTATGAAGCGCCGAAGCGGTACAGTGGATCCAGTAAAAGATACTCAGAGTATCTCGGTTTTGCTTTCAGATGAAGAGTCTGTTGAATCTGATTTGCCGGCTGTCTATACAAGAGGGCAGATGCAGGAAAGCAAACGGCAGTTAAACAAACATGAGAATAGAGACAGCGCCAACTTTCATAACACCGGCCAAGACCACGCCCAAACCGAAGATTCGCTAAGAACCCAAACTGAAAATTTGGAAAAACAGATAGCAGAATTCAAACGAACAGCCCAAGATATTCGGCAGGTGACGGTGGAGCAGTCACAGCCTATCAATGCTGCACTACAAGAGCTGAGTCAACAGATCACTGCTATTCGTGAATACGCTTCACAACAACAGGATAAAGTAGAAAAATTACAAGACGGCTACGACTGGAACATTATCAGGACCTTTTGTCTTAAGATCATCCGTTGTATCGACAACCTAGATGCCCGTATTATTTGTCTGAAAGAACAGGACATTGGGAGAGAGCAACTTGAGGAAGTACGCGATGAGCTGATTTTCGCTTTAGAATCAAGCGGCGTTGAGCAGTATCAGCCCCAAATAAACAGCGATTACCAGGGGCAGGAGAAATATGCAGAAGCTATTAGAGACAGACAGGCAACCGACGACCCAAGCAAAGTTGGTAAGATAGCAGATGTTATTCGTGCGGGTTACCAGTACCTTATCAATGAAGAGACCATAAAAGTGGTGCGGACAGCCCAAGTAAAACTATTTGGCTAAATGCTACTAAAAAGATTCGATACGGTAATAAGCGAAAAAAGCGATGTAGAGTAGGAACTGAGGGGTAAGCAATGACTAACATAGCAGGCATAGATCTCGGTACAACTTATTCGGCATTAGCAATTCTCAACGCAATCGGTAAGCCCGAGATAGTGCCAAACGCGGATGGTGAAAGACTAACGCCCTCGGCTATCTTCTTCGATGAAGAAAATCCAGAGATGATACGTGTTGGAATTGAAGCAATCAATTCACGATGTCTTAATCCAGAAAGGTCTGTCCGCTGGATAAAGCGCCACATGGGCGATGCAAACTACCGTAAGACAATAGATGGTAAAGACTGGACGGCCGTGGAACTATCAGCTTTGATCCTAAAGAAACTCAAACAGGACTGTTCGACCGAACATGGTGAAATTCGAGATGCCGTTATTTCTGTACCGGCTCATTTCGACGAAGTTCGGCGAAAAGCAACCATGGACGCCGGCGCAGCTATTGGTCTGAACGTGATTGGAATTGTTAATGAGCCTGTGGCAGCAGCGCTGTACTACGCCACGACGCGTAAGGTTTCAGGAAAAGTGCTGGTATACGACCTCGGTGGAGGTACGTTCGATGTGACCATCATGGACGTTAATGGACAAAAAATGGACATCATCTGTTCGCAGGGTGACCACGCGTTGGGGGGAGTGGATTTCGACGGGAAGCTGTTAGAAATTCTGGAGCAAAAATACAAAGACCAGTTTGGTACTGAGCTAATTACCTGCGATGAGGACAGAGTAAAATATGAAGACGAAGCAGAAGATATTAAGAAAACACTATCGCGGCGTTTGGTCGCAAAAAAAATACTCTACGGCTCGGCTGGGAACATGAGAATTGAAATTACCCGTGAGATGTTCGAACAAGCGATAGCATCATTATTGTCTCGGACTGACATCCTGGTTGAAGTGGCACTGGAAGAGGCCGGTCTTGAGCCAGGTGCTATTGACAAAGTATTGTTAGTTGGAGGCAGCACCCGTGTTCCGGCAATTCAACAACGGCTTGAGAAAAAGTTCGGCTTTACACCTGAGATAGCAGTCAACGTAGACGAATGCGTCGCGCTTGGTGCGGCATTGCATGCTGGACTTACCCTACTTAGGGAAAACCCCAAGGCGGTATCGACAGGAATAACGAGTGGTTTAAGGGATATCAATCTAACAGATGTGTGCAATCACAGTTACGGTACAATATGTGCTCCCTTTGACAAGGAAACCGGCCGACGAGTGATTCAGAACCGGATTATTCTTAAGAAGAACACTCCGCTACCCTGTGAAGTTTCACAAATGTTTTATACGATCTCAAAAGGCCAGACAGAGGTGGAAGTGACAATAACACAGGGAGAAGATACGGATCCAAAATATGTAAATAAAATTGCAACGCGTAAACTTGAGCTCCCGCCGGACAGACAGTCAGAATGCCCAATAAAGGTTACTTATAGCTACGATTTGAATCAGAGAATGCACTGCGAGTTCGAAGACTTACAGTCTGGTAGAGTCCTCGAGTTGGACCTTTCGCCGGACCAAAATGGCAAAAATTCAACAAACGTGACAGATAAATATGAAGAGTTAGAGCTTTTTAAAGTCGGATAGCAATGGCATATATATGTGCACGCTTACAAACCCAAGTTCAGCTTCTATGATGGCATTAGCAACGCTATTTTGCTTTTTTGTTATCATTTCGTACTTGAGAATTTTGTGCCCATATACTGTTCCACGGCTCGCATTACAAATTGCCTTAGTCCCACCTTCAAAAAAAAATAGGAACACTCCGAAACCCCCGACATCTCTAACACATCGTATGTTACAGACTTTGGGGCGGCAACTTAGCTCCAATTCTACAAGGTCTACACCAGACACAGTGAGTTTAAGGTCTGATTGTGGCGACGAACCCTCAGCACTAAGTGTAAGGCCCTGGTTTGCAGCCATTAAGCACTGGTACCATATACTGAGTGCAACCTGTCGTTCGAAACTATCGCAGCCGAAAGGTTGTTGCAGTCATAGTGGCACTTTCTGGCAGCCAAAGATGTTTGCAAACCGTATGGGTAGTTCAGCAAACGGAAATAAGACTAACAAACCGAACAAGTCGGAAAACATTAGTTGCCGAGTGCGTCTGGAAAAAACGGGAAAAGAAGGCTTAATTTCAGACGTTCTCATCGTGGAGATTTGCGGTTCTATTCAAACACCTGCTGACACACAAAGCGTGACTCTACGGGCAGAATTGATGGACGTAACAAACGAGTATGCACAGGGGCAACCAATACTGGCGCGTGCCAATCAGGCACAGGGCCAAGATTCCGCAACCTTTTATTACGAGGCTGATCTGGGAAAGGTCTATCAGAAAACCATCACCTTGACGGGCTGGACAACTGTAGCACGAATTCAGACCAATCTGCTTTTATTTCCTCGCAGAGGAAAACGCAATGTACGATTCAGAACCGCCCTGCTGTCGAGCCAGAGCAAAGAAGAACTTGCATGTGCAAACTGCAACTTCAGCTATGAAAACACGTCTCCGGGCTATATTGACCTTCATGAAAATATGCAACATGCAAAGACGCTCACAGTTGGCCTGGCCTTTGCCGTTGGCGCAGCCGACAACAAGCTGTCAAATTGCGAGGTTGACCTAATCAAGACCTGGGCGATGAAAAATATTGATTTGCATCGTTCTTCCGGCAGAGCTCGGCGCAAACTTAAGAAGGCTCTAAAGAAGACAGCAGGCTTCTTCCGAAATGGAGGCCGACTCAACTGCTATGAGATTTGCAGAGATATCGTTCAAATTTCTCCTCTAAGCAACAGGTACGAAATTCTAAATCTGTGCCTGCACGTTGCGCAAACTAAAGGCTCGGTCAGTGCCGAGGAACTGGCTATCCTGAAGAATCTTGCACGCTGGCTTGAAGTCGACATGGACAAATTCCGAGGGATGATGGAGAATATCCTGCCTGCCAACATGCACGAAGTCAGGGACATTGAAGCGATACTTGGACTGACTGCAGATATGCAGGTAGAATACGCACGACGACAACTCAACAAAGAATATGCCAAGTGGAATTCGAGGGTCACCAATTCTGATCCAGAAGTGCAGAGCCAAGCCGACATGATGCTCAATCTTATTGCAGAGGCAAGAAACGATTACGTTGGGTCGGACACGCCACTAAAATGAACATATAGAACATATAGGCGGAGGCCACTTCACTGGAAGGTGTAACACCACCAGCAGTCTGGATACTATTTACATATCGCTTCTATAAGGAAAACCTTTGCCATTTGTTATTCTGCCTAGCTATGATTAACCTTATGATTCACAGGCAGAAGCCTGGATGATTGGGCTTTTCAGGCACTTTCTAACTCTCTCCAAAAGCACCGGTTATGTCCAAAAGTAGTTCAAAAATTAGCCATCGCGAATTAATATGCACGCGATTACCCGTTTTTTAATGGTTCCAGTGGTATTTTTCCGAGCCTTAGCTG